>JBJLJN010000013.1:0-70466 GCA_045559735.1 Candidatus Thalassarchaeum sp. | reverse complement strand
ATCCTGCGGCCCACTATGCGACGCACAATTGCATCATCTGGGACCTCTATCGAAATCACCGCCACAACCGATTCAATCCGCTCAAGCGACTCGGCTTGAACTATTGTTCTGGGATATCCATCAAGGAGTAGGCCTGACTCCGCATCCGGCTGTTGCAGCCTCTCTGAAATGAGACCGATGATAATCTCATCAGGCACCAACAGGCCCGCATCCATATACTGCTTGGCTTCTATACCTAGGTCTGAGTTCGCAGCAACCGCAGCCCTGAGCATGTCCCCGGTTGAAACCTGAGGCTTGCCAGTCAGAGATGAGATGCGAGCGGCCTGGGTGCCCTTCCCTGCGCCGGGTGGGCCAAAGAGAACTATCGAGCCAATCACGCTTCGGCGAGGCGGTCCGAGCCATAAGGAAAGCGCATCAGGGCTTGTTCTGCTCCCACCACAGATGGCCGTACGATGCCCATTGCTCCATCGTCCATCCCTCGGGAAGGCCGGAAAGGGGCAAGGGAGGAGTTCCGTCTGGAGTCGGAGGGAGGGCAGAGGGAGACGACTGAGCGATTGCTGCTTGAATATCTTCATCTGACACTCCTCCTGTCATAACCTCTCCCGATGAAGAGGTCTCCAATGCGGCTGCTCTGCGTTCCGAAAGAGAGCCTGAAAGTAGAGCTGATCCCTCGGGAATCAGTTCCTCATCAGGACTCATCATGGCTGAAGAGCTTCTCCTCATCTTGATTGCATAGACGGTAGTCGCAGACAGAATTGCAATCATGATTACAGCCATCGACCAGTCGGGAAGACCTAGACTATCTAGAATCCCCCCCAGCCCCCCTCGGCCAGAATTTCTTGATTTGCTAACGCTGATTTCTAGGGAATCGCCGGTGATGGAAACGTCATCACTGCCGGTTGCAGAGGAATTGATTTCGATTACGATTATAGTTAATCCAGATGATGCATCCGAATCGGGTGTGGCGGTTATTGGTATGGTGCTGCTTTCTCCTGGGCCTATACTCGTGGGTGCATTCGCATCAATCTTCCAATTTTCTGGCGCATGTATGGATAGAGTTGAGTTTCCATGTGTGTTGCCAAGATTAGAAATAGTAATCTCGAATGTCTTCCCGTCTTCGCCAATATTCTCTATGGTAGTGAATTCGCTGGAGATATCCATCCAGATCGAAGGCAATACGGAGACCCCAATCTCTACTGTGTACAAGATTACCTCGCCTGCCGGGGTACTGGCCTCAATGATGACAGTGACCTTGTCAGCGAGTAACCCGATTGGTAGATTACTAGGCAAGTCTACCACCACTTCGATAACTGCCTCACTGTTCATTCCCATGGTGAACTGTCTTCCTGAGAGGAAACCGCCAGACCAACCTGTTGGAAGAGTGCCCATCGTCAGGCTGATATCTAAGTCCACATTTCCTATGTTTTGAACACTGACCAAGCCGATTCCCGGAGTACCTAGGGAGGTCTCAAGAATCTCGCCCCATGAAAGACTCAGAATGGCAACCTCTTGGACGGCCAACAGGGTACTCATGGTGACTATTGGGCCATTCACCCGAGTTGTACGAATGGTTAGTGTGTTGGTATCTCCCATCTCCGCAGCAAATGGTACGATTGTAGAAATAGTGACAGTGGCATGCGAACCTGAAGCAATGGAGAACGAGATCCCCTCGGGATCGACATTCTGACCTAACGAAATCTGAATAGGCCAAGAATTGCGAGATGAGAAGGCCTCTACTACGAAATCTAACGGGACGTTGCCCTCGTTGTTCACTACTAAGTCAGTAATCACGATGTCATCGTTAATCACCACTCTGGGCTCCTCGGAGCCTTGAGGGCCGAGGGCGTTGCCCTCTGAATCAAAAATCTGTGTTGAGAAGTCCAGACTTTCCAGGACATTCAAAGTAGCGTTCTCGGAAGTTTGCAGATTTGGATCGCTTGTCGAGGAGGTGATGCATTCTATGCTCTGTGTGAAGCCTGCAGGAGGGAAGCCGTCTACAGCACTAGGTACTCTGATTCTTATGGGCATTGGTAGGAACTGGAGTCTGCTAAGTGGATCCAAAGTGATTTGAGATGATTCGCTATCTCCGATAGTGATTGTCCACCTATCTGTGGTCTCACAGGAGATTGAGTATTGAGTGGGGCCGTTTCCTGTGTTCTTTATCGAGAGTGTGAACACAGCGGTATCCCCTGGTTCTGCACTTAGGCCCTCAGTTCCGGCTACTATCGTGTATAGTCCCTCTACCCGCTGGACCACTGCATTCAGCCTGATGCTATGCGACACGGTGGGGGCGTTTTTGTCATACAGAGTTAGATCTGAAACAAAGGTTCCCGGAAGTGCATAGACGGCTTCAGAATCGCTACTCAAATCCGTGTCCATGTCTGATAGATTCAGAGTCACTACCAAGCTGTCTCCGGGTTGACCATAGGGCGCGAGTGTCCACGGTCCGGTTTCATTGAGTAATTTCCACCAATCATCTTGAGGAGGATATAGTATACCATCATCTCCGAGTAGTTGAACTGGCGATACGCTGAGACCGACCGATATCTCTGAGGTCCCCTCGTTCCTCATTTGTAGGTCAAACAGAACCCAGCTGGCATGCCTCGGGTCGAGTGTCCTAGACATAGCTTGGCTCAATTGAGCAGGGTTCGCAGGGAGGCTGCCATCCTCCATCAGTGGAGTCAGCCTAACTCCGATTTGCGAGACATTGACTTCTATTAGGTATCGGTTGTTTTCAATTCCTGTTGACTCGTCATTCAACTCTTGGACGGCCGAATCAGAATCTAGTCTGAGTTCTAATTGGTGGGTTCCAGTAGTCGAGAAGGAATGAGGGAATGAGACCGAATCCAGTAATCCTCCTGATAGTGACGGCCTTGAGGAGGTATGGATAATCGAACCTGATGTCAAATCCTCGACTTCTATCGAATAGGTTCCTGTCGGTGCCGCGGCTTGATTCTTCCAAGCAGCTTCAATGAGGATAGTATCTCCTTGGAGGGGGTTATCGATCGAAGTTGACAGTGAGCCCTCAAATACTGAGAGATCGGGGTGGATAACCTCATTGCCCAAGCCCGAAAGTACCATTGCGAAATCCTGAATCGAACCGCCAGCGTGTCCCACTATAATCGACCATGTGCCTGATGGCGATCCAGCTGGGATACGGATCCTCTCCACGTTGTTCAAGCGGTCCTCGGATCCGCCGGAAACACTGAATCCGGAATTGAAGTGGTTTCCGAAGTAGGTAGTGCCGTCAGGAGATACGGCTCTGAGATCAAGATCATTCACCAGACGTGAGGCGCTTTGATTGGCTACGGCTGAGCCTTCTGGATCGTTCCATACAATGGTGGCATCTAGACCGTAGTCTCCATTAACGTTGAATGTGTATACGAATGAGTGGCCGGGCAGCAACTCTCTCGAATAATCGTAAAGCAAATTCAGGTCCTGATCGGAATTAGACGGAAATAGGCTGTTTTCGAGATCTAACTGGCCCCAGCCTTCTGAGGGGTTGGGAATGTCGTTCGCACCGAGATCCTCTGCCCCATTAATCAGCAAGGCTCGGATAAAATCCGATCTAGGCTCGCTAATGGATTTCGCTTCTCGCAGATACTGTCTGACCATTGCCGCTGCTCCGGCAGCCACGGAGGTAGCCATGGAAGATCCATTGAGAGACATGTATAGTGGAGTCTGTTCCTCAATAGAAGCGCTTGAACATGAGCCCCCCTCGGCCAATACGGCTTCTTGGGCACGAGCAGAGCAGATTGCCACTCCCGGGGCGACTATGTCCGGCTTGATTCTTCCATCGCTGGTAACTCCCATAGAGGAGAAACTAGCTACTACTCCCTCAGGCGTGCTACCATAGGATCCTGTTGAGGATGCCCCTACAGTCAGGACGTTCTTGGCAGTTCCTGGAGGAGTGATGCCCCCGGAACTGAGATCTCCGGCAGAGAATAGTACGAGGAAGCGTGGATAGTCGGAGATGAATGAGTCTGCTGATCTGGAGTCGGAGCTGTAGTCACCGGCGAGATTCTGGTTCCCCCAGCTGTTGGTCTGAATCCTAGCGTTGTTATTCCATGAATGACTGAACATCTCATACAGTGATCCCCACCGTGCAAGCATCCCTGATGAGTCAGCTTCAAGCTGATAAAAGTGGAAAGTCGCCCCGGGAACCATGCCCACTGCATTGGAGTCTCCTGAGCCGTCACCAAGCAGGGTTGCCGAAACGTGAGTGCCGTGTCCGGTGTTGGAGTCGGCATGCGAGTTGTCGGGACCGAACTGATTGTAAATTGCGCGGATTCGATTTCCGAAGTCACCATGGTCGTCGTCCAAACCGGTATCAGAGACCGCTAGGACCTCTCCGGAGCCGTTCAGCGATAGACCTGAGGATAGTCGAGCATCTTGCAATCCACCAATCAAGCTGGCATTGGAGTTCTGCACTGAGTACTGAGCTGCAGGGTTAATCCTGAGAATCCTGCCATCCATAGCCAAAATGGGGATCCATGCAGCATCGACGTTCTTCGGCTGACAGATATGGAGGTCGCAGATTGCACGTTCAACGGAGTTCTCAGAGATTAGTTCCATGTCTTCAGATAAAGATAGGAGTTCCTTCTTGTCAAGATCCGGAGCGGGGATGATGTCCAAATCTAACCGTTGACTACCTATTCCAGCGATTGAGGATAGGTAGGGAGAGACCCTCCAAGCGATTGGCAACTCACCAGCCCACCTGATTGAACTGTCTGCAACAAGTTCATCGATGATGCGATGATGGTCATCAGAATACAATCGGGCTACGACTGAGTACTCAGGCATGATTTCTATCACATCCAATCCTGATTTCTCCAGTATATCGAACATGGCAGTCATATCAGAGCTCGAGGACTGCACCAGCAGCATCCCAGTGCGCTGGAGTGCGAATGGGTCATACAGATTCTCTGGACCTAAAGGTACGGGGTCCACCAAGGGGTCAAATGGACCGTAAGGAGAGTGTAGCAGCCCGGTTGGAGTACGTAGTTCGTAACTGGATTCAGAGGGGTCTGCTCGGAACCATTCGGAATCGGAATAGGGTGAAGAGCCAGAATCGACTGACTGCGGCTCTAAGATTAGTGGTTCTGTTAGTATCGAGCCCCCTGTTGACAACAATAGAACGGGGAGGATAACGAGAACCCAACGGGACCCATCCATGATTCTGCGAGTCTAAGGGGGCTTTTTGACCGTTGATGCTGAATGCATGACCTATGCATCACTATGGGATTACATCCCATAGTATCTGGATATGGCCTCATCGGTCCTAGATACTGACGCCTTCCAGTCTGGCTCAGTGCCAGTCAGAGCGCGTATACAGTCTATGTTCTCAGGAATGACATCACTCTCCTGATGAATGGCTTGGAAGTAATACAGCCTGTCGCCCATGAGGCTGACCGCATCCTCCCAGACGAATACCTCGTGCAAATCCCCCCACTTCCTGCCAATATCTCTAGCCATCTCCATGACCTCGGCTGTGGTTGTCAAGCGGTCTCCCGAGCCGCTCATCAGCAGGACTCTTGGGGTGATGCCCCAGAGTTCCAGAATTGACTCGGTAGTCATACCGTGACCGCTTGGTAGATCGGCGATAATCGCATGGACGTGCATGATGGTCGTCGGTACAGCCACTGCGAGAGAGTTGATTTCTATCTCGGGTTTCACAGTCATCAAGTCTGGGCCGTGGTGGCTTGGAACCTTCAGAACAGGTTTGATTGCATTGATTGGCCCCTTGCTGGAGTCTCCTGGGTCAGCGGCTCGTCTAATCATCGTGCATTCGACTTTGAGGGAGCCGCACGCCTCGAAGAGGGGAACTAAGGTACGAGAAAGTCCAGTTGTGTTGCAAGATACGACTCTGGTTCCTGTTGCATCTAGATTGGCGTCGTGATTGGCGCACGAATTGTAAGACAATCCGGTGAGGTCGTGTTTCTCCCCTCCTTGGAATATGTGCTTGATTCCGGCTGCCTTGTACTTTGAGAGGTTCTCAGCCCCTCTCTTACCTGGAGCGCAGTCGACCACCACGTCGGCTGATGCGAGAAGATCGGACAGCCCGCCGAGGCATTCATAGCCTCCTTCAGCGAAGGTTGCGATGCGATCTGGGTCATCGTGAGTGCAGTACAGAGGGAAGCCTTTGCGGACGGCCAAGTCGCATCCGAAGCTCGGACCGGTCTTGGTTACTCCGGCCACCTCCATGTCGTCCTGTGCATCTACCGCATCGGCAACTCTCTTGCCGATGGTTCCGAACCCGTTTATTGCGACTCTGATCAAAGACAGCGCCCCATGGCCCCTTCGGGCGTTCCAACTCCAATGAATGACCCCTATCAACATACCCTTCGCTCCGGAAATCCGAATTTGGCGTCTAAGCTAGTGTTGCTAGGCCTCTTGCCCGTCAGAGTCAAGACGGGTGGTATAGTGTCCCCCCAATGAGGAGCATGCGTGAGGTAACCGCGAAGAGCATGAAGCTCGCACGCGATTTGAATGGAATGCTGGATGAGGCTCTGGAAAGGGATCTACTCATCAGGATAGGATGGGGCAGAAGCGGAGATGAGAAACCCAAGAGCGGTGAGATAGGTGCAGCCAGTCACCTCCCCAATGATTCTAGAGTCCTTCTGCTTGGTGATTTGGGGCAGTGTGCTGGAGCTATGAACAACGGTGGCACATTCACCCTCCAAGGTTCTGCGGGCTCAATGCTCGGGGCTTTCCAGCGCGACGGTCGCATCGTAGTAGAAAAGGACGCTGCTGAACGGGCCGCACACCCATATTTCAGGAGGAGTAATCATAGTACAGGGATCTACAGGCGATGACTCTGGAGCAGGTATGTCGGGTGGCACTCTGATAGTGCGCGGTCATGCGGGCAAGGGAGTTGGTTCGGGTATGTCTGGCGGTACTATAGTAGTACTCGGCTCGGTGGGAACAGAACCCGGCCTGGGAATGTCTGGTGGACGCATAGTCATCGCCGGTAGCTGCCCTCCACCTGGCGAGGGATCTACTATGAGAGGTATAGAAGCTGAGGAGCTTTCAGAGATATCTAAACACCTAGATCCTATGGGGCTCTCAATCGAAGAGGATGCTCTGGTACTAACGCCCTCAGAAGTCTCTGTTTCCCTATCAGTCGAGCCTCCCCAGTCCTCAGTAGCAGAGGGTTTCGAGAGCATAGCGCTAATCCCCTCTTCCTCTGAAAGGCTGCCCACTCATACCTCACTTGACCCGTTGACCCTTCTGATGCCCTTGGGCTCCGAGGAAGGAGGGTTGTTATTCCCCACCCCATGGCTCATTGAGATTGAGACTGCGGAATCCTGGCAGGGCGAGGCTGAATCAGAGCAGCCGGCTCTCGTCAGACACTCTCCCAGAGCGTGCGACTTGCTGCTTATTGGCGGAGATAATATCATTGAATGCTCAATGCATCTGAGCGGTTGTGCCGGCATAGTTCTCGATCTGGATGATATTCCTCAAATGGACGATGCCGAGATTGAGGGGATATTAGTCTCCTTGACTAGCAAAATGGGCGACGAATCACTCGTCCTGCTGCGTGATCGGGTCGACCGCGTGGATCAACTTTTCAGATTGGTTGTCGATCTTGATCTTGATGGTGCTGTGATCGATGCAGCCTCTCCGGGCGGAAGCAGAGCGGCGTCGGCGCTGCCACGAATAGGCCTCGCAGCCAGGGCAATGAACCTGACTGGACAGGGTCGTCACCTAATGATAGAGGTGGATGAGGCACCGGGTGCTGAGGATCTTCTCATCTGCGTGGCAGCTGGATGCTCTGTCCTTGTAGCACCTCCTCCCGAAAGCGGACTCGAAGAGACTCTGCACTGGCTGAGTTCCACACTCAGAGGCTGGATGGTTGAACTTGGGGTAGATGGTCTCGAGAAGTTAAATCGGAGGAATCTCAGGGCTCTGGACTACGACACAGCATCAATCAGTGGGTTGAGGCTAATCGGCTATGACCGACCGTTGCCAATGTGGCTAGGAAACTGAGGTTAGTATGCCTACTTTGAATCTGCAGCACTCTCTGCTTGAATACATACAGAAGCTCAATGGCTCCGGGCACTCGCCTGAGTCTTGGTCTGATTGGCTGCCCGCTATGGGGTGTCCTGTCGAGGGCAATGACGAGGATGCGGTGGAGGTCGAGGTCTTTCCAGATCGACCGGACCTGCTGAGTCACGAATCTCTTGCACGGGCTGCAAGGAACTTCGCTGACGGTCAAATTGTGGATGCCTCGATGGAGATAGAATCCAGTGGAATTGAGATGTTTGTGGAACCTTCTCTTGGCAATGTCAGGCCGGTAGTCTTGGCTGCTGTCGTCAAAGGGGTAGATACCGGTGATGACGAGGATGATGTCGAGGCTTTCATCCAGTCATTGATGGACCATCAGGAGAAGCTTCATCTGACTCTTGGGAGGAAGCGTTTGTTGGCCTCTATCGGAGTTCATGACCTGTCTTCAGTGAAAGGCCCATTCAGAGTCCTCACAGTACCGGAGACTTACTCATTCGTCCCTCTGATGATGAATCGGAGCATGAGTATCAAGCAGATTCTCAAAGAGCATCCCAAGGGCATGGAATACGCTCACCTGATGGAGGAACTCGACTCATATCCCGTCATTTTGGATGCGAATGACGACATCCTATCCTTTCCACCAATAATCAACGGTGATCACACCACAGTCTCTCACTCGACGAAAGACTTCCTCATTGATGTCACTGGGTGGGATATTCGGGCTTGCGAGGCTTGCCTGATGCTCGTATGCCTGTCGCTGTATGAGAGGGGAGGAAAGGTCGAGAGTGTCAAGGTGAAGAGTTACTCGGGCGATGAGATGCATACACCACGCGGAGATCCGGTCAAGCATCGAGTGCCGGAGAGCTTGATTAGCAAGATTCTCGGATTGGAGTTGAGTCAAGACGAAATCGGAGTGGCCCTTAACAGGATGGGGGGCTTGCTTTTAGAATCAAGGACAGTAACTGATGGCTCAAACAAGCAGGACAAGTGGGCCGATTGTGTTATTGGCGAGAAGGAGCATATTGTTGAGATGCCCCGATGGAGGAGCGACATAATGCATCCAATTGACATCGTCGAAGACATAGCCATAGGATTCGGCTATCAGAACCTCCCTGAGAAACTCTCCGAGGTGCATCTGGATGCGGTTCCACTGCGCTCCTCTCATCTGCATCGGCGCATAAGGTCGAGCCTTCGATCGCTTGGAATCCAAGAGACTCAAGGACTGACTCTGTCCAATGAGAAAGACCAGTTCGACAAGATCGGATGGGAGCCCATAGGAGGGGTGGCTATGATATCCAATCCAATCTCAGTCGAGCACACTATACTCAGGCAGAGTATTCTCCCTTCGCTCCTCGTCCTCCTCTCATCCAACAGACATCATGAGTTGCCTCAGAAAGTCTACGAGCTCAGCGATGTGGTTAGGGAGTCTGCAAACCGACCAAGAGTGGCTTGGGCCTGCGCTGAGATCGGAGGTGGATTTGCAGCGGCAAAGGGAGTGGCTCAAGCACTCCTCAGAGATCTCGGAGTTGGCTTCGACGAGATATCTCTGGAGGAGACTGTTAGTGGACCATGGATTTCAGGGAGAGGTGCCAGAATCATGTTTGAAGGATTGGAGATTGGCTCATTCGGAGAGATCTCGCCCAAGGTTCTGAACGAATTCGGGCTACGGTCTCCAGTAAATGCGGGCGAGTTCGATGTTGAGGCTCTGAATCGACTTGCTCCCGATCCAATCCTATGACTTACTCCCTCACACCTGTCCTTGCTACCCATTGAAAGGATTCAGTTCCATTCAATCACCTGAGTCTCCACCGAGCAAATCCATTGCTTCCTTGAATGAGTCGTTCTCCAAGTGACTGCGGTCGGTTATTTTCTCTTTGGAAGACTTGTCAGGCTTGCGTTCGTATTCGACTATCTTTCTCTGATCGGCCTTAGCGACCTGTCGTGGCTCGGCCGGTTTCTTCGTGAAAGGCCACTTCGATGCCATAGATGTGCAACTATGCCCCAGACCATCAATACTTTGTACAAAACGTAACGAAAAGGGGCAGAAATGATATCTTTCTGGATTTTCGATAGTAGCATGGGTCGAAGAATCGTGGCTGCGATTCTCATGATGATTCTGATTCTGCCCATACAATATTCTGCTACTCCGTTCACTTCGGCGGCCGTTGGTAGCGTAGGTGCCAAGGACAGTTCCCTAGACATACTGATGATGGGTAATTCATACACATCGAGCAATTCTCTATCTGTCAGATTAGACAGTATTCTCACAGATTCAGGTGAGGATGCCCAAGTCACATCAATAACTAGTGGGGGGCTGAAGTTAAGCGAGCATGCTGAGAGAGCAGATACACCCGGGCACTCTTGGAACACTAGCCTACAGCAGCGGTACGACTATGTGATCCTGCAGGACCAATCTCAGGTTCCCGGATTGGCCATCGACACACAATACTGGCAGGACAGTCTAGATGGGCTGATTTATCTTGATCGAAGAGTCCAATCCAAAGGTGGAGAAACTGTCCTTTTCATGACATGGGGGCGAATGGAAGGTGATTGGATGCACCCTGATTACACCAGCATGCAAGAGAGTGTGTCGCGTGGCTACGAGATGTACAATGAAAATATCACCTCCGCGGATCGCCCCACATACATCGCTCCTGTCGGTCTCGCATTCATGCACATCCATCGAGCTGTTGAGGAATCAGGTCAGAATGCAACCGATGGCTGGACCCCGTTCTCCTCGCTATACTCGAGTGATGGATCCCACCCATCGATAGACGGAACCTATCTGGCAGCATGTGTTATGCACTCCACCATCACAGGAGAGTCAGCGGTTGGTAGGGAGGCTCCCAGTCAGATCTCTCCCGAAAGGGTGCTTGAGCTGCAGCAGGCAGCGGCGGCCACAGTATTCAATGAAACTCCGAACTATACCTACCCGTGGCAGGTAGAGAGGTCCGAGGTCAGATTTGGGCCAGATTCAGGCTCGGTGTTCGAAATTGCTCCTGATTCGTCAATTGGGTTGAATTTCAATTTCACCAATAACGCCGAAGTCGATGACACGGCCGTGATTTCAATCACTGGACCAGTGAGTTGGGGGATTGATTGGCAATATGCTGAGGATGCTTCTGCGGGGCACTCGTTCGCAGCTCCCTCTGACTCTCCGCAGTGGGTACAGTTCTCCGTTACCTCGCCTCCGGTAGAGGGTGGTTTTCCATTGGCCAACACACTGCACCAGTTCAGCATGCATCTTACAACACCAGACGGATCTCAGGACTGGTACAACTTCTCACTGCGCTACGGCTTCCACTATGAGGCAGCAATCGTGTCCGGAGGTGGTAACGCATCGATATCTCCTGGAGAAGTGATTAGCTTGGCTGTCGATGTCAAGAATCTCGGGAATTCTGTGCGTGACCTCTTCATCGAGATTGCTGCTACTGATGAGAACGGCTCTAGAATTGGTAATCCCGGGCTCTCGATCTCTAATGACGGATGGGCAGCGATAGTTCTTAGCAAATCAGAATTGGACTCAATAGCGCCTGGAGATGTGGCTACAGCCCAGTTGCAAGTCCAAGCTCCCGAACGCTATCCTGGAAGTCTGCAGTTCGACATCATCGTCTGGGATAACGGAGTTGCCGAAGAGGCACCCACGGTTAGTCAAAGAGTGAGCATAGTCCCTCGTACTGGAGGGATTTTGTCACTAGAGGACGATGACTGTATGGAAGAAACGAAGCCTGGAGAAACATGTCATGGCTATCTCCGAATAGAGAATACTGGAGATGTGTCTTCTACTTTTGAGCTAAATTCGATAGATGTTCCTGAATGGCTTTCAGTGGAGATTAGTCAAAGTATTGTTACACTTGACCCGGGTCAGTCAATGGGCGGGATTCATTTTTCTTGTACAGTATCTGAGGCAACCAATGCTGACTTAACTGCTGAATTCTACATCCAATTATGGATGGGAGAGTGGATGCCAGATGAACTATATCTAGAGATTACAGTCGGTGAGATTTACTCGTGGGAAGCAGAGATTGTGTCATCAGAGTTGTCCGCCGAAAATAATCTGACTTCTACATGGCTATTGACAAATTTAGGTAATGAGGACGACGGTTTAATCGTGAGTATCGACTCTAATCTCGTCACCCAATTCGGCTTAATCCTCCCCGAAGGTTCTTCGACAGGGTCTGGAACGGACAACCACCGTTCATTCGAAATGATGGATGTACCTCCCGAGGGCACAGTCGAATTCGTGGCTTGGATTACTGTTCCGACGGAATCTCCTGTTGACTCTGAATTAGTTCTCACAGTCGAGGTCAGATCAATCAGAGACCCTTCCATAGTGTTCATTGGTACGGACTCAGTTCTCTTACTGGGGCCAGAGATAGAGCCTCCCATTTGTTGCCAAACCTCGTTCCTACAATCCGTGATTGACTGGTTGGAGATTTGGCACGAGTTCATGTTGATTCTGATAGTCATGGTCGCTGGTAGCATCGGTGTAATTATTGCCCTTAGAAAGAGGAACGAAGTCACCCAGACAGATACAGTGATTGGAGCCGCAACAGTTGAGAGCACAGAAGAGTGGATGTCGAAATTTGAAGAAGGCGAGGGGCACGCTCCGGGCTTGATTGGCGGTCCCAAAGTCTCCTCGAGGGAATTCGCAGCTGAATTCCTTGAGAAGGCTGGAGGTCTGTCAGAGAAACCGAAAAAGGGGCCGAGCGAGGAGGTCGTTGGGCAGGCGAGCGAGGTGCTCGATAAGTTCCAGACAGATCAGGATCTCGACTCTGCCATTGAGATGGCGGACCGGATGAATGAGGGTGAATTACCCCACCCGAGCAACGTCATGCTAGATCCCGCCGAAATGGAGACTCGCAGGGTTGTGTCCAAGAAAAGCAGAGATGATGATAGCCCGGCGGACTTCGACTTGGAGATATGAGTCGTCCAGTGATTGGTGTAGACGAGGCGGGCAGGGGGCCTGTGATTGGACCGTTAGTAGTCTGCGCGCTGCGTGTGTACGAATCCGAACTCGACACATTGCGCGAAATTGGGGCCAAGGACTCAAAGCAGTTGTCACCGAAAGATAGGGAGCAGGTGGCTGCTATCATTCGCGATGAGGCTGAATCTAGGGGCTGGGGGATTGGAATTGTAGTCTGCGAGCCTTTGAGAATTGACTCCAACAGCCTGCACTCAGATTTGAACAGACTTGAGGTCGATCTCTTCTCCGAGGCCATCGAGGCCTCGTCTAAGAGTCTCCCTAGCGGCATCGTCATGGCAGACTCATGCGATGTGAATGAGTTGAGATTCTCAAGAAGGATTTCATCGAGACTGGGAGGGGAGTGGTCGAACTGGGAGATCGATTCCAGACACGCTATGGACTCCATAGACCCGGTGGCAGGGGCTGCGAGCATTCTGGCCAAGGTCAAGAGAGATGCGGAGATATCCCGAATCGCGGAAGATGTGGGATTCTCGGTCGGTTCGGGGTACCCCTCTGATACCATCACAAGAAATGCGGTGAGAGTACTCGTCTCCGGAGATCTACCTCACACCGATCTGAGATGGAGCTGGGTCAACGGTTTTCAGGACCTCTGGGACTGAGGGCTCACAGCACTCCAGTCCCCTACAAGGTCCGAAGATGATATAGCCATTCGACAAAAACGATGCCTTGAAGAGTGGTGAGCGAGCGAAGCGTGAAAATGCTTGCACTTACGCGGTCGGTCACGTTTATCATGGCCGGAAGTGATGGGCTGGAGTGCCGAGGTGGTCGCTGCAGTGCGGAAAGTTTCGCTCTGCAGAACGCGTTGGAATACGATGGGGGCGGGGACAGGCAGGGAGCGTAATTAGGCAGGCTGTTGTCAGAAAAAAAACCGGACCTCAGACCAGAGGGCTAAGCGATTAATGGGGATTTGTGGCCGAGGAGGGTCGGGGGCCGCGAAACGCGGCTGGCTTTTGAGAGAGGGGGGTTGATGCCGTTAGGGCGGAGCTCGAAAGATCTGCCCCGGAAGCATTGGAAAGAGAGAAGCATCGCAAGGTCGAGGGATTGAAGGCATTGCCAGGTGATTACTTCATCTGTAGTGCTGAGGTTCGCCCCCAACCCGAAACGGCCCCACTCAACTTTGGGCCATTCAAGAGGGGTTTGTCAATCAAACTCCGAGTATGCAAAAAATGCATGATGGGAAGGTAGTATTTACGCTTCGATGATACCGACCACCAGGGGTTAAGCCCCCTTTTGTCCCAATGCGTATCAATGGATCGAGGAGGAGTACGAATGGCTTGCTGGCAGGGCCGGCTGACATTTATACTAAGGGCAAGCGGACAGGATGCCGGTCTACCTTGACTATGCCACGTAGCATGTTTATCAGACGGGCATTTGCTATGTTTGCAGATGCCCTGCAGATGAGTTCAGAGGCTTACAGGGAGGCAAAGGAGGATTGCCCTTGTCGCTCTAAGGGCGTATCTGCCAATCTTTTCGGATTGGGGAAATCGATGAACGATTGGGGAGTTTCGGGCGAGGGCGATTGCGGTCGTCAGAGTGATGACTGGACATGGATCTTCCGAAACCCGGCCCTGAGAGATTGGCCTGCTCTGAGGATACAGCATACACCTCATCCTATGGTTGGAGAAACGTTTATCGAGTTTTGGCCTCTTCTGGATTTCCAGAGCGCCATAGAGGGACCACAAAACAAGGAGTCCACACATATCGTTCGAGGTAAGGATCTGATGGATAGTACTAGGAAGCAGAGCCTGCTGTATGAGAAAACTAGGGTGGGATTATCCTGAGACTCTGTATTGGGGCAGAGTGAAGGTCCACGAGTTTTCGGAGGCTTCTCCACATCCTCTATGAGAGCTTCAATTGAAGACGGAGTTCGGGAAGGATGGGAAGATTTTACGAATGCCCCACTATACAATCACTCAGGACGCAGGGGTTTTCGATGCTCAGGCTCTGCGAAAACTTCTGGGTGGAAACTGGGGGGTCACACAGAAGGATATCTCGGTGTCCTATGCAGACAATTTGAGTCATTGAATTCGAGTGCGATAGATGCGATGACAGAGGCGTCGCAGCTTCGTTTGCATCACCGGTGAGATTGCAATCTATCGGGAGAAGGGGGGCGGGACTTGTCCAAGTCACCTAGGACATCCTGATGGGAAGATTCCCGGATTCCCCGGAGTTGGAAACATGGGGGGATGTGGTTCTACATTCAGGATTCGGATTCGGGGATTAGCAACCTGCGATTGAAGGAATTTCGCCGGACATCAGCATCTCTGGAGAGCAGGCGAGAGTCGAGTCCTTTGAAAGAACGGATGATCGGCCCATAGTCCCAGTGGCTGCCCGAGGGGCATGGACTCGTGAGGCTGTTCTGTACGTCCCTCAAGGAGAGGATATTGTGACTGTGAGGGGGGCTGATTGAGGATTTCGAATTGAGAGTTGGAAAAGGTGTACCAACTTGAAAAGAGTGGGGTTTCGCAAGACTGGAGGGGGCTTGTATGAGGACGGTTTCTGCATCACTCGTATGGTTTGCATGCCTAGCGGATTCCAGTAGTTATGCGAATACTATTGGTGGCCACTCCAGTTTAGGGCGTCGCATTGAAGGGATTGCAGGCTGGCCACACGGCCTGATGGATGCAGCGCCGTTTACGTGCACTGACCCTTGTTTTCCGTTACTGCTGATGATGAGTGCGGCTCCGCTAGTAGCCTCCGCTCAGGGTGAAGTTTACTTGCTGTAAATTCAACAGACTTCCGGCTTTACTTGATGGGAGAGCCGATGGACGGGGACCCCTTACTCCTTTTTCAGGAGGATTTTAGAGAGCGATTTCCTCTGATTCGAAAATCTACCTTTGGTCACTCCCTCGATTCTCAGTGAGATTTAAAATCGGTACATGGGAGGTCACATGGGGGGACAGGGGGGAAACTATGAGAAACTCCACCTGGGATTTTCACTATCCCCTACGAGGTCGAGGGGCGCCGCTGGAGTCCACCATTAAACTCAACTCTCGAAGTTAGGATAGGTGGTTCGTTTCTACGATGGAGATGGAGGGCTGAAATCCTTTTCTATCAGGTTTCTGGATTTGCTCCAGGTCCAGTGTCGATGTAGGTTCCGGAGAGGTCAATGACGGGGGACAGAGTGCAGATCTCTCTGACCGTCCAGAAAACCTGATGTTTCTCGCAAACCGGGGGACGATTGCGGGAGTCCGGTTTCCTATGGGGATCTGAGGCGCATGATGCGCATATCTCACTGCGTTTTCCCCCTGGTTTGACATCGAGATGAAGGATGCTAGCGTACTGGGTAATCTGGTATACCTACCTATAGTTTCTGAAATCGGGCTTTGATGATAGGATGTGGTCTGGATCAACTGGCGGCATATCGGTTACAAGGCTCTCAGGTGAGTCAGATGCCGATTGCTACTGGGGGTCGAAGGAGGAGTGGAAGTCACCTTCTTCTGGGAGGCTCCCGACGAGTTTGAATCAGGAACGATAAACGTTGATTTTTCAACTTAGTCCGCAGGACGGACTGCAGATTTCTAAATCAAAGAGTCATGAGATAGTCATCGGTGAAGATGATGATGACAACTGGCGGATGGTATCCTGCCAATGAACCGTTGAGGACCGGGGGGCTCATCCTTGGATCTCGAAATCAACGCGGTGTGGGGATGGGTATGAAGTCCCAAAGAGAGGCCATCATCAGATTCGATGGTTTCTATGTCCCCAGTGGATGCGATGGGGGGCTGGACAATATCGGGAATCAGACTCTCGGCTCAAAACAGTTTGGTGGCGTAACCTGAACTCCTATTCGGGACTCGGTTGCCTTCCGATGATAGGCACAATGGCAGAGTCGATGATTCCGAGCTACTGGCCCTGCAAGGCCACTTGACAGGTTTCTGCAATCCAACCTGCGCTCGTTTCATGTCGAATGGCCTATACATAGAAGTCGAGTCCATTCTAGGAGTCAATCCGATAGAGCTAGGGCCGAGTGAGATTACAGTCGACATGGGCGCTACCAGGAGCCTTCAGTGCCGATGCAATCACGATAACCATAGACACCTCATACAATTACGACTCATCAGAGGGTTCGAGGACAGATTTTTCGTAGAGACCTTTTGTCAGGGCCTCGCAAGATGACTACTGGACTGAAAATCGGATTGACTGCCGAGCTGAAGTCGACTCTATTCGATGACCTCGGTGCAGTGGCCTCTGAAGAGATACAGTACAAGCATCGGAGATGGGTCGTGCTTGAGGTAATCACAATCGAAGAGGATGATCTCGACCCCGACTTGGACTTCAGGGTTGAATATCAACCATCAGGCTTCATCCTTTATGGTGTCTTGATTGGAGCAGCTATGTCAGTACTGTTCCTATCTGTAGGAATCGGCTTCGCGATGTCCTTGACAAAGCGCAGGACAAGTGTTCCTGCACTGGTTACCGTAGTCACCCTCGGCTGTCTTGCCCTCGTTATTTACGTTCTTGGGATGCCTATGCCAATCGTGTTTGGAGTGTCACTAGCTTCGGTGTTGCTGGTTTTCCCAGTTGCCTTGGTGTCCCCGAGGGATGAAACTGTTCAGAAGATGACCAAGCAAGCCAGAGGTCCCAGCATACAGTGCCCGGTCTGCTCTAACAAAGTGACAGTCGAATCTGATGTGAGGCCCCTGAGGATGGAGTGTCCGAGTTGCGAGAACATGCTCAGGATAGAGGAATGACTCCTTCCCTGAGTAGCGAGTCGGTTACCTTCGTAGCGGCTACTGCGGCCACGTTGCTCTTCCAGAACGCCGCCGCCGCCGCTATTTGCCCTGCCAGGTCAGTCGACCACCCCGGGCCCATGACGCAATGCCAACCAATCTCCTCCATCCTAGCAGTCGAAGGGGTGCTGCGAGACAAACCTGGGCGCATCAGGTGAGACAGGGCCCTTGCCCTCCCTTCCAAATCGAGGTTTTTCCATCTGGAGGAAACTGCGACCAGTGCTTCAGCATCAATCCAACTATTGTGAGTAGTGTTTGGATGTGGTACCTCTGGCAGTGGGATCACTCTGATAGCTCCGTATTCGACTAATGTGTCTCTTAGAGCTGAAAATACAGGATCGTAGGTTGTATCTAGAGCTGAATGCAGCCAGTTCCCGGAAATCGCCCACGGCATAAGGCGCCGGGTCCTATGTCCCTGCGGTGAGATCGCCTCGGCCAGAGCATGGGCTTGTGCAACTGCAGTCAGAGGGCCCTTGCGATAATCTCCCTGATGCCCGGACAAGCCATCTACCACGGATCCAGAGATTGAGAGGCTGAATGGATTATCCGACAATCTGAGGCCACTGTAATCTCCCGGGCCTAGGATGTGAATCCAAGGGGGTTCAGGAGGAGTTTCCAGCCTGAATCTCCTCCTGTAAGGTAATCCGGAGTCCAATAGAGCTGCTTCGATAGGTGCTATAGCGAGTGCCCCTTGTAAAGAGGGCGCAGCCAGTAGTAGAATAGGGGCTGAGCTGGTTCGAATAGTATCTGCCGCCGTGGATAGTAGGTCGGCGACCTCGGATAGCGGTTCTGCTCCCAGAAGCGTGTGCATGACTACGCTACATACTGGAAGTACAAATCCTCTGCGCCGAATTACTCAACCATCAGGCGGAGCTGATCCTGCTTGTACACCCAGTCCTGCGCGAGGCGTCCGGTGCCGATGTAGTATCTGGACAATCTCCTAATCTTGGATTCGCAAAGAGCTAGTTGCCTGCTGTTGTGCAGGTCCTTTGGATTTGATGAGAGATGGTCGATTAGGTTCAGCGCCTTCCTCATTAGATTCATCAGATCCTCAGGATATTTTCCGGAGATACCATTTCTGGCCAGAGTCTCAGAAACTCTCTCTCCGGTCACCAGACGCACGTTCGGGACCGCGTGGCGATCACGCAGTATTGTGCCAATCATGGCCGTGGAATATCCCTCGTTGGCGAGATTGATTATCAGCTCCTCGATCTCAGCCATATCGCTGGCTGACCATGCCGGAGCCTCGGAGTTATGCGGCCTACTTGAACCGCTCTTGCCCTTACCTCCACTATGCATGCGCGACATATCAATAGACCTCGGCGACCGGGCGACCTGCTCTCCCTCTTTAATCGCTGCGCAGCACTGGTAGACTGCTCAGAGCCTGTGTTGGCTCCTAGCAAGTCTCCCGGCCCCATCCGGCCACTCCCAGCCCGCAGCCTCGGCTCTCGCTGATCCAATGAGTAATCCATTCTGCATCACAAGGACCTCGTCGCCGACTCTGATAGTGGAATCAGCAGAGATTACGTTGCTGGAGAAGAGATTGCCCTTCCAATCGAGTTCGGGGAGTATTTCTGCTTTAGGTAAGGCGTCGGCTTTCAGTAGCAATGGCAAGCAAGCCTTAGAGAAGGCGAAACGGCCAGAGCGAGGATTCCACTTAGCTATCTGCTCATTATCATTCATTATAGTGAAAATTGGCGGGCGCCCCTTCACCACTGCTCCTTTGAGCCAAGAATCTGTTCCGTGCTGGAAGCGCGAAAGGGCTCGCAACTGTGACAAGGTGTTCTGTGACTTCTTCAGACTACTCAGCCCTAGATCTTCTTCAGCCTGCTCTACTGCCTCTCGTAGCCTATCCAAGGACTCTTGAGAGCCAGCGGATTCTTCTCCTCTAGTGTCTACAATTTCAGTGCCCTCGATACTGAAATCCACTCCTGAGTGATTGATGATTCTCTTATATCCGACTCTTGAGCATAGCCTAACAAGCATACTTCGGATTACAGATAACTCATCCGCATCCCAATCACCTGTGACTGGAATATCATAATTAGCAGCAGGCCAGATCTCCTCCAATTCTCTGGGAACTAGACCCAGCGGGGCGGTGACCATTACTTCGTGGGCTGCGTTGGTAGGAATCGAGAAGATGAATCTGCGATGGCTCTGAGATGTCCTGTAAGGCTTCACAGCAGAGCATGGTAGAAGTATGAGCAGTTCCCTCTGGTGCTCAGGAGGCATGTGAGAATCGGCTACTCTGTCCCTCCAGTCATGGATTAGGGGGTCATCCCGGCTCTGATATGTGTGGCACCTCAATTTTCGCTCATGCCCTACTACCCTCTCCAGACCAGACAGTCCGCCATCGAATGACCTCATCATCGCATCGTGACGACGCAGTCTCTCTACCGAACGCGGACTGGAAGTACTCTGACGCTCAGCGAGCTCTCGTAGCGAGCCATCCCGGATTGCAGACCTAGTAGCGGCGATGGCACGCTCCCAAGCAGCGATCTGGGTGATCATATCAGATGATTCACCCAAAGTCCCCTCCGGGACTCTAGGGCCATCCTCGGTGAGGATGATTCCTTGAGAAGTTGCTCTGCGAGAGCGCGCTAGGTCGAAAAGGTCCGCGCCCATCCACGATAGAAGAGCACAGTTGTCCGGGCCTCCGATACCCGGAGTCCATAGCAAGGAGTTTGGGAATCGCGTCCTAAGATTGTATAATGCACTGACAAGAGAACCGGGGCTATGAGAGAGTTGCATAGAGTCTACGAGACAAACCACAGATGGCTGGAGTTGCGGGTCGTTCAGCATTTCGTCTTGGTGCAAAGACTGCCATGACACCGCAATGAGTTGATCACCTGTGCTGAACTCTCCGGAGTCCGATTCCGCAAGACTCGGAGGCAGGACCAGGCCTTCTGTGGCAACCCACGAGTCCTTAGAGTCAAACGGTAAGCACAGATTTTCCCTTGAAATCAAGGTAATCGAGGCAGGCAGATTTTCGGAGTCTCTCGTGGAAGAGAAGGGTGCCATGGAAGAGGCTAATTCGGGATCTGCTGGACATGATACAAGTCCGGGCGTCCAGCCTGCGGGTTCTGTCCTGTCACCTAATTGCATCAACCGTGCGAGGCGTTGTCTTGCGGTAACTGCCCGGGCCAAAGGACGCTCCGTCATACGCGTCGCACTGACGCGGTTCGCTTGAAGGATTCTAAGGCAGACGCTCCTCGGCAGGACATGGCGAAGGCGCAGGCAGGAGTATTTGCACTCTTGGTTATCGTGTCTTTAATGGGCCCTGGGGCATTAGCCGAGGGAGAAGACAGGGGTACAATTCTATCTGATGAATTACAGACCAATGGCCCTGTGTGGATATCTATCTCTTGCATACAGGTAAGTTGCCAGGGTATGGAGTTGGTGGTTTGGTATGACGGATTAGAGTACAGGCATCACGATCCACATCTTGTTGAGTGGTCGGGCTGGGTCGACGGAAATGTAACTTGGGAGGTCGTTGCTGATGAGAGCATTGGGGCCGGCGACCTACGCTTAGATGCTATTCTGAGTCATATGGAAGAATGGACCGAGTATGATGACCTTCCAGATGCCGTTCCTCCCCCGGGTAGTCAAGGAGAGTACCCGAGCATCAACACATCATCGCCTTGCCGATTACAGTACTGTGCCGGAGTTGATATGCTCTCAGAGGGGGTGCTATACGTCGGCTCACTCGAGAATCACAGTGACAAGGATGCTGTGATGATTGTTGGTGATTCGGGCGATGTGCTTCTACTGAACTCACTGAGAGGAGGTAATGCTTCGTCCATAGAGGTCTGGCACAGGTCAGATGATACGAAGTCTCTGGTTGATTCCATAGATGCAGCGGAAATGCCTCACTACTTTGAGCATCCTGCTGAAGGAGAGTTGTGGCTTCGTGTAGTTCATTCCACAGAGTCTGGTTATTCACCTTATGAGTTCGAGATTATTCGTTATGATGACGATATTGAGGCTCCCGGCGGAGGTGAGTTAAGCAACCCATGGAGCCATGGTGAGCCCATGCAATTCCATGGTGAATCTTCACTAATCTATCATGGACATCTCGCAGCGTCGGATTCACAAGGTGACTCATTGCTGATAGAATCGGGGTCCAAGATGATCTTAGAGCCGTATTGCATATTCACCGATGATGTCAGCGTGAGCATTATTCTGCATCAGGCGGACGGTTCTGTCGTTTCGGTCGAAAGTGGGTGCGGGGATATCTTCGAGACCACTTCGCAGACAGTCTCTGTAGAGTTCGGATTGACTACTCAGGGTACAAACGCCGCGTGGTCAGTGATGCTCAGATCACTAGAGTCCGGAGACGGCGATTTGATTGGAGATGCACCAGATGCTATTTGGAGTCAAGGCAACATAGACTCAAGATGGCAGATCCTGAATCTGGACGCGGCGGTTATCAGGGGTACTCTCGATGGCTTCGATACTATCGATGTTTACGCATTCTCAGTAACTGAGGAGAACGGGTCCTACGTGCGCGTCCAGAAGATAGGCGACTCCTCCGTGACATTCACGCTGATGACACTTGAGCAGCATACGGGAGAGGTGGTGAACTCCACTGATGGCTCGATGATGATTGTACCACCTGGTGTGCATGCCATGAGAATCGATTGTGGATTAAGGTGCATGGGCCAAGAGGGGGGCACAGAGGCATACGAGTTCTCCCTTCCATACAACGGCCCCTATGTGCCCGAGGAGAACGAGTTCGTGGACCTTTCTCACACGGCTAGGGAATTCTACATGCTAGCGGGCCTTCTTCTGCTCACCCCGCTTGCGATGGTCATTTGGTGGAACCGAGATGCGATATTCAGGGGCGCCCCTATTGCAGCTGATATTCAAGAGCATGAGAGGCGGAGGCTGAGGAGTCTTAGGGAGAGATTGTCTCTGGCCCTGTCCTCAAGAGAGAGTGACCAAACAGAAGTTGAGTACTCGCTCAGACAGCTGGGTGACAGTCCATGGATAGCCGTAGTTCGGGACTGGGGGGATCCGGCCATTAGGCACTTGACGGAACGGGTCGAAATCTGTGTGTGGAGAGTAGCTGAGACAGCATCCAGTCTGCTGATAGGAATCAGAGTCGAGAGTCTCCCTTGGGAACTGGCAGCCATTAGAGTTCACGCTCCCGAGGGTTCGGCCGTGGCAATCTCATCTGTCTCCCCCAAAAGGATGTTCCAAGATGGCGAGATTTTTCTCGATACCTTGCCAGCAGGGAGAAAGATGTTCATCGGGCTCGAATTGGAGGGTACACCGAAATCAATCGGTTTCCACCTGTCGGGCCTGGTTGATGGAAGTCCTCTTGCTGCTGTTCCCAACAGAGTATTGGATTGGGGGACGAGTAAAGATTAGCCCCTGCGCCTTCTTTGAGCCTCATCTCTTATCGAGACGTCGAGCGAATCGAAGTCGGTGCCTATCTCTTCTCTGAGAGAATCAAGAGATTTCTTGAGAGATCTGGAGACCTTCGTGGGCATAATCAACTTCAACAAAACAGTGACTGAACCCCTTCCTCTCCTGCCATCTGGTAACCCACGCCTTGGCAGATTTATCGTATCACCGGGGTTAGATCCGGCTGGGATCTTTATCTTGAGATCTGATCCGTCAAGATGTGGGATAACTACCTGTGTCCCCAGAGCTAGGTCCACGAAGCCCAAGGGAAGTGCCATCAGTAGGTCCGATCCGTCTCTCTCGAACCAAGGGTGCTCGATTACTTCAATCTGGATGTGTAAGTCTCCGTTCTGCCCTCTACCCCCCCTAGCAGCCTCACCATGGCCCCTCATCCTCAGACGTGTTCCCGAAGAAATTCCGGGAGGTACGGTGAAAGTGACTTGCTTGGTTCTCTTCGACCTGCCCTCTCCGCTGCATCCCGTACAGGGATCGCTGACTAAACGACCTTCTCCCCTGCATGTTGAGCATTCGGTGACCACTTGCTTGGTGAAAAACCCAGCCTTCTCGATCCTCTGTATTCTCCCCCTTCCGTCACAGGTTGGACATTCCCTTACTCCTTCTGCAGTCGCTGATCCGGAACCGTCACACTCTTCGCAAGCCCTCAATACTTCGAATTCGATGGATTCCTCTGAACCATCGAAAACGGTTTGGAAGGGAACCTCATGAGAGTAAAGCAAGTCAGTCCCACGGTTCCTTCTGCGAACGCCGCCACCGCTGAAAATTTGGCTGAATATGCCTTCTATTCCACCCCCAAAGAGATCATCAATACTGATGTTTACCCCTTGGAAGCCACCGGGTCCAAAGGGTGATCCTTCTGGTTGGTCATGCCCGAACGTATCGTACTTCCTGCGCTGATCCGAGTTAGAGAGAACGGCGTACGCCTCTTGGACTTCCTTGAACTTCGTCTCAGCCTCCGTATCATCGGGGTTCTTGTCGGGATGGTATTTCCGAGCCAGTGATCGGAATGCCCTCTTGATATCAGATTCGGTAGCATCTCTCGACACTCCGAGAACCTCGTAGTAATCTCTCTTTCCAGACATTGGCGACAACCATTGCTCCTGCTCGACCGTTTTCAACCCCACCTATGGGATGAGGTCCCCACATGATGAGCAGTATGCTATTCCAGAGTTGTTCAACGCACCACAAGAGGGGCACGAGGAGACGGAACGAGCGAGGCTGGACTGCGATGGTTTGGCCCACATGTCTTTGGGTTCAGTCGACTTGAATTTTGAAGACTTAGCTGACTTTCTCTCCATCCTCCTCTTAGCTGACTCGTCCAGACTCAAACTTATCCAAGTGGAAAATCTGCTAAACATTCCAGGGCCCTTCGACTCGGTAATTGCCTGCTCGTCTACGATGGTGCTGATTCCCAGATTGCGGGGCTCAGGATCGGTTCCTTCGTCCAGAATCTCCTCCTCCATCCTCTCTTTGTTCATTGAACCGATACTACCTTTCTCCAAGGCCATAGCCCGCATCGCAGAACGTCCCTTCTTGGGGGCATTTGCTCTTGATTCCAATCTCTCAATAGCTGAATCGCCCTTCTCCCACAACCCCCTGTCTTCCCTCGAATAAGACCTGGAGAGCTTGCGGATGGCCTGTGACCTGTGATACTCGTGATCTTCCACCTTTCGATACCTAAGCAACATAACTATGCCCACGAGCAGCGCTGCTCCGTGTAGTGAATACATCAGAACGGCATCTCCAGATATTACCTCCTCCAGAGCTGTGGAGGCGAATCTGAGAGCTACCAGACACAGAGTGGGGGCCAGCAATAGAGCGGCCCCCAGCATGGAAGAGCGTTCAGACACGGCTCTTTGTCTCACGTCGCATCTTTGAATCATTCGTGCTCTTGGAAGCCCCCGCCGCAGCGCTCATGAGCCTCAGACTGTTGGCAGTCTCGTGGCGGACATAGAAATCTCCACTGTAATTCGCCCTCATGAGGATCCTTCTCGGGTTGTCGAATCGATTAGAGGGCTATTTCCCGATTGGGAGCCCGGTGCTATTCCTGATGCGTCTGAGTTTCCCCAGACGCGTCGTGAAGTCACCATAGAGGGTGTGTCTGAGTCCTTAGACACGCTGCTTGAAACGGCTCACAGCCAGAGGATTCTAGACACTGCATTGGATGCCATGTCGATGAGGCTAGAGGGAGATTTCACCGAATTCACAATCTCGCGACAAGCCTCGATAGTGGGCAAGTTATCTTTCGTGCTTGAAGAAGGGACATTGGGTGGTAGAATCACTGTTAGAATTCGTATGCGAGGTCTAGCTGACTGGTTGGAGAGATCTACTTGGCACGCGGGGAGAAGCTCGGTTCCTAGAAGCATCGGCGATGGCCTGGGTATGTCAGAAGAGGGGGAGCCTATGGAATGGTTCGACAAGAGAGGCAACCCGACTATGGGTGACGATTAGATGGGAATGCCCTCTTTGATCCATCTGGATATGATTGGGAGATCGGCTGGCAACCATTTCACTTCCATTAGTTCTTCCTTTGAGAGCCACCTCGATTCATCATGCTCTCTCAGACTCACTGAGTCTGGTTCGATTTTTCCACAGTTCCAGATCTGCAGTCTGACCGTGCGATCATCATAATCGAATGTCGAAGATTCTACTAAGTGACTCGGATTGACGGAAATCCCGATTTCCTCCTCAAGTTCCCTCGTCATGGCTTGTGAAGCAGACTCGCCCTCATCCACCTTGCCCCCTGGGAACTCCCACCAGCCAGCCCAAGCGTCTTGGCTGGGCCTTTTGCACGCCAAAATCCTGCCTTGCTCGTCGAACAAAAGAGCTGCTACTACGTCGTATGTCGGCTTCGATATCATTGTGGATGCTATTAGCATGACTTTCTCCACCTGTGTCTCGACTGGAATTGCCTCCTCAGGTGGGAGATGTACAAACAATGCTGGAGTAGTGGAGTCATCATTCTCATGAAGGGCATTCAGCGTTCTGTAGAAAGTCTCGTTGCAGACAAAACCGCCCGAGTCGGTGCTCCACTCGACCAGCTCGTCGTGTTCGATCTCCTCATCCAGAACGTGAACCGGAGCTGTGGTCTCGAGGTTTTGAAGTCCGCCGATGACTACTTCTTCTGACACTGAAAAACGCCCTGAGTTGTCTGGCTCAATCATAGAAATCCTATTCCTAGCTATCTTCTCTAAGTATATCTTATCGCTCTTAGCTGCAAGACCTAGGTGGACAATCCCTCGGAATTCTTCTCCATCCAGGATCCTGTGTGCGACCTCGGCCGAGCCTCTCTGATCAACGCTCAGTAAACTAGTCTCGACATCTATGCCATAGACCCCCAGCCTCTCTATCTCATGCAGCACCTCCTGAGAGACATTGGTTGCATGATTGGAGAATGGAGGGAATGCTGTAATCAACATTCTAACCGTAGACACGGCTCTGCGAGCGAGGCTGTGTTGTTCGGCTTTTCTATGCTCGGAGTGGCGTCAGGTTGATGCGTCCGTGACCGAGGGCGTGTGTGATGGCAGAGGAGTATGTCGTCAGTATAGCCTCGGATGAGGAGCCTGAGTCAAGTAGAGTGCTAGGTGCATTTGGCGTGATCTGGTATGAGCTAAGCGGAGGTATTGGCCCTTGGGGCGCACTTCGTCCTCTTGTGGCATTTGTGCTCTCTCTGATTCCGTTTCTCTTTCTCGGACAGCACTTCAACCGACAGCACCGTAAGGCTCTTGGGTGCTTCCTGATTCAACTTCCACTGATAATTTCCGTAGTCATGTGGCCGGTACTGTTCGTCTGGTCAATGGCTGATGCCTGGTGGGTTTCAAGCCGCATAGTGGCCAAGGCTGAGAGCAGATAGTTAGAATCCCTCAGGGAATTCCATAGGACTGAATAGATGCCCCGGAGAGCCTGCTTGGGAGAGCTGTGCCTTGGCAATACTCTCCCACTCCCTGAGTAGAGTCAGGACGGGCACGAAGGGGAGTTGGCTCTCATTGACGATGCTCCTGATTAGTGTGTCAAGAATGTCCATTCGATCCTGATCGAGGCTACCGAGCAGCTTGTCAAGAGGATATGAGTCGATTGCCGGAGCATCCGGATTGGATTCTATTGGCCATGCCTCGAGTAGGTTCTCAGGCAGTGACTCTCTCTCCTTTTCAGCTGCTTCGAGAAGCGAATCGAGGATTATTCTAATGTATTTGGAAAGAACCAGTGAGACTTCGATTACAGGCATACTGAACTGGTTTACGAAGCTCACCATGTTCTCTTGTAGGAATAACAGCCTCTCCTCCACTGGCTCAGCAGAAGAAGGTACTCTCTCCCCTTCCATATACGGGCGTGGGGGTCGTGACCCAAGAACTCAACTAGTGGTCCGATCATCATATCTTATTGGAGATCCGCTGTTACCTCTGACTCCATCCAGCATATCGTCCTCGATCTCGAAGAAATCGTTTAGCCAGTCGCCATCAGTGTCCCAGTTAGTCGGGTCGGTCCCATCAGCCACTTGATCCCCGTCGATATCAATCGCCCACCACCCGTAGACATATTCCCCTAGACCTGTATTAGGCAGGTGATACTGATCTCCTGCGAATCTCTGATACTCATCAGCCCATGCTCCATTGACCGTGACGACATCGTCACTGATATCGACGTTCTCGTAATCGATATCGTTGTCATCAATTACCAGCGCATACAGCATGTCTGCATCGTTCACCCTGTACATCCGGAAGTAATTCGTAGCGAGGGCGGCACTACCTGAGCAAGTTCCTAGCAAGGATTCGCGCAACTGCCACCATTCTTGGACAATATCTCCAGAGCAATCGAACAATCCTGCTCCGCGAACGAGAGAGGGAGATGCAAGTGAGGCGTTGACGATACCGTAGTACTCCTGGAAGTTATTGTATGGGACATAGACGCAGTTTCCGCTGGAGCAATCCCAAGAGCCGTCATTGTCAGCATCCTGGCCCGAATCAGTTGGGTCTGTGGCATCATGAGTGAACCAAGTCCAGCCCAACTCGGGCCTAGCGATGTTGTTGCCGGTGATGTTTACAGGTTTCCAGTTTGTAGCCGAAATCTGCTTCCAGACAACTGATATCTTGAGGTGGGAGGACCAATTGTCGTTGGCTTCGTTCCATCCTCTGTAGTATTCGTAGAAGTCTGGCATCATGTCGCCATCTGTGTCGTTATCGAGCGGATTAGTCCCATACTTGAACACCTCTCTACCATCGGAGAGATTGGTGTCTTGGACATAGTCGATGACTATACCTCCCTGCATTATCGGCTTCATCACCATGGAATCATCATCCGAGTCTGAGTCGAGTGGGTGAGTGCCATTCTCAAATTCCATCAGATTGCTGAAGTATAGAACTTCGAATCCTTGCCCGATCTGCTGCTCTACTGGTGCTGGAGTGAATTCTCTCCCCTCCCAACTACCCTGCTCAGCAGGGGTGTCTCCCCAAAATCGGTCATACCATCCATCAGCATCGGGATCATATTCCGTGTCCAATGGGTTGATTGGGTTCATCGACCAGCGATAGGAGTTGACGGGTAGGAACTCTCCATATATCGAGTAGCAGAATTCCCAGCCGTCGGGCATCCCATCTCTGTCAGAATCCTCATCTGTCGGATCACTTACTCCTGCAAGACTATAGTTGAAAGTATTCGGATTAATCTCATTGATTAGGCCAGCACGTTCAGCCGAAACAAGGCTCTTGGTCGAGAATTGTACGTATAGTTGGGCGAAAGCGACTTCGTATGACAAGCTGTTCTCATCCATCTGTGCATTTACGGCATCTGCACCATAGGAGACTAAACCGGTTCCATTTGGTATGGTATCGACAGCTGAACGCTTTCCGTATACTCTTGCATCGTACTCAGCTAGATTGTCGAAGGACTCGGAATCAGAGATATATCCATCACCATTGCAATCGAAAGAATCGTCATCTGAATCAGCGTGAACATCACTGTCGGTCAGTGGATTCATCTCCCAACCGTTCTCCTCAAGATTCCATTCAGTGAACCAATACTCGTAACCGTCACTCATACCGTCGCGATCAGTGTCCTCTGCATTCGGATCTAAAGCACCCAGCAGTGCCGAGACCACTGGCTGAGCGGCCCCTCCATCCTGCCAGTCCTGGAACTGATCTATCGCTAACTCAGCCCTTCCTTCCTTGTTGAATAAGATTCTGAAAACCCTGTTCACTGCCTCGTCCGGATCGATCTGCTCTGCCTCCTCCCACATTCTTGGAGCGTCAGGAGGAGAAAGTCCTCCGTTTGCCGGGTTGTTAAGAGTCAGATTGAGTTCGATTAAGTCGGTGAGTCCGTCTCGGTCAGAGTCGTAGTTACCATCCCCTGCAACCAGGGGATTGAGTGTCCAGACCTCATCGGTGGAGTTCCACCTAGTGAAGATTAACTCGATGCCATCGAGTAGTCCGTCGTTATCAGTATCCGGATTATTCGGGTCTGCAGTCCTTCCGGACTTGTTGACTTGTTCGTCACTGAGGAAAGTGCCGAAGGATGACGAGGACTGGGCAGATAGCCAAGGAGAGGCAAGGAGCTCGCCCCCTACGCTCAGGAGATAGAATTGAGGGACGGTGATTAATTCGTCTGTCTCACTCAGGTTTGAATCGATGACGTTGTACTCCTCCCAGTTGTTCATGCCATCTCCGTCGGGATCGCCTATCCTGTCCCTCTCATCGACCGGATTGAGTGTCCATCCTTGGTCGAATAGACTCCATCTGGCGAAAAAGAACTCCCAGCCATCAGGCATTCCATCCCTGTCCGAATCTGCCGATAAGGGATTGGCAGAACCCACATCCATAGGCGCAGTACCATTAACGAGACTGCTATATGCCAGACTGGTTCTGTCTCCGAAAGAGTCGTCTGCGAAGTCCATCCAAGTGTCGTTCCACAGAGATGTGGTGAAGTTCTCAGGGAAAGGTTCCCCAGCAGCAGTCTGGTCACCATAGAGAATGCTTGACTTGAGATGGTACTCCAACCAGTTCACCAAGCTCTCTTCGGTACTGAGTACCCCGTCCCTGTCGACATCGTAGCCATCACCATCGGGATTATTGAGGTAGTCTGAGCCATTTAGTGGGTTGATCCCCGCGTTGTCCTTGCTCCACGAGCAGGCATAGCGAGCCTCCCAGCCGTCCGGCAGAGAGTCGCCGTCAGAATCTATGTTGTTTGGATCAGTAGCGGTCCAGTTTTCTGCTGCTTCGGAGGTCTCGCCATGAGTTGGCAAACCCTCTCGAAGTACTTTCTCAAGCAGATTAGACCACGAGTACTCGCATAGATTACTCAAGCCATCGCCATCTGCATCCTCGTCCTTGTCTGAAGGGTCACGGGGATCCAATGTCCAGAGATTACCTCCGTTGTAGACATCGCCGATCCATCTGCGATGCTCCATCTCCCAGCCATCGGGCATGCCATCTCCATCTGTGTCTGGATTGGTGGGGTCCGTAGGGCCATCAGTTCCCCCTCCTGCTCCTGAGCCCAACCAACCCTCAAGATGGACCTGTTCAGCAATGTCTCCGGTATCTACGTCGCAGATGTAATCGTCATTTAGATAATGGCAGTCGAAGTTGGTGGACTCGGCGAACCATCCCCAATACTCCTCCCCATCTGTGAGGCCATCGCCATCCGTATCCACATCTCTGGGGTCACTGCCATTGAATCCTCCCTCGCTAATTGAGACGAATCTGTACTCGTCCAGATTAGACCAACCTCTGTTTAGGGTGAATCCATCAGCGGATGAGTAGCTGACACCATCTGCGTCGGCGTCACGATTTCGATCGTAAGGGTCTGTGGGATCCAAGCCATAGATGAATTCCCAACCGTCAGGCATACCATCGAGATCGGAGTCTACCGAAGTGGGGTCTATCGGCATGATGTTCATGTATTTCCCCGGTGAGATTCCAGCGAACACCCAGATGCTCGAGCCGTGCTCAAGAGCGGTCAGTGAGGTGGTCAGACCAGGGATTCTTGTTTGGTTGAGACATTGCCCGAGTATTCCGTTGTATCCTCCCTCCAAACACCACGTACCATCTCTGGATCCCAGATAGATCATGCCATTCAATGGCAAAATGGAATGGATGTCGTTAGCACCTTCCGACCATCGCTCGACATTGTACATCTCCTCTGTTCCAAAGGCCGAATGCGGCATTTGGACCAGGAGTTGCAGATTAAGGAGGTGGAGTCCACCTGCGGTTCCGACCCAGACTCCTGTAACTTCCTCGACTTGTCCAGTGGCATCTATGGGTCCAGCCTTGACCAATGAATTGACAACAGCAGATTTAGAGATATTGAGAAGATCGGCCCGCTGGACAAACTCCTCGGCGTTCTCACGATCGAATACCCACCAGGGCTCTCCGATAGAAGTAGATCCATCGGTGGTGTTCCAAGCAATCAGGCCCGCATCAGTGCCAACCAGCAGGAGTGGCCCTCTGCCGAACATGGGGACATGCGTGGCATCTCTGGCCTCCGCATCTGCATCAGATAGTACCTCGCTCATGGCCTCGTTGAAAACCGGATCAGTAAGTTCGGCGGAGTCTTCGATGATACTCATCGTCAGAGTCCATGCCGAGGAATTGCCGAAGATTATCAAATCTAGATCTCCACTCCCTGTGTCGAGTTCGGCAATCTCGTCAATTGGGCCCAAATCTGAATCAGACAACGTATTCATCTCAGGGATCCCGTTATCGAGAGATACGAAGTGGAATCCGGCATTAGTGCCGATGAGCAGGTAATCGGAATCTCCGGGCGACCATCTCTCCATAGTGTACATCTCCAAACCAGACGGCAATACATGAAGTGCAGAACTGCCGTCAAAGGGATCAATCACTGTGATGCCGTATCTCGAGCCAACTAGCAATCTGTCTCTGGACTGATCTGGAATCACAGAATGCACTGCTCCGTCGACAAGACCCGGAGTGGTGCTCTGGTCGAAAGTAGAATAGTCGAAATCTTGAGAGGTAATCTGGGTACCTCTGAGCCCTGGAGTCACCCAAGCGCCATTATCGTAGTGAATCATATATTCCTCGTAATTGCTGAATGCTTCCCCCCAATGGACCGTTGCAGTAGAGATATCAGGTACAATGAATCCATCGCGGTCGAGGTCCCAACCATCCAAGTCGGTATCCTCTATCGCATCGCTCGAGTTTCGGGGGTCGAGTCCGTAGTAGACCTCCCAGCCATCTGGTATGCCGTCTCCAGGAACTGCAAGCCCAACCGCGATAATCTCCGACCATGCATAGTAATCGGAATCTGGATCGGTCGGATCGCTCCCGAGCCAGCCGTCGTTTCCTGTGGCCCTCTCGGTTGAGTCTTGGCATGAACCTCTAGAAAGTCCAGGTATCTCCCCTGCGCACCACAACCCGTCTCTCTCAGTAATCCAGTCATCAGGAGTGCCATACAGGTACTCCTCTGAATTGGTATAACGCTCGCCGAAATCGATAAAGCCGTCTCTGTTGACATCAAAGCCATCACCGCATCCAAAAGTGAAGTCTTCGCAACTGTCAATGTCCTCGGATGCATCTGAGGGATCGAGTGGATCAAACCATAAGCACTGCCAGGCATTGGTGGCATTCTGGTATCCGAGCCCACCCTCGGTGCACATGTGAATCTCATACCCGTCAGGAAGGCCGTCGCCATCTGTGTCCGAGACTCGAGGGTCGAGGTACTCCCTGAGTCCTGACTCGGTGAACTGGGGTGGCTTTCCAGTCAGAGAGAGACGGTCGGAGCATGTATCTAGAGTATAGGGCCAGCAGAACTCCAGTAAAGCACTAGCACCGTCTCTGTCGTGGTCTGACATGTTATCTGTCGAGTTCATCGGATCCAGACCTCTGACAGAAATTATCCCTGAGCTGGTCTCTACAAGTCTAACGTCTCCGAAAATAGACTCATGCAGATCAGGTATGCGATCATCATCCTCATCTGTTACGGGTGGACCTCCTCGATCTGCAGTGATTGGATCCGTGGACGAAACCGAAGATTGCGGTCGTGTTTGAGATACGAAAGCCATGCTGCCTAGTATGAGTAGCGTGATGAGCAGGGCAGTCTGCTTTCGACGCATGGTTTCACCTAATTACACACTCAGCGCCGTTGAATGACTTATCATGATGATGGAGCGCCGTTCGGACAGACCCATGAGCGCGCAAGGCGACGGCGTAGCCGTCGTGGGTCGAAAACAGGTCTGATTGTATGATTTCCATGGATTGGTTCAAGGATGGGCCAGCGTCGTTTCGCTCGCCATGAGCATGGAGATTACTCATCTAGGCTCCGGGAGTGCCGGAAACTCCACTCTGCTCAGGTCTGATGGAACAAATGTCCTGATCGACTGCGGCTTCTCGCTAAAGCAGATGGAGACGAGGCTGCAAATGGTTGATGTTGAGCCGTCAATGATTGATGCGATATTGGTGACTCATCATCACTCTGACCATTCAAGGACGGCTCTGCGGGCCTCAAAAAACTGGGAAGCATCCCTCCACTCCAACCTTGAGACGGCAAATAGGATGGGTTGGGAGCCAATGGCCGAATGCAGAACCTTTGGAGCATTAGAGAGGATAGTAGTGAGTGATGAGATCAGTCTGTTACCTATTCCCGTGCCTCATGATGATGCTGACAACGTCGCTGTGATTGCAAGTAATGGTGATGGTCGTCGAGCAGCAGTTGTGACTGACTTAGGGGAGCTGACTATGGATTTACTGCGTCATCTTTCAGGATGTAGCCATATATCGATTGAGGCGAATTATGACCATGGCAGGCTAATGACTGGGCCGTACCCAGAATCCCTCAAACGCAGAATTTCAGGTAGGGGAGGTCACCTGTCTAACTCACAGACTGGGGGTGCTCTGTCCGAGGTCGTAAGTAATCGACTGGAGAGTCTGGTTCTATGTCACCTGTCTGAGAGTAACAACGCCCCCCATCTCGCCGAAAGCGAGGTCCTGATGGCGATGGGGGAGAGATTCTCCGGGAGTATCGGAATCTCTATGCAGAGTGGCCCCGAGTTCAGCAACTGGCTCGGCCAGTCCGAACCTGAGGGGATAGTGGGCAGACCCTAATGTCCCATCACGGCCCTGTGCACTGAATTCTGGACCTCTCGCATCCTGTCGACCGCACCCAGCTCCCTGAATACTGAAAGAGAACGTTGCAGGTAATCCATCTTCTGCGAGCGATCGCTCTCGACTTCTCCCAGCCGAGCGAGGACCTCTCCCTGTAACATCCTGAAGTCGTTGGCCTCTGCGAGGACCAATGCATCGATGTATTGCTCGGATGCCTCTTCTTTGCGTTCGGCATCGCTCAGTACCTGCCCAAGCAGCATCGATACTTCGACCGCGCTGTGAGGATCAGTTTGATCGGACAGAATCTCAAGAGCTGCAGAATAATACTGCATAGCCAGCTCGTTCTCTTTGACTCGGGCATAGTACCTGCCGAGAACAGCCATAGCTCTGGCATGTGAGATGTGAGTATCTCGCTCCTCGGTCTCTTCAAATGCCCTGATGGCGTGCTCTCTAGCTCGATCGAGTTCCCCCATCTCAAGATAAGCGGCGGCCATCCTAATACGAGCTTCGTACAATTCTTTATGGTCCTCGGATTCGAGCAGTTTCTCGACGTTTGAGTATACCTCCAAGGCGTGCCTAGTATCTCCCCTTCGCCTGAATATGTAACCCATGTTGTTGTAGGAGCGTGCAGCACCAACAGAGTCCCTCAGCTTAATCTGAATCTCAAGGGCCTTACGATGCATCTCCAATGCATCGTCCATTGCGCCGCGCTTGACTGCGATGTCAGCTCTAGCAGATAGTAGACGTGAGAGTTCTTCGGGCATGTTGTTCTTTCGGGCATTTGGGATTGCCGCGTCATACTCAGCCTCAGCCTCATCCCAACGCCCTTGTATAGACAGGATATCGCCCCTGAGTTCTCTGATGATGCACCAACTTCTGGCATCGAAGCCCTCCCTCTCAAGGGATCTCAGGATACCGAGCAATTCGGTATGGCCTGCCTTCACTAGGCCGTGCCCTTCGGAGGAGAGTACCTCGGCTAGGTCATCGGAACCACCTGACTCATTGAGGTGATAGATGTACTCAATTCGGTCAGCTGCGGTCTCTCTCCGAGTCCTATACCACTCCTTCGCGTTGCTGTGTAACTCTTGGCGCAGGGATTCTTCCATGGACCTAGTTAGGAATTCTCGGACTAGGTCGTGAACATCGTAATGATCGCTATCTACCTGTCGTGCCAAGCCCTTCTCCACCAGGCTGTCAAGCAACTCAGTTTCAGTATCCAATGCACTAATCGACTCCAGCGGCATGGGCTCTCTGAACACGGCAATTGCACCCAGCATCCTCTTTTCGGGCCCCGATAGTCGGCTGAAGATCTCTTGCTCGACGAAGGCCTCGAGAGTGGCGTGGAAGGTCTCTCCAACATTACCTCGATTAATCAGCTCCAGAACTAGTGGGTGCCCCCTAGAGAGTGTATAGATGTGCAGGAATTGTGTCATGTCGATGTTTGGCATGGTTGTCAGAATCTGCCTACTGGATTCCTGATCGAGTCCTTCCAGAGGCATCACGAGGGCCACAATACGGCCGGTTGAGTCGGACTCGGGAACGACCATTCTGAATGATCGCGAGAACATAACCAGCCCTACTTCTTCCAACTCAGGAATTCTGACAGTGAGAGTCCTGAGGGCGGAAATCAGTGTCTCGTCTCCCACCTTGTGGAGGTCGTCGATTACAATAAGAGCAGGAGTGTCCTGAAGACCTTCTAGAATCAGATTCACTGCCATCGTTGCCTGAGGGACTGGAGTCGCGGCCAAGTAGTCAGAAAGGTCATTATGACCCAGTGCAGACAACCACTCAGAAGTGGCCTCGAAGAATGCTCTGGAACCCTCCCAGTCTTGACAGCGATGGTAGAGTAGGTTGCGCCTGTGTGTGAATCTCTCTAGGAGCTTTCCGGCCAATGAAGTCTTTCCAATTCCTGCTATGCCTGGTACCAGTATGGAACTGGAATGGTCCTCAAGTAGACCCACCATACTATCAAGCTCATCTTCTCTGCCGAAGAAGCGTCTAGTCCTAGGGATGTCATTCAGCGAAGTCACGAGTTGTTTCTCTATGTGCTTGGATAAATCTCTCTCAATTAGTTCTGGAGAAAGGGTCGAAATATCGACTGTGCCGGTCTCATCCAGATATCTGAGGAAGTCAACATGCCTCAGGGGCAGGTCAGTCGATTCAAGCGCATGCCCCAGCTCCATTGTCTCTGAACGTCCATCTGGGAGGATTATTCTGATTTTCTGGGTGCTGACCTTAGCCCAGATATCATCAGCTATGCTGGCGCCTTCCTCAGTCAAGAAGTATGCCTTGCGCTTGCGAGAGACACCTGAGACGTGGGCCTGTCTCTCGATGAGGTGTCCCTGTTCGCGCATACCTGCTATGGCACGGGGCACATTTGATCGGGCTATAGCAACCGCATTGGCTATTCCCATCTGAGAGAGGGCAAAGGGGACTTCAACCTTGTCTGCATGATCGACATAGTCCCTCAGATGAAGTAAAATGCGCTCTTGGACCCCCGGCCGGGTAACAGCCATGGTTGTCATATTGGTCGAGCACAATCATCCACACAAGAAGTTTCGTGAGAGGCGCGCCGGACATGAATCATGACTGCGGGTGCTCAGGATCAGGTACCCACTCTTGGTTATCGGAATCCCACAACCACCCAGGATGATCCTCATGCTTCTGGAGTCTGGATACAGATTCATCTTCTTGCTCATCTCCATCGGTGCTGATATCTCCTGCCCAAGCATAGGGGTCTTCAGGCTCATCTGCACCCTGGTGTGCCTCAGCAGTACCCTCTAGCATTTCGTCCTCATCGACCTCAAATTCCACGAAGAAATAGACCAATCCTCCGAGCACGGTGAGTGCCACTATGGCGATTAAAAAGATTGAGCCAAGACCCATTCCATCCCCTCCGGATCCAGAGACGGTGATTCTTGAGCCTTCGAAATCTTGGCTGCCGTAATTGAATACAGGTGTTGCACTGTCTTCAATTCTTGAGGCGGGAACCCCCAGAGACCATGTAGAATCAGTTTTGACTAACGTGTTGTTGACGTTGTTGCCTGCTATTGTCACTGTAACGGTCTTTCCAGGTAGCCCAATGCCTGTGAATACCGCTATCTCATCATCATCTATGGTCGAGTCTTCAGGAGGTGTGATGGTGAACAGAATTCCTTCTACAGACATGGTGACCGGGTTGGAGTTGATCTTGGAGCCGAAAGTGTCAGTGGCCACGAAGACTACATTCTCCAGTGTCCATGTCGACATGTCCGTATCGTAGAAGAACATGGTGACAGGGTTGTACACCGCGATACCATCGGCACCGACGTTTACGACGATGCTATGGAGGTCATCAGCATCTGAATCGTCTCTGTCGTAAACAGAGAGTAGAAGGTCCTGACCTGGATCGATATCATCGAAGAACTGTAGCAGGTCGATTTCGGCTTTGGTGCACCTATCCTGGGACTGGGAGTTGGTCTCGCAGAACAAGATAATCTCATCGGACCAATCCGATGAATCGAATGTTGGCTGTGAATTGCCTGCATCAGGTGGGTTGTCGGCAATGATAGTTGCCTCCACCCAGTCGCTGTAATCGTAGCCATCGTATGACCTGAATCTCACCAAGTACTGCCTGTCATGTAGTAGTACTGTTGAATCCCACTCCAGACTCCATGCACCGTTCGGAGCAAAGTCGGAAACCGAGTCAGAAATCACCAACAGGAAATTATTGGCTACATCCTTGATCTCAAAGTCCACTCTGGACACAGTACCATCATTGTCCCTCGCTACGCCCTCAAAGACCGTCGAGGCAGATACTGATAGTCTCTGTCCTTCATAGGGGGTAATCAGGCTGATGAAGGGCTTGCTGTTCGAGTTGTCTATAGTTAGAGTCAGTTCGGTGGGTTCGCACTCATCCATGAACCCCTGACAGAAGTCACTATCCGAGGCCCAAATAGTGAATGTATAGGTTGCGATTTCCCTAGGCAGGCCGGTGAAGTCCCAAGTCCAGGTCCACTCGGCGCCTCCATCAGCAGGCGTAGTGACCTCGAAGTTCGGCCCTTGGATTTGAAAATATATGTCTTCGAGGTCCTTGCTGCATTCCACAGGACACCCATAGTGATCGAAGGCTGTGCCCTCGAAGGTAACGCTTCCCTCGGAGTGTGTGGAGAATGGGCTAGGTGATGAAACTGAGATAGTTGGAGCCTGCACATTGAGCTTGACAGTCCTGTAAATAATTGGGCTGTAGTCAATCCCGTCGAAGGCGCGAATCTCGAATACATAGTCCCCTTCCTCTCTGTTACTCATATCTATCTCATAATACCACGAACTGAATGGACGGTTGGTCTTTGTGACCTGCCCCTCGCCCATGCCGCTGGTATCCACAGCCAGACCTGCGCTTGACCACTGGCTGGTGAAGGGATCCTTGATTTGGACCTCGTGGACATATCCTCCTTGATCCCACTGTGCCAACTCATCGGATGCATAAACTCCTACGAGATTTCCATCATGTGCACTGCCTGTCAGATTGACGGACTTGCGGAAGGAATGGCCGTCAGATTGGGTGACGTATACTGTAGGGGCACTATTGGCCATATTGATGGTGTCTTGCATGGTAGTGTCTGTAAGAGTGAAGTTGCCTCTGGCATATCCGAATCCGAATCTGTATGCAGTATAGTAGTAGCGTGAGAGTTCCCTAGTTCCGGCGAGGTAGTCGCAATCCTCGTCATCAGTGTCCACTGTGAGATCGCCGTCATTGTCAATGCCGTCGCTACACGAGTCCTCGTACTGGTCATCAGCGAAGCCGTCCGGGTTGTCCCCTCCCCCTAGTCCTCTGATATCTAAATGGAAGTCTGAAGGTAGTGCGAACCAAGGCGTATAGCCGTCATCCTCGGTATACAGAGAGTACAAATCGTTGCCCAAAGCATCCTCGATGAGTACATTGGCATCCCCGACCCTCTCCCCGTTTACTAGCGTTTGAAAGCGGACCATTTCCGCCCTACGTACCTGAACTGCATAGGGAGTGGGCTGAGTCTCAATGTGAATCTTGGTGCGATCGAGGTTGGAGAGATTAGCGAATGTGAATGTGGTGGAGTTGTTGTCCATCGCAGAAGAGATGCCCATCCCGTCACCTATCGATAGGGGGAAGCCAATCGGGGTGAAATCGGCACAGTTGGGGCATTCCTTGACGGAGGTGGGCACAATGGAAGTCTGGAACTGGTTGGCTGGCCAAGCCTCTTGGTCTGACCAAACCAATTGCACTGGGTAAACATTAGGAGGGGGCGAAGGGATGTACTCAGACTGCACAGTGACGGAGCTCTTGGTGACATTGTAGGTCATCCCGACACCCGACCAAGTGTTGTGAGAGAAGAAAGCCAGCGTCCCATACTGTTGGGAACCCGCGTAACCATCGTTGTAGTGCTTCAAGACGGCTCCGGTTCCGGGGACATTGAAGGTGTTTCTCTGAATGTTAAGTAGAGCCCCTACGGCACGGATTCCATCTGCATCGCCTGCAGCGTTAATCGTGTTGTCGTACATCGAAATTCCGGATCTGTAAGCATGTACAACGGGACAGGTGAAATCGCCGTCCCAATCGTCATATCTAGTTTCGCTGCATGTGCCGGTTCCATCAGTCGAAATGGTATTGTTGGCGAGGAATACTCTCGCTGCAGAAGGTGCCGGAGCGCTGCTGCCATATTCTCCGGCACGTATGGGCTCCCTTGCCACGTCATGGATTGTGTTATTCTCCGCAATCACATCGAACGAGCCAAGCATCCACAGACCATTCCAGCCCCCGATTGGCCCTATGTCGTTGTTTAGAATCTTGACTTCACTGGAATCTATTGCTATGCCGGATGATTCTGCTGCACCTTCTAGCTCATTGTCAATAATACTGGCCAAACCGCCCTGGAAGACGGTGATTGGTGCTCCATCTCCAGTCGTAATCTCGTTGTTGACGATGTCGATCTCGTAATCTACGTTGCCAATCGCCTTCCTGCTGTTGATGTCGATTCCATTGCAGTTCACAGTAATCTCCGAATTGGTGATTGTTCCGGCTGAATTACGCAAGCTGATTCCATAGTCCCCAACATCCACATTAGCATCGGAGATTTCTATGAAGGTGTCTTGAGCCCAAACGGCAGGTCTACTTGGTGCCTGCCTACTGCATCCCACATTAGTCCCAACTAGGCTCGGTGAATCGAGAATCAATGGAGTGACAGGGGTGCCAGAACTGTATATCTGGACAGCAGAACCTCGGACGCCGCTGGAGTCGTCATTACCAACCACGTATTCCCCACCTACGAACCGAGGTTGTGCCAGATTCGTCGTCAGAACGCTGGTAGTGTTTATGTCCGAGAATTCGATCTCATTCAGCACCGGGCTGGCGCCATCGATAACGAGTGCTCCGTACCTCCACTGGAAGACCGTCGGGACGTAGTATGGGATTCCCCAAGCACCATCTATGGTGATGAACTTGAGTCCCGTCTGCGACAGGTCGATTGTGTTTCGAATCAATACTCCCTCGTAGCAAGATGGGTCCTCGACCCAAATCTGTTGGTTGCCATAACTCATGCCGTAGCACTCACCTCTGGCGCTACCATTGGAGGGATCTGTCCACTCGAAGGTGATTCTCTGAGCTGTGCTGGCATCACTGCTTGCCCCACATGCAGAAACCCCTGCGCAGAGGTTACCACGGACATCTAGATGAGTCCCGTTGGGGAAGACCACAGTTGTCCCAGGTTGGATTATCAGTTTAGCGCCAGATGCAATTACAACATCACCCGTCAGAGTGTGCACTCCGGACCAAGTCTCGGTACCCGAGACTGTGCCTGCGGTGGTCTCGTTATTCGCCGAGACGGGGGCGGCGGGCCCTACTAGAGCCACGAGTAGGCTGCTGAGCATCAGAAATACTAGGAAGTGACTTCGAGTACGTCCCATGCCAGCCATGCGCTGTGGGAATCGTGGACAGATTTAATCATAGGGTAGTATCGAGCCGTAGGCTCGAGTGATACTGTTCGGCTATGTTGATGCTGCCGATTAGGCAGCATTTAGTTCGAAAGCCACATCATCAGCCCACTTTACTGCATCCAACGACCCATATCCGCCTCTCAAGTCATGTGAAGCCTCGTTGATAGATGATTTATCGCAGGAACTGGCTAATGACCTCTTGACGAGGGCCATGTCCTCGGGCCCGATTGTACCATCTTCTCCTTCCAATGCATCTCCATGTAACTGTAATATCATTGCGAGGACCCCTGTGACTAGTACTGTCGAGTCGCTGGTACCTGACGAATAGGCATAGGGTGGCTCCAATGCCGAACCGGCAGTAGAGAGCAATAGAACACCGGGTGCTGACACCTCTGGTTTCTGGTTGGGGTATGTGCGATTCTGTTGCGTATATGGGTCGACTAATGAACCGGTTGCGGACTGCGGCCAAATTGTTCCACTTCGAGTGATTGACCCGACTGCAATCACTCCCTCTACATTCGCAGGAACCGAGACATCCGAGAAAATTTCATCCGAGTCCCTGTTCCCCGCAGCTGCTACTACGAAAATTCCAGCCTCTAATGCCTCCTCAACTGCCCGCGCGGTCTGCGACTGTTCTGTCATTCCGCTACCAGGATTGCCCCCTAGACTCAGGCTGATTATATCAGCTTCCTGAGTTATTCTGCACCAGCGTACTGCCTGTGCCACCAAGTCCTCTTGTCCTGAAGTGCCAGAGGGTCCGAGAGCGAGGGCGACTGAAAGATCTACGCCGGGAGCAGCTCCACGGAATTTACCGTCGGCTACCAGAAGCCCGGCCATCATCGTTCCATGCCAGTCATCACCCACGTCTCTGATATTGTCATTCTGACCCTCGTAGAAGTCCCTAAAGCCAACCAACGAGAGATTGACGAAATCCGGATGTTCGGCGTCGATTCCGGTATCCACCATACAGACATGGACTCCAGTACCATCGAGTCCGGACTCCTGTAACTCACGAATCCCTGTGGAGTCGAAGGCCCATTCGGTCTCAGGGATAATTGGGGAGATATATGCATTGATGTAAGGCCAAACAAGTAGCATGAAGGCAGCACCGAATGCAAAGGTAATGGCCCCCCATGGCCACAATATCTCTTTCAGTGGGGCCGCAGGCCAGCGAAGCTGCCTAGCTGCCTCGTCGGATATCCCATATACATCTCCAGGATAACCTGGGGCATCTGTGTCAACTGCCGTCATCATCCTCGGATCATCCGGTTCAGGCATCAGCTCCAGCTTGTCTAAGGCAGACATTTGATCACCAAGAGCGATGAGTTGCTGTTCGTATATAGAGTAGAGTTCAGAACGGAGCCGAGCCTCTTCGTCTTCCGCCTCTCCTTGTCAACGTCAGCAATGCGACAATCAGCATGGCCCCCAACAGCCAGCCGATCCAATCAGAGGACTCCTCGACAGGAGGCGAGCGTACCTTGATGTCCGTGATCGAGTAGTCCTCCACAGAATCGAATCCTGTTTTGTTTATCTCGAAATGGAAGTAGTAAGTAGCTGGACTGATATCGGAGAGATCGAAGGATATCTCGAATACGACTTCAGAGTTGGCAGGTACGTCACGGATGTCAGTTCCCATGACTCCAGTACCGGGAGCACTCGGACAACTACTGTATGTATCACACAGAGTCCCGTTCAACTGCACTTGCTGGGCATCTACGAGTCCGGTGTTCACGACCACGACTTTGTACAGTGCAGTCTGGCCCGCTTCGGCGTCCTCGCCACCATTGTAGTTCTGATGCGAGACAATCCGGAGTAAGGGCATTGAAGTCTGAACATTAATCTCAATGTCTGGATATGTGTTGTTCGCCTTGTCTCTAACTGAGACATAGATCGTGAATTCCTCATCAGTTGCATTCGCTGGAGACATCACTGACACGCTATGAGTAGAGGAGACGAAAGCCCCTATAGTGTGTGATGTTGAACCTGTGCGAATCCATCCATCGGGTAGTTCCGAGTCATCGAACTCGAACTCGTAGAGCTCGTCACCATTACCAGAATTGGTGAATTTTATTCCCGTGGCAATGGACTCCCCGGGCTCGATGCCATAGGCCTCATCCATTGGCTCTGTAAGCTCGAAACCATGGATCTGAGGAATCTTAACAACCACAGATTGGTCCTTCATGTAACCGTCATCAGTGGATGCGATAGTCATCGATACGGTATGGCCATTGGCGAAAGAATGGGCTGTAGATTGATTGGCTGGAGTCACCCTGACGTGTAAGTCCGAGAAGTTCAGGACGTTATCTAGGCCCATGTCAAACTCAGATGTGCTATTCCATAGTCCGGAACCGTTGTGGAACTCGACCAGCCAATCACTGCCATCGGTTCCGGCGGTTTCTCCCGTGATGCTGAATGAATCGAATGGTTCGTGACCGAGGTATTCTACAGACATCTGGAACACGATTGGGTCGTATCCTCCTTCGGAGTCTACTACTGCTCTAGCACTGTCTGCTGTCCCCTCGTAATCGGGATCTCCTCCAGAGTTGTTGGTAAATGAAACTGAGATCTCATGGTTCGCTATGCGCACGTGCGACAGAGTGACCGGAGGGGACTCCTGTCCGGGGCTAATCGTTACTCCTTGTCCGCCTGTGTAGGACATGGTCAGGTTTCGCTGTATAACTTCGAACTCGCTGGATGCATCAATGATTCCAGGAATCATCAGCATCTCTATGAAGCCCTCTTGGTTGACCGGTTGAACCCATTCCATCCCAGCTCCAATATTTATGATCAGATTTGGCTCGTCGACCATATTGAATTCTGCCAAATCTGTATCTGCGAGGGTCCGTGAGGCGCCTTCATAGTCCAGCCATTTCGTGTCCATTCGGAACCAGCCGCCCTCAGTCATCTCCAGATCGAGGTAACCCCCAATCACAACCTCAGCTTCTACAAGCCCCATAGCAATCAGGTTGCCATCCTCATAACTGGCCCGTAGAATCCACCCTCCTGGCTCGACCTCGGTTGACCAGTTGCCAGTCCAAGATCCATCCAAGATCTCCTTCTCGGGGGTAACTATCTCACGAACCATCCCCTCAACCGGAATCAGTTCAAGGATTACTCCTTCGGATATAGAGGATAGTTGCTCAGAATCAATGTATGAGACTGTCCCTTGAACAGAGACTGGAAGAGCTGACATTTCAGTGTCAACCGAGTTGGAGACTCCGGACACTTCGGTAGAGAAATTCTGAGTCAAGAATCCATCGGCCGAAATCTCGACGGTCCAAGATGTACCAGCTGGGACATAGGTCGACCAATCTCCGCTGCTGTCCGTGGTGGCCGAGTGGTTGTTTTCTTGGCCTACAATGAGAATTGAAGAATTTTCAAGACCCTCCCCTACATTTGAAGAGTTGTCATCATTGAAGTCCCAGAATACATTCCCACTCAATTCGACGAATTTGTTGGCTGTTAGGTTCGTACGCGGGTTATCGCCAGAGAAGGCATTAAGAGTGGTGTTATCGGATTCGACAATGACCCATCTCTGACCGCTCTCAGTTATATTGAGTGATATCAGCCAATCGCCGGGAGCTACGTCCACCGTTGTCAGACCTGAGGCATCAGTAGGACTGATTTGCAATGAACCCAATCCCTCAAGCGATTCGAGGGAAACTGAGACTCCTTCAAGCGCATCTCCTGAATAGTCCTCAAACAATGACAGTTCGAATTCAGCCACTTGTGCAGTAGACATAGAAATGTCATTTCCTGCATTCTCCGAGGAAGAGCTGACGAGTTCGCGCAGAATCTCTGTTACCCCCTGTGCGGTCTCAAACGGTCCGATAGAAACTATCCATTCTCCCTCAGAAATATGGGCATTCAAGATCCCGTTCTCATCAGTCATGTGAGAAAGAATCCATCCAGTTTGAGCATTTGTCATCTCCACTAAATGGCCAGAAAGAACTCCGCCACTCTCATTTGTGAATGTGATATTGACTCTCCACTCTGGGTCGAAGCCTAGAGATCTATCGATGGAGTTACCGAGTAGCCCTATATCGAAGCGCGTATTACCGGTCATTATCCGGGTGCCGAAGAGATTATCCTCTGAGTTAGATGAAGAGATGTCGATACGATAAAATCCAGGCTCAAGAGAGAATTCCGCCAAACCTTCCGCAGCCCACTCGCTTCCATTTCCATCCACCTTGTAGACTACTCTCGAACTGTTGAATGCATCAACTATGTCGAATGGGAATGTGACTGGAGTCCCATTGGATGCATTATTGTCGCCGCTTTGATCCATGAATAGAGAAACGGTCACAGTGCTATTGATTGGATTCGTGATTACTTCTACGGTGTCGTTCTTGCCATCTACATCAAGATAGGCTGGGATGGATGCGATCCAGTCGGCATCCAAATCAAATGTCCAATTGCCCCTTGGTAGAGCCATCTCAAAATGGCCGTCTTCCCTTACATCTGTGTGCCAGCGGACATCGGTCTCAGAATTGTCCGCGACAACAACGATTGGCTTCCAGCCGCCATAGTAAGATAGCAGTGGGTTGTGCTCACGATTGATGTTTACCACACCCTCAACAGCGTAACCAGGAATAGCCAGCAGAGTTAGGTTGTCATACACTTCTCCTCCGATACTAGGTCCGCCAGAAGTAACCGTGAACCTAGTACCGTTCACTAGATTCAGCATAGCCCCGGCCAACTGAACAGTGGCATCGACTACTGAGTCTTCGGGGAGAATAACCGAGAATTGCCCACCTCCATCTGTTTCTACTACGGTACTGAATCCATCCCAGTGGAACTCGACAGGAACATAATCGAGTAATTTCTCCTGATCGGGGCCATCTTGGGCCTCAAGGCTCTCCTCGTAGAATACGGTGCCATCAACGCGAATACTAACTTGAAACTGATACTCTGCGTTGATGTCTTCCTCGCCGATTTCAATCTGTTCCCACAGTTGCAATTCATCAGAAAGTGTGTGATTCAATATCCAAGTCCCGAGAGCCAGTTCTGCTCTGTAGACTCCGGACTCGTTATCGAATTCGACAACAGCAGAATCTCCGGTGCCGTTCTTCAGACGCAGTGTCAAGTTCAGATTGGGTGCTTCATTCCCGTTCTCAATGAGTGTGAAGGTAAGATCTGATTTGTCTGGAACCGGAGAAGGGAACTCGACTGCTATATCTGACACAGAATCGAATACGTAATCCTCAGAGAGCTCTGGGAAACCATCTCCATCCACATCGGTCTGAACCGTATAATTACCCGGTACAATAGGGCCGAACTCGAAGAACCCTTCAGTATCTGGAATTAGCAAGCAAGGTGTGGATTCAGGTTCATCGCAAATCTCAATGGCATCAGTTGAGATAGAATCTTCCTCAAGCAGTGCTACTGAGGCATTGATTGGAGAACCAGATGAGTTTAGCAGATAGCCACTAATCGAACCACCAGCGATGTGTACGGTGGAAACCTCAGGGTTTCCGAACAATGGTATGGTGAATGTCTCATCTAGTTCGACTCTGGTCTCATCTCCGAAAATAACTGCAATATCATACTCTCCAGGCACTGCATCGACGAAGTGGAAGGTCCCAGGTTGGACCATCGGGCCGCTGAAGATACCTTCACCCTCTACTGTAGCGAAGGTTCCGTTGATAGTTCCATAGTTCTCCAAGTCATCGGCGGTATTAACTTCAAACACTCCCGAACCTACCAAGGTGGCATGACTCAGGCTCCTCTTGAAAGCGGTGGTGCCATTGGAAGTGAATCGCCCGGTCGCATTCACATCGCCTTCAATCAAGAAATCTCCCGATGAGAGATTGCATACAGAATGGTTCTCAGGCATTGATGAATTGACACCACAATCGGGAATTTCGATATCATCAGAAATGATGCCGGATAGAGTCCCGCGGCCGGAGAACAAACCATCACCAGTAAGGCTATGGTTATGTGAAATAGTCTGGGTGTGATTGCCTGTGAAGTCAGTTACTGTGACAACTCCTTGAGATATCAATGAGCCTTCGCCAGTAAATGACACTTGGCCGATTCCTCCGAAGGTCAGGTCATAGCCTTCTACGACACCACTGGAAGTCGTTGCCGAGTATGGAGGTAATTGAACATGGTCGGAAGAAAGGGTAATCTCTACAGTCACATCAGTAAGTGGGTCTTGGTCGAAGAATTCAGCTCCAGACCAGACCAGCATCCCAGTGGCGTGGGACGGTTGGACAGAGACATTGCCATACACAGTGTGCTCTCCATTACTGTGGCCGGCCTCTCCGGAAATGTTGACGATGGTTTCAGACAACCAGGTTGCTCCGGACACGTTGGCCAGAATTCCAGTAATCGGATTGACGCTGCGACTTGCAGAAGTATCTTCAAAAAGGTCATTTAGTGATTGCCCTACATCTCCAGTCATCATTGCCGATCTGGCAGAATCGAGGTCAGCATCTCCGATGAAGGCGGAAACTCTGATCTTACCTGCTGGCGCAGTGAACGAGAAGTGGCCGTTCTCATCGGCATCCGAATATCCAATTGGAATCCAGTATGTCCTGTCATCGGCATCGACAATATTACCGTCGGCATCAGGAATCTCTTCGCCGCTGAATGCGTCGCGCTCGAACATTACTCTAGCATTGGGTATTGGGCCAATGCCTTCTAGCTCTACGGTACCCTCCAAGGTTGCACCGCTGTAGTACTTCATAATCTTGACTTGAGTATTTGCTGAGCCGATGGTCGGGTTAGTGCAATTCTCATCTGCCTTGGAGCCATTCTGAAGTAAATCGCAGCGCTCTTGGTCATACCAATTGGCTATGACAAAGTGATTCATCATCGCTCCGGGAAGCGGGTAAGCGTTCTCCAAGTAGGAGCCTGGTGTACCTGTCATGTAGAAGTGAGGAGCAGGTTGCTCGGCATCTCCAGGTAGTCCGAGCAGGGATGTCGAGTATCCGACGTAGAATCTCGCCACCATAGTCTCAAAGAAGGCGGCCTGCTGCTGATAGTCGATATCGACCATTCTGATAATCTCGGTTGAGTCAGAAGAAGCTCCTGAGCTCTGACGGATAATGTCATCCAGGTACTCCTTCTCATATTCCTCAGCAGTTCTCGGGATGATTGGGCCATTCTCTCCTCTCTGAGTCTCGTAGACTGAAGTGATGTAATCGTCTAGGTCAAGGCCGGAAAGACCGGTGGGGGCATGGAAGATACCGGTTGTCTGTCCGCGATGATACTGATAGTCTCCATAGTAAGAGCCTCCAAGAGGATACAGTCTGTTATCAATTGCGAAATAGCGGATATCATTATTCCTAACAACAGTCTGGCCGAGGGTCCCTTGGTAATCCTGAACCTCGTAGTCTAGTTCGGTGATGTCGTGATAGATGTCAGACAGCGAGTTGATGTCGAAGGCGGCCGAAAGAAACGCACGGCTCAATGCGAGTTTCGCATTGGTCCGGTGTAAGCCAGTGGAGACATCATTGAAGTCCTCAATTAAATCGCGGGTGTATCTGTACCCTCCAATCATGTAGTGTGTGTTATCTATATCGAATTGGGCGTTATTGAGTCTGGTGGCATTGAACAGCTCTAAGGCATCCATCTCGTTGTCAGTTGAGTTGCCCATCTGAGTCCCACCAATCAGGACAATCCACTTCTCTTCTGGCTCAGGCAGACCATCGGAATTCAGAGAGTAGCCACGAAGTAGTTCGGTATGGCCATCAGTAGCGACTATGGCCATTGCTCTAGATAGTACTTCGGCTTCGTCGTTGACCTCGATTGAGAGTATGGTGTTGTACTCCTCAATTTGATCAGCTGTCATGTGCTCAGAGAGAACTGAACTGAAAGAGTCGGTGAATCCGTCTCCATCATGGTAACGACGATCGCCTTGCGCGAGCGTGGTGATGAACAAGGACAGGGTGTCCTCCTGACTGTTGGAAAGCAGCATTCCTCCGCTATGGGGGATTCCTGACTGGAAATTGTCAGCCACAGTGGGGTGCTGGCCTTGGGCCAGCGCCTGGAATCCGTAGTCCCACCAAGAAACGAAGGCTGGCCTCTCGCTGAAGCCCACATCCGAGTCCTGTTCAGACAGCCAATCGTAGGCCAGATTCCAAGAGCCGCTGTTGAATCCAGGTCCGAATGTTCCCATGTACCACATCTCAGATTCTGGATTGTATCCCTCGCTCTTCAGTACTGATAGGCCAAGTAGCTCGGCTCTGAGGAAATCAGGTGCTATGTCATGAATCGTCTGATCGACATCTGACGCAGAAGACTCTCCTCGAGGAATTCCCGAGTCAATCCCATAGGTGGCATGCTGTGAGGCAACCATCATCAGGATGACTAGAATAGCGGGGATTGATGGATTGCGCTTGGCCGCTGGCCAGGCCGACCTGAACCTAGTTCTCGGAGTTCCTATACCCGAGCGACGCCACTCCTTGACAAATGAGGTGAAATTGGCCCCTTCCCAGAGCATAGCTAAGCCTATTCCTCCAACAACCGCCATTGCAGGAGTCGCGTTGAAGATGAATCTGCCAGCCGACCATGCCATGTAAGTGGAAATAACTACCCAGAGGCCCAATAGTAAGTGGCTCTGACGTCCTCTGCGGGCGCCACGCCACATCAGGACGAAGGCACAGCCTACAGCAATCAGAGCTACCACTGGACCATAGGAAGCAAATAGAACTCCTCTGCTTGGCGCCTGAGCCTCTCCGATGGTGCCGAAAATCTTGTTCTTTGAGAAATAGAATCCACCTGTGAATAGGATATCCCAGCCGTTGTAGATCTCCAGCTCCTGTAGGATATACAGTATCATCAGTATTCCTCCAATCAACAGGCCTCCTGTGCCTAATACCAGTAGCCAAGGCTTGTCTCTGAAGGAGGATGCGACCCATCCCAGAGCTATGGTGAATCCGATGATATAGAACATCGGCTGGAATCCACTGGGATCGAATACGAGGTTGAGTCCGGGCCACATGTAGAATGGGAGTGGTATGAAGAAGGAAGTGAGTAGCATCTGTAAAGCTACGGACGTAAGAGGCAGGCTGTCCCTCTTGCGGAACATGTTGAGAACAATCTGTCCCGAGAAAGCGAGGAAAAGAATACCTGGGCCGTATACGAATCCCTTCCAACCAAGAGCGACAGTAGCAAAAGAGATGCCAGACATTGTGGCGAAAGCCATCGCAAGTGGATTCCTGTGCCAGGTCTCTCTAATTCCTGCCAGCAGATACAGCGGGCTGGAGCTCGGATTCAGGAAGAGTTTGTCCGTGCCTAGATTTTCTATCGCCCTGACCCAGTAGTAGAATGCCATAGAGAGGAAAAGGAGTGCAAAGGAGTCGTGGTCCGCGAGCCCGAATGTTGCATGCGAGATATGTCCGGGCATCAGGGCAATCAGCCAAGCCGCCAAGATACCTGCTCCCTTACTGTGTACGTTCTTTGCGATTGCAGCCACTGGTAGTACAATCAGCGCACCAAAGACCGCTGGCATGGTAGCGACGCTCCACCAAGTCGCCTCGTCTACCGGCATCTCAAGAAGCCAAGATAGTCCAATTCCCCCTAGAGCGAGTGACCATGAAAAGAGAGGTGGACGGGGGTTAATCGCCCCCATCGGATAGGCTCTGTCGTGGTCGAAGATGTAGTGGCTCCTCTCAGCTACGATGTAATCGACGACTCGCTTCATGTACCAAGGGTCGGAGCCACCGGTCATATCCCACAGGCCGGTGGCCGAGGCGTTCATCGCAGGCAGTACGTTCCATCCAGTCCTGACGGCGAATGCGACGAAAAGCGCTAGGGCGACCATGACTGAATAGGAGTTGTTGCTCCACCAAATTCGCGCCTGACTCGGTTCGTGCCTCGGAGAAACGTCCCCGAAGTAGCCACGGGAGGCGATCATGATTGCAGCGACGTTGAGCCAGAAACCAATGAAGAACCAAGAGAACGTGCTCATCGCATCCTCGCCAGATAGGAAGCTTGGGAACTCGTTCCCTATCTCTTGCAGATGTCCCACAGTGTACAGCAGCCAGTTCACAGAGACTAGGGCGCCGATGACGTTCCACCTCTCACAGTAGCAAAGCGTAACGAAGAGCACTATCACAGTAGTGAACAACGCCCAAACAGAGCCAAGATACTCATGATTGGCGTACTCTTGGACTCCGGATAGTTGCCCTAGCCAAACCAGTGGTATCGCTTGGACCAACAGGATGGTCGTCAGGGTTGCCATCATAACTCGGCCGGATGGCGATAAGGATTTTCCGAAGGCTCCAGAGCCCGCTAAATCCAATCTATGCCTCATCAAAGTAGTGATGATAACGCCAGCCACGATTGATGTAGCCCAGAATGCAAAGAAGATAGATGCCATTGCGGCCCTCTCGGCATCCAGCAAGTCATGTGCCGCACCTGCCCAGTCCGATGAATCCAACACCGAGTTAGCGGCGTGGGACACGGCGAAGTGGAATCCAACGACCACGGAAAGCAGGATACTGGATTCTTCCCTTCTCTCTGAACGGGTCAGTACATACGTCGAAATACCGACCAAAGCGAAGGTAAATGCTCCCAGCTTGCCAACGCTTTCAAACAGATTGTAGGCAAGAGAGATGGTTGCCGCGGCAGCAATGAATCCAAAGATCACAATAGCGCTGCGGTAATTGGAGAGTTGGCCGAATGAAGTAAAGGCACCCATTCTGCCTAACGCAGCAGCCAGTGTGGCTACGGCGGGCAGAATCAGGACTTGCATATATCCATCATTTTCCATAACTCCATTCGCGACATAATCGGCCCCGAAGAACAGTGCTAGTAGTGTTACCAGCACCGCTGGGGCGGAAGCGATTCCCGTCTGGGAAGGCGCAGTTTCAGCCGCGGTATCATTCTCATTCATCGTCAATCACCGTGTTCGACCTAAAGGCCAGCGTCGCGCCGATTTGACTGGATGTTATAACCATTCGTAGAATGGTTGGCTAATTCAAGCTCCGTGAATCGGCATAAGAAATCGCTATAGAGCCCGATAAGCGATGTCTGATCTGTAGTGAGAACCCTCTAGTTCAATGCATTCAATCAACTCGTAAGCGGCACTCACTGCATCGCCCAGAGTAGGGGCTAATCCGGTCGCGGACAGCACCCTCCCCCCCGAAGAAACTGGTCTTTCTTCATCCCTCAGCACGGTCCCGGCGTAGTGGACGTAAGCTGATGTCATCCCCTCTTCGATTCTGACTTCACTTCCGGTGATGATTCTGCCCGTCGACGATGTCGCCGGATATCCCTCCGAGGCTAGTACAACTGTGGCTGCACTCAACTCATGGAACTCACATTCCTCCTCTTTCACTCTACCCTCAGCACAAGCGAGTAGGAGTTGTCCGAGATCACTTGAGATTAGGGGGATAGTGACTTGGGTCTCAGGATCTCCGAACCTGACGTTGAATTCGATTACTCCCGGTGAGCCGTCCTCATCGATCATCAGTCCGACATACAGGCACCCTCGATAGGGAATCTCTTGATTCCTGAGGTGATGGTGCATGGGTTCGACAATCTCGTGAGTGACCCTGTGCATGACTGATTTAGAGACAACTGGAGCCGGGGCGTAAGCACCCATTCCACCGGTATTTGGTCCTGTGTCGCCTTCTCCTACTCTCTTGTGATCCTGACTTGCGGGCAAGCAGATGTATCCGGATTCGTCCATCACGACGAGCACAGACGCCTCTTCTCCGGAGAGATGTTGCTCGAGCAGTACGAACCCGTCCAAGTCAATTCCTTCCAACAGTGCTTGCTCGGCAACATGCCTTTCTGAACTGACAGTGACGCCCTTGCCAGCCGCTAGCACATCTCGCTTTATCACCCAAGGGGCATCGAACTTGTCAAGTGCGCTTTGAACCAAAGATGGATCATCTACGACTATGTGGCCCCCAGTAGGCACGCCCAAGGATTTCATGATCTCCTTGGCATGTAGTTTGGAAGCTTCCAGACGTGCCCCCTCGGAGTGCGGCCCGAAGCAGGAGATTCCAGACTTCCTTAGAGAATCAGCTAGACCGCCTACAAGAGGGGCCTCTGGACCTACGACGACAAGATTGACCTCCAATTGAAGAGCCAAGGTGACTATTTCCTCAGTCTCACTGATTGAAACTTCGTGATTGGTCGCGACCATGGACGTCCCTGCATTCCCGGGCGAGCAGTGCACAGCACCCACCGAGGGGCTGTTGGCAAGACCAATGCATAGGGCGTGTTCTCTGCCCCCTCCTCCTACAACTAAGACAGAGAGAGGAGGCATGCATGTGCGTGAGGCCATAGGGAGATAATGGATTCCGCCCGGGGCTTTCTAGTATGGGACCGACTTGAGACCTAGCCTGTATCCTAGGACATTGAATAGTCTGTGGATGATTGGCGTCAGAATCAGTAGAGTGAAAATCTCGCCGTGCAATTGCTCATGCATGATAATTTGGTCATCGAAAAGAAGGAAGGAGAACAGGAAAATCGACAGGGCAAATGGAACAGTATCGAGTAGTGGGGCCTTAGAGCTTTCATCACCCTCTCTTTTCAGGCCGCGACGACGCTTCACGAAGGAGCCGGCTGTGTCGCCGAGCATACAAGCGATTCCAAGGGTGAATCCCATGACGAAGGCTGCTCCCCACTCACCTCCAAGCCAGAACCAATCAGATGAATCACTGAAAAGAGTAGGGTCAATGAATGGCCTTGCATCAGGAGGTGTGTTTGATCTCCATATGTGGTGAGCAAACATAGTAAGAAGTCCTGAGAAAACAGCACCGCCAAACATTCCATTCCACGTCTTTCCATCCCCCAGAATTCGGTAGCCATCGCTCCAATCTCTACCTCCGTCGATAATCACGCTTCTGAATCCCAGCCTGTCGGGAATCCACTTTCCAAACAGCATTGCACCTGTATTTGCCAAATAGAATGGCCCATACATCATCAACACCGTGATGATGTTCAAAGCAAAGTCCACAGAGTCGGGTGCAGGGAACAGCGGCGACATGCTCACGGGCCTTCCAGACAGAGACGGCGAATGAACCCTATCCGAAGAATGGCGGGCAAAACTATTCATGGCACTCTCATCGAATCTGAACTATGAGGTGCGCCGCATTGCTACAATCCATTCTGATGATTTCCTCCGTTCTCCTGGTCTCAGGGGTGGTTTTCGCTGAGGATTCAGAGACCGTAATCAGTGGAAATGTCACTTGGAATGGAGATGAAACCATTGAAGATACAATTAGGATAATTGACGGTGGTCATTTAACGATTGAGGAAGCAGATATTGAGATGGTCTCTGGCTCAAGCATACATGTCGATGATGGTGGTAAGCTCACATTAGATCGTTCTTCATTAATCGCCCAAGCCCCACCAACGGCAATAGCTAGTATGGGATATTGGGACGAGCAAAATATTTCCAAATTCAAGGTACCGGGAGAAGGTATTTCCGGTTCATTTGAAGTAGAGATGAGTACAATTGTAGGAGATAGTTACTTCGGCGATACAGCACATATTGGCGCAGAGTGGATTACTCTCAATGGAAGTTCCCATACATTTTACTTTGAGGATGGTACTGGTGATGTCTGGATTGGACTTACAGGTTATTCAACGAGTTCTTCGTATGTAGCCTCGATTACAATCAGTACCGAGGCAGGGGGAGAGACTACCATTCTAGGCTCTGAATTAGAAACAATGAACATGATGGGAGCAGGCGAACCGGGGTTCCAAATATTTGTTGATGGAACAATGAATACATACAGTTCGACTATTCTGGGTGCTCAGATATTTGTCGATGGGGGATTGGGTGGCGACTCACTTACAGGAGTGTTAGCCTTGGGTACTGAATTCGACAGAGTTGGACCAGTCATAGTTGGAAACTCAGGCGCTTTTGACATGGGTACTTTGTCATCATTCTCAATGAGTTTGGATGATCATGATATCAGAGCAGGGCCTGATTCGTTGATTTACTGGAGCCAAACTGCCTCTGGATCAGGAGGCCTAATCGATAGATGGGAGAGAAGGTTAGCAGAGCAGACACTGGAGCTTGATGCTAAGTATGTAGTTCTGAGACTCTCTGGTATCGGCCCTCAGGAGTCAACTCAAGAGGTATTCAGTGATGAAAATGGAATTGCATACGTAAATGGCGGAAATGAGAGAGTGATTGAGATTGGCTGGGCTGATGGAACTGTCTGGTCCGAGTCTGCGACAATCGAGGTTATCTCTTACGAAACTGGTTGGAACCCGGCTTCGTCTGAGATAGGTAACTATGGAGGAGGATTAGCGAGTCTAGATTGGTCAGAATCCATCGTTCTGGATTCTGGAATTCCATATGTTGAATGGGAGTCTCTAACAATACGTGAGGATTCAACATCCAAAGCAAGAGGACAGTCAATGCCTGTGGTTGCTAACTTGGCCAATAGAGGAACTGCTGCGGCTCTACTCTACTTCACATGCGAAGTTGCCGAAACTGGTTTAGAAGCAGATATCGGAGGATATCAGCAAGTCAGGATAGATGCGGGAGAGACAGTCGAAGTGTCATTTGGATGGAGGTATTCTCAGATTGGAGATGCTTCTCTGTCTTGTCGCATACTAACTCCAACGCAGTTGGTTGAGGATGATGCCTTTGGAGGAGGCAGTATGACGACATTACCGGCGACCTGGACTGAGCCCGTCGAAGATGATTCTCTGCCAGTGCTACCTCTGCTGGCTGCTATCATAGTGGCAATGGCGATTGCAGGTGCCACGATGCTCAGGCGCGCCTCAGATGCCATCTTAGAGGATGAGGAATCTGACTCAGAGTATTCTAAAGATGAGCACTAGTCACAACTAGTAACCCTTGTCCATGCCTCGTTAGTAGGGTTGCCACCAGTCTCGCCGCCTTCCTCAGTGTACTCGTAGAATGAGGTTTGAGACAAGGTCGCGCCATCGGACCAAGGTGAGGTCTGCGTGACCTCGACTGTGAAGTGATAGCATCCGTAGTCGTTTACCGCCCAGTCCTCGATTGGAACGTACTTGGTATTGAGTTCGAATGACTCAACCGAACCAGGCAGAGGAAGTTCGGAACCGTCGTCGGCCAACAGAGCGCTACCTCCTCCGTACTCTCCGTTGCCTGAATCCCACTCAGCGACCCCATTCACAACTGTGACTAGAGGGTAAGAGATAACAACACTGGAGTCAAAATACATGTTGGCTTGTACCGTATAGTCTGCAAACGGAAGAGCCCCTGGTGGATTGTCTCCGAGTGCATCCAAACCGGACCATGATTTCAGAGCAACACCGATTATACAAGAGTCCTTGGATTCTCCGCAGTCGTTGCCTAGACCAATAGCCCCTAAGGTCTCCCCTTTCACGTCATCAACGGTCCTCTGTAGATGCCGAGACTGCAGTTGCATAGAGTCAGAAGAACTGCCAACATCGACGGTCACGACATACTCAGCATCGTCGGCTGCGTTTCCGTCGTACCAATCTACTACAGTCAGATCTATTTCTCCATACTTACTGTACCCATCCTCTCTGTTAATTGAGAAGGCCATCGATTCCGAGTATACTTCGTCACCATCGTAGGTGATTGAAACATCTGCAGAATCCACAGATGACCCTAGGATTGCGCCAGATTCTCTGATGGTCAAAGTGATGGTGGTTGAATCGTCTGAAAGTTCAGAGTCAGTTACTGTAATCTCTCCTGCGGTGAGGCTCATGACCAGATAAGGTGAAGCTGCGAGCAGGAGATAGACTACGGCTATTGCAGCAGTCTGCTTCCTTCCGATTGCATTCCACACAAGATAGAACGAGATTGCGAAAATTAGAAGGGGGATGATTCCCAAAAATGAATACTCACTCTGGACACTTGGTCTTGAGACTATTAAAGACGAGATTAGAGCTAATACGGCTAAGCCGGCACCTGAACGAATCGGGGCGGAAATAAATCCTGTAGAAGCGGCAGGTTGCACGTCAGCCATGAGTACGGGTTCGTCTTGAGAACCGGACTGCTGCTCTATCGCCTTCTGTAGCAGACCCCCGTCACTCATCTAACTCCCCTACATGCGCACGTCACAGAGGTCGGTTATCAACCCGTTGACTAATCCGATGTTCTAACTGAGGTCAGAAGAGACGCGCGTCGAGCTCTCTGGGTTCGTCCGGATCATCGTCATCGTCGCGGTACCTACCTGCTATTGCTGCCGCTGCGAGAGTAGTGATCATCATAGTGCCCACTAACTCGAATCCAGGCAGATAGACGCCTCTGATGTATATCGTCATCGTCTGTATCTGGTAATTCGGAATACCTTCAGTTCTGACCGAATATTCAGAAGTGGCCTTGAACATTAAAGAGAAGTATTTGTCCGTCCAGCCTTGGTTCTTTGGAGTTCTCATCTGCACGTATATCTTCTCGGCAGGAGCCATCGACTCTATCTCGACTGAGACCAGAGGGATGCTGAGTTGGAAGCCCTCGTCATTTAGGTCGCCGTAGTTCTCGACGCCGACATTGAATCTATCCATCGCGTTGCCGTCGTTGTAGACATCGAAGGTCAGCATGTAGTCAACCTTGGGCCTGAGTTGTAGGAATGCGACCTCGGAGGCGACTCTAAGGCGGCTGAACTGCCTAATCACTGCCAGAACCTTGTAAGTGGTTGGAGTCCCGACCCAAGTAATTCCATCGGCCTGAACGACCTCGGCTGTGATTGAGATAATCTGTGAGCCTTCGGGCATTCTCAGATCAGCTCTGGCGACGACTTGGAATGACACATCAGACTGCGATCCGACTGTCATGGAAGCAGGGCCGGCGGCTGCAAGAGAACCGGACTGAATCTGGACGTTTACCTTCTCCTGATGGATAGTCGGATTCTCCAGCGTGCAGTCGATTATGGTGGTCCTTGTGGCGCCAGGATACACATCAATGGGCTGCGGTTGCTGGCAGCTGAGAGTGATGTCAGGAACAGGCCCTTGGGCCTGAACTGCCGCTGCACCCATCCAAGTGCTTAGGAAATATACAGCCAGAATCATTACTGCCGGCCGGACCGAACGCGCTTTTGTCATCACATCGAGGCCCCCTGAGACCGTATTTGAGGCTTCGCACGAACTGGACCACTAGAAGCCGGTTGCTGAGCCTGTGAAGTAGGCGGAGTGGACCCGACCGGATTTGAACCGATGACCACTCGGTTATGAGCCGAGCGCTCTAACCAACTGAGCTACGGGTCCCTAACTCGTCTCGTGCACTCTGTGAAATGAAGTTATCTTCGCTACGGAGATGCTTGACGAGCCCTCTCAACCTTGAAGCACGGTGTCCTTCCGTGTGTGTGCATGGCGAAGCTTTGGGTGATGTTCTTCACATCGCTTCTTCTTGTCTCGGCGATGAACTTCTACGCTGTGATAAGGGAGCCTGATATGATAGAAATAGACGAGATACGGAACTACCCTAGGGAGACCGTGAAGATTGAGGGTGTGCTTACAGGATATGTTCGCGACCCGTACGGAGAGGGCGCTGACCGGATAGACTTGCAAGTCCAAGAAATTGGAGGGCACTCTGTTGCGAAGGTGCGCTGGAATGTCGACTGGACTAACGATGTTCCTCCGATCGGAACAGTAGTTACCGTAGAGGGAGAGGTGTCCGAATGGAATGGTAGGATATGGCTACAATCAAATGGATATGGTGCAATAGTGACTAAGGACGAGGTAATCGAGTTCACTGAGACCAAGTTGGTCGAGGTTGGTCGGAATCCAGAATCCTTCGCTAACCAATCTCTCACTATCGATGGTTGGCTAAGCGAGTCGCTCGCCCCTGATGTGACCTACCACTCGTTGTACCTGATGGACAATCAGGCATATGGAGGAGCCGATCACCTACTGTACATACAGATCGAGGGCAGGGTAATGGAATGGGTTGAGGCCGGAAGTCATGTCAGAGCAAGCGGATGGTTGCAGTTCGACGAGCGATCGTACCGCTGGAGGCTGCTGGTGCAGGCCACCGAGGTTGAGGTTCTGCCTGGTGGAGAGGGTGAGGTTCTATACCTCAGCTGGGAGGTCGAGCCGTACACTCTGACCTATGAGGTCGGCAAGTTGGTGATGATCGATGGCACCATTGCAAGTGACGGCGAGGATTGGTGGATTGAGGGTGATTCTCCTAACGACAGACTGTGCCTGCTGCCCTCACCCGAGGATCTAGAATCCGACATAGTCGGACAGAGTGGTGACTGGGGAGGTAGACTAGCCTGGTCAAACAATGAAGCCGAGGTCTGTTTGGACCGAGGCTATGTCGAGTCATTACAATTTCCTCCGGGCCAGTTCGGAGATGATATTATTCCACTAAAGGACATTGCAGAGGATCCCTTCTCATATGTGGGGGACAGTTACCAGTTCGAGGGTTGGGTAACTGACCCGATTTCTCCTGATTATGACAAGGGATACGTTGGGGACGGTGAAGGATACTACGACCGCGATACCAAGCTGAGACTGCATCTTGTCGGAGAGCACTCGGAATGGATTGAGCCGGGGCAGGAGATTCGATTCAATGCTACAGTGCTTTGGTCGGTCGCGGACGGTAGAGTAGTGCTCGAGGCTCGCTCATGGCTTCTAGGGGAGATTCCAGAACCAACTGTCCTCAATTGGGGTGATGGTTACAACTCTTGGAAATGGAATATCGGCTGGAAGGTTCAGATTACCGGAGAGGCTGTGATGGATGAAGATGGAGATCAGTGGATTGAGCGCTCCGGTAGCGAAGAGAGAGTCTGTCTGCTGGGCGACGGTACCGAGTCGAGTCAGCAGGTGCAGATTGGAGAGCCGATTGAATGGGTTGGTCGGCTGACTATGACCGAGGACTCGATAGAAAATTCCGCGCAGTTCTGCATTGATATCAGACCTTAGGTGGTTGCATGGACGGTGTGCTGCTAGATTTCGGTTGGCTCATTGCATCATACTTGTTCGGCATCATGCTGGGTTGCCTGACCGGACTGATTCCAGGATTTCACGTAAACAATGTCGCCCTAATCGCTCTCAGTCTTTCCCCCGTCGCAGTAGCAATCGGCATCCCTCTTGATGCGGTGGCGGGAATCATCGTCGCCTGTGGTACGGTTCACACCTTCCTCAATTACATCCCAAGTGCATTGGTTGGGGCTCCGGACGATAACATGGCCCTAGCCTTGCTGCCGGGTCATAGGATGCTTATTTCCGGTCAAGCCGCACAAGGAGTGGCATATTCAGCGCGAGGTTCGCAAATGGGCATGCTGATGTCCATTCCACTGCTTATTGTGGCTAGACTTCTATTCGGTGAGGATCCGGGTTTAGGTCTCTACGAGTCCAGTCGAGATGTCCTGCCCTGGCTGTTACTGACCATCTCGATATTCCTGATTCTGACTGAAACTACACGCCTATCTTGGCCCGAGTGGAGTCAGAGGATCACCAGCAGGCTGGTAGTACCACTACCACGAAAAATAGAGTTCAATATACCAATTTGGAAGTTTAGAATTCATCGTAAGTGGGAGAACATCGACCTACGACTCGGCGATAGCTCTAGGGTAGCAGGCATACTCGCTGCTACATTCTTCTTCCTGCTGACAGGATTCTATGGCTGGGCTGTGTTCGAGCTGCCAGGTAGATCACCTATCGGCATGCCGTCAGCGACGCTGCTGTTCCCGGGCCTAGCCGGATTATTCGGTATCGCGAACCTGATTGACATCTATGTTACGACCTCAGAGATACCGCCGCAAGAGCCGAACTGGGAGATGCCGCCGATGAGGCCACTTGCAGTACCGACGTTTCTGTCTGCTATCGTCTCGTCAGTGATGGCTATCCTTCCCGGTATGACTGCTGCTCAAGCGACTGTTGTGGTGATGAGCATGCGGAACTTCTGGGGCAGGCTGACTGACCCCAACTACATCCCCGCGGACTTTGAGCATGGAACTCAGCCGGGCTTCACACCTAGTGGAACTACTACAGACATCGAGGGTCTAGATGACCTCTCAGAAGAAGAGAGGGGGATGTTCGAGGAGGTCCTGTCTGAGGCAGGAGTCAGTCCTGACCTCGACCTCGGGGCGCAGAATCAGCAGCAGGACCTAGAAATTATTGCCATTCTTTCTTCAGTGAACACCGCTGTTACAGTCATGGTTCTGGGCTTCCTGTACATGGTCGGACGGCCTAGATCTGGAGCCGCACTAGCTCTCAACATGATGTATCCAATCGACATGTGGAACGCAGTCGATCCGCCTGCGGATTTCGTACGACTACTAGGTATTACAATCGCTTCCGGGCTATTCGCGGTTCCTGTGATGATTAAGGTTGGCAAGGGCATGCTGAAGGTACATGAGTTGGTCCCTTTACGGACATTGGTAATTTCAGTGACTGGGTTCATCGCCATATTGGTCTGGCTGTCCACTGGATGGATTGGACTTGGGGTGCTAATCATTGGGACCGCGATGGGTCTGATGCCCCCTCGGATTGGCATCAGAAGAAGCCATGCGATGGGGATTATTCTGGTCCCAATAATGCTGTACACGTTCGCGCGCGAGTTCGATGGTTTCGGATTCATCTGATTGAGTTGTGATTCAGAGGGGTCTTTTTTGCTACTGTAACGCTTATCCGCTCAACCCTGCTGAGGACTCTAGGTGCGGCAGCATGGATAGACAGAAAACAGCATTGGGTGTAGGGGTTTTGCTCCTACTTGTGAACATAGGAATCGGTGTGACGGGTGTCGTAGATGGTATAATCGAAGGCACAGTTGCGGAAGGAGTTACAGGACTATACGACGGTTATGACGAGGATGGTAATGAGAACTACTCAGTGGACTACGACGAGGAGTGGCATATATCTACTGCTCCGAGAGTCTACTTCGCTAATTCGATAACAGATGCATCGGCCTTGGATTCAGAAAATCCGGCTGATGCCTTCACCATGATGGGCCCCTTCATCTACAATGTCACAACTACCAAGGAAATTCTCGGCTTCGATTACGAGGCGGAAACTGTAACCTACTCTGAGTACGACGTCTTCGAGTGGTGTGCTGAGTGTAAATGGACTGACAATGAGGGCGTTGAGCACGCCTCTGTTTCAGGCGAAACTAACATCACCAATGTGAATATTCTTTGGAATACTCAGAGGATAGGTGGCATGGGTGGCGATAGTGGTGGAATATTCTATGGCGAGACCTTTGCCAAAGCAATGTTTGCGGCAGGTATGATTGATTTCGATTTGTCCAACAGGGCCCCCAGTATCTGGGCGTCTGAGGATATTGAGGGAATGGTGGATGCGTTCTCAATGAGTCTACAGGCTACGGGGATGGACGAAGCCAATGCCTCCATACTGGCGCCTTCAGGGATCCTCTCTGGAGTCTTCTCGGGGCCCGATGCCAGCACGAGCGACATACTGAACAACACTCAGATGTTCTTCCCATTTGCAGACAGCATCCTTTACGATGCAGTTGATCCTTCAACTGGAAATTGCATAGCCCTTACTTGCGATCTGGGTCCGGTCATCGTTGCTGGAATGGGCGCTCCTGATGGAGGTCAAGTTACTCAGACTCGGGCAGCATTGTATGGCTACGCCGGCTCCGATGCTGCAACAATGGCATCTGTGGATGCAACTGTCTTCGGGCTAGCGGCGAGCAAGTTCGTGGAACACGGCGGGGGGGCCGAGATTAACAACCAGACCCCACAGCTCAAAGAAAGATTCCACGAGGTCAGCGGAATCATGGTGAATGATCCGCTTACACTGGAGAATCTACTATTCAACGAGAGCGTTGGCATGCTTACCTCATTCGAAATCAGCGGAATACCACTTCCTGGCATGGTCATCGGTCTGCTGCTGCCTCTACAGTCAGGCAGTTACTATGATGCTATGATTACCTACAACCTAGGCCTTCTGACAATCGCTGACCTAGCTGACTATGTCGAGCCATGGGTCGGCCTAGGAGTAACCGGCCCGCCAAGGGATTTCGAGAAGATACTGATTGGAGGACAGGGTACAATGAACGCCGAGGATTGGTGGCACACCGCATTCGGAGCTGCAGACCCACTACAGGGCGAGTACATCCCAATAGGACTCAACAGGGAACAATTCGCTGGTATGGCAGACCTGTCAATGGAGCAATCAAACTTCATCCTCAATGATCCCGAAATCGGTCTGAAGTCGTCCTTCCCGGCCTCATTCATGTATGGTGAACTCTCAGGAATGTCTCTGCCGGATTCAGAGGGTAACCAGCATGTCTGGGATGACGCCTATGTGGCATCTCTGTATGGCATACCTGAAGATGCAGCCCATGCCCTCAGGGATTGGGTGGGCAACTTTTACTTCGACACCGTGATGCCGGTGCTATTGAACTTCGTAACTGGCAACGAGCCATTCACTACCCAACCAGTTAGCAACTGGCTGTATGGTTGGAATGATGCTGTCAATGCATACTTCGGATTCTTCCCTTGGGTGAGTCTTGAGACTAATGACACCTACTATGGCTCTGGAGGAATCAGTACAGGCGACCGTTCTGTGTACATGATGAGCACTGCTGGAGACAATGTTCGACAGCGTCTAGCTCAAGGATACATCAACTCCAACGGTGATGGTCTTTGCGACTACGACTACGATGCGGGAGGTAACTTCCTTGGAAATGATCTCGAGTGCGAGGAAGGTCAAATTTACGGCATGACAGAGTACCTCCCATGGAGGGCCCCTCACCGTGAGGATGCTGCCCTAGGTCTGCTCTCCGACCATGTCGGTAACGATGACACAATAGTCGCAGGTACCATCGGCGATATTGCAGATGCTGAGAACCCGTTCAGTGTGAACATAATAGGGTATGCGATAGCTCAGTCCGTGGTAGGATCTGGGACTACCTACAAGGGAATAGACATGGTTGAGCATACTGTGACACTTGACCCTTCCAGCACTCAAATTCAAGGTAAGCTGATTGGTTCTGAGAGCTTTGTCGATGCTATGCCGGGTGCTCTCCCGGTTTACCTCGGAGTCGATATCGACATGAAGGTCGAGCCCATTACAAATATGCCAATGTACGGGAAGGTTACTGCTGCCTTCTATCTCGATCTTCGCGGGCCCGGTTCGATGAATCCGGATTTCGACTCAAATGATGTGATGCCAGTGTTTGAGATTCACACTTTCAGTGATGTCCCAGACGATACGGCTGAGGCGTTTGTGGGTGGCGTTACTGACAATCTAGGCCCAATGGGGTGGACAAACTTCGGTGGCGATGCCGGTGCTCCTCTCGTTTACGTACACATTGTGATTGCACTGTTATATGTTGCCGGGATTGGCCTGATTGTGTACGGTTCGATGGGAACTCGTGGCTCCGAAGAAGCTGAAGAATAGAGGCCCAGACGGCTTGCCGGACGGGGCACGCGTGCACGAAGGTTTGAACCCCGATTAGGGGTGGCACGGCTCTATGCAGGAGCGTGAGGAAGCTGGTGCTGCGGCTCTCGCTCTAGCGATGTTGTTGCTGATGTCGCTATATCCTGCGGTGGAGTCGGGCCTGAGGGATTCGGGAGTTACATCAGATGCAGTTAGCCGTTCTACTGAGTGCACAGGAGTATGCATCAACGAGATGATGCCAAATGCGGATGGCTCTGACCAAGGAATCTTCCCAAACGGAGAATGGGTCGAGTTACACAATTCCGGGATATCCGGAATGAGCCTACAGAATTGGACCTTGGAGGATATCGGTGGTTGGGTACATCCAATCGATGCTTCAACCTGGGTTGGCTTCTCCAATCTGGACGAGTCTTTCGTTATTGCCTCGGGGAGTTACGCGGTAATCGCCGAGAATGAAGTCGGGACTCTCCGCCTGAATAACGCTGGAGAGACTCTTTACCTAAAGGATTCCAGTGGGGCCATCATCCACACAGTAACGACAGGTGAGGCGTCCAACGGAATCTCGAAGATTCCAACTGCCGATTCATCTGCGGATTGGGTCGACTCCGAGGAGAATACTCCCGGAGCCGAAAACTCCGAAGGAACGGGTGGAGGCGAGGGGGAGTTAGAAAGAACTCCTTCTGATCTCACTCGGGTGATGATGATGCCGAGCGGGGCCGAGGTCACAGGGCTGCACGTGAATTCGCTCGGGAATCTCTTCGTCAATGCAATGCACCCTGACGAGAATTACTACGATGCCACTGTCGGCGTAGTAAACGGAGTCGATTGGAACGCTCTTCCCGCCGTGGTTCCTGAACTAGATCTGTCCAGTAGCGAGTGGGATGTCTGGCATGGCGTCAGGGTGTCTCACGGAGATTATCAGGTTCTCGTGCAAAGCGGTGATGCACTTTCCGAGGGGGGAGTCGCAGGAGGAATCTATGCTGCCGATGATGGTGAGCTTCTATTCACCAGTCAAAAGCCTGACTTCAATGCCTTCGTCCCTCTGAACTCACAAGGAACCAGAGGCTACCTATATACGACATGGGAGAGTCGCCCTGCAGGCGTTAGTCAGCTCTTGATTCAGTGGAATACTGCCTCGCAGGAATGGGATGTCCTAGGGGGTATGATGCAGGACCTCAGCGGAATGAATGGCGGTTGGGTTTTGTGCTTCGGCTCAATCAGCCCTTGGGGAACTCCTCTGCTCTCTGAGGAGCTTTACTTCTCAGACACCGTGAACTGGAACAACCCTAGTTACCACTACCACTCGGACCAGCAAGAGCTGGCAGACTATCTAGGCCATTACCCCAATCCGTACGACTACGGATGGATCGTCGAGATAACAGACCCTGATACGCCTACGCCGTCCTTCGACAAGCAGCTCTCGCTGGGCAGATTCTCACACGAGAACGCTCAGGTGATGCCGGATCAGAAGACTGTCTACCTATCCGATGACGAATACGGTACGGTGCTGTTCAAATTCGTCGCAGACACCGTGGGAGACCTAGAGTCAGGTACATTGTATGCTGCTAGGCTCACACAGGACTCAGGAAGCAATCCTGCTACTACTGGGTTTGACGTTGAGTGGATTGAGTTGGCTTCATCCAGCGATACTCAAATTGAGGCTTGGATAGACGAATACGATGGAATCACTACTTCTGATTTCGTTGCTGGTGAGAACTCGTACATCTCCGACGAGGAGATCAACGACTGGGCAGAGAGCATCCTAGACGAAGATCTGAATGGAGACGGTGGTGTTGGAACGGCAGCCGACGACAGGGTTGCATTCCTCGAATCAAGGAAGGCTGCCGGGTCCATAGGTGCCACAGATGAGTGGAACAAGATGGAGGGTGTTGTCTTCAACTCCGAGGCGCCCGGCTATGTGTATTTGGCTATGTCAGATATCAGATATGACATGAGTGACTCGCAGGGAGACATCAGACTATCCGAGAACCGTTGCGGGATAGTCTACAGGATGCCCGTGGAAGACGACTGGGATGTGACTCGAATCGAACCCGTTATCGCTGGTGGAACTTACTCCTCCGGATCGTGTGATGCCAACCGAATCGCTGGGCCCGACAATCTAGCTGTGCTCGATGATGGTAGGGTCCTTGTGGCCGAAGACACAGGTAAGCACGACAATAACATGTTGTGGCTGTGGGACCCTCCCGCAGAGCCCTCCGAATGGGACGGCGAGTACGATGTGATGTTCACTCGCATCATGCCATCAGAGGTCCCAGACAGGGACAACGATTGGCTTGAGCTTACCAACATCGGAGATGAACCGGTTAGTCTGGCAGGCTGGACCATAGAGCGGATTCGCTCCACCACCCCCTGGATTTCCGCCTTTGGTGATGTGGTTATCGATGCGGGGAGCTCTGTAGTTCTGACTGAGAACCCTGCAAATCTCCTTGCAGATGGGGGCATCACTGCATTGGATGGTAACGTCGCCCTAAACAACATGCCCTGGTTGGTTGATTCTGGCAGCGCATTACAACTCAAGACGCCTGATGGAACGGTAGTTGATGCTATTGTGTTCGGAGGTGGCATTGCCGAAATTGATGGTTGGCAGGGCGCTGCGGTTTCAGTCCCAGGAGATGGGACACCTGGCCTCATTCTAATGCGTGGCACTGGGTGTGGAGACTACCCCGACACCGACAGTGGTTCGGACTGGGAGCAAAGGTGGATTAGGATTGGCGCTTCGACGTTTTGTGATGGGGGGCACTTTACTACCGAGGCCGCCTCGACGGCCTCTGCCTCAATCGGTCCCGACTCTGCATTCAACGACCTGAAGCAGTGGATAGGTGAGGCTGAAAACTCCATCCACCTACACATCTACCAGTTCATGAGCCCCGATCTGACTCAAGCGCTTCTTGAAGCAATTGCTGAGGGCGTAGAGGTTACGATTCTGCTCGAAGAAGGGATTCTCGATGGTAGCAGTACAGTGAACAACCAGAGAGGGCATGCGCAGACACTACACGATGCGGGTGCGAATGTGCTCTGGATGGAGGATCCTACGCAAATCAGCTCGCCCTACTCATACATCCACAGCAAGGTAGCTGTCAGGGATTCCGACAGCGTGTGGATCTCTTCAGGCAACTGGAAGGACACCAGCGTTCCTCCAGATGAGGTCGGCAACCGCGAGTGGTCGGTGATACTGAATTCTCAGGTCGCTGCCGAGTTAGTACTGTCACGGATGGCATGGGATGAGAACGCCCAGCATCTACACATCTCTCCTCACTCCTCTTGGCACGCACCGACATTCGACTGGACTATGGAGGAGCCATGGCACGATGGTGAACTTTCACCCGTCGAGTATCATCAGGGGCCGTTCGATGCACAGCTCCTGACCTGCCCCGATGACTGTGTCACAGGCATAGTCGCGATGATCGAATCGGCCCAGCAATCAATCGAGTTGTCTGTCCAGTATCTGGACTTGGACTGGTACTGGGGCTTCGGAGATAACCCGATTATAGCCGCTCTGCACGATGCAGCGCAGAGGGGCGTGAGCATCCGACTGATGCTTAACGGATTCTATGCAGAGTGGGACGAGGAGATTCGTGATGCCATCCACATGTTCAACACCGGCTGGAACGAGACCGAAGGACTCGATGTCACGGCCCGTCTGATGGCTTATTCCGGCACCATCGTGAAGCTACACAACAAGGGAGCTATCATCGATGGCGCGAGCGTGCTCGTTGGAAGCATGAACTGGGGCTCAAGCGCCGCTTTGAGAAATCGCGAGATGGGTGTTCTGATTCATCACCAAGGACTGGCCTCTGACTACTCTTCCTCCTTTGAGGAGGACTGGAACAGATTGGATCCAACAACTGACTCCGACGGCGACCTGTTGCCGGATCAGTGGGAGGTCGAATACGGCCTGAACCGGCACTCTGCGGCCGTCATAGGTACTGCACTCAGCGAGCAGTCGCTCGATCCCGACGAGGATGGCCTAAACAACCTAGAGGAGTATCAGCTGGGAGGTAATCCTCAGTCCAATGACACCGATGGGGACTGCATACTGGATGGTGAGGAGTCGGCTTTCGCAGCCAGTGTGATGCGTCAACCGGTGTTCTCGATGAACTCAGGAGATGTTGATGAGAATGGAATTCCTGATGGCGAGCAATATGGGTGCGAGCAGGGCTCGACTGATGGCGGCGAAGAGGGAGGGGAAGAGGAAGAAGAGTCTGAAGAGGAGTCCGAAGAGGAGGAGGAAACAGGACTATTCAACATCAGAGAGGATCCACTGTCCAGACCAGGTGCCTCATTCCTGTTCTGGATTATGGTTATCTCAGCTGTGTCTCTGGCCGCTGCTGCTGCCTCGATGTTCCTGCAACCGAGAAGGGGCACCGATGAGATCTTGATTGACGATTCGGGATACAGATTCGACGACACCGATTCGGACAAGGCCGTCCTTACTGGAACAAGTTTCGATGAATCCGCAGAGGATGTGCGCGCTCGCATTGAGGGCAGCGATGACGGTGAGCATGGAGCAATCAAGTTGGATGGTTTCGGATTCGACAATGCAGCTAGAGATGAGGTCCAATGGATGCTCGAACAGGGGCGGACAATGGAAGAAGTCCGAGCGGAGCTAGGCGAGGAGGAGTGATGTCCGAGCGCATCCGCGACCTCGTAGAGGGAGTGGTCAACGGCTCCATCTCAGATGAGGCTCTTACATCTTGGCTCAAACAGGTGCACCGGGAAGGCATCACTGATGCCGAGACGATTGCACTGACTGAAGCCATGAGAGACTCCGGAGAGACTCTATGGTGGGACCCTACAATATCGAAGCTGGTCGTAGACAAGCACTCTACTGGAGGTGTGGGTGACAAGGTATCCTTGGTCCTCGCACCGGCCATAGCCGCTTGTGGGCTCAAGGTTCCAATGATCTCTGGCCGGGGACTTGGCCACACCGGAGGCACGCTGGACAAACTGGAGAGCATTCCAGGATTCAGTGTTGAGTTGGACTCAGAGCAGATTCGAAGCCAAGTCCTAGACATCGGACTGGCGATGGTCGGTCAGACCGAGCGACTGGTTCCTGCTGACCGCAGAATGTATGCACTCAGGGACGTCACCGGAACGATTGATTCGATTCCCCTCATCACCTCTTCGATAGTCTCGAAAAAGGCCGCTGAAGGACTGTCGGCCTTAGTTCTGGATGTCAAGTTCGGGCGGGCCGCATTCATGGCCGGGGAGTCAGAGGCCAGAGAGTTGGCTGAATCCATGGTAGCAGCATCCCAAGGTATGGGTGTTACGACTACAGCTGTTCTATCAACAATGGATGCCCCTCTGGGCTGTGCCATCGGTAACTCGCTTGAGGTTCTGGAGAGCGTCGAGACGCTGTGTGGCAATGGCCCGGCTGACTTAGAGGAGCTGGTTTGTGTTCAGGGCGGCCTCCTAATGCACTCGACGGGACTGGCAGAAGACCGTGACATTGGTGCCCTGATGATTCACGACTCTCTGCATGACGGTTCGGCACTCAATTGCTTCCGCCGGATGGTTGAAGCCCAAGGCGGTGATTCGTCGATTCTTGCCAATGATTCCTCATTGATGACGGGCCTGGGCCTCATCGATTCCAACCTTAATGCGACCAGCCTATGTGTGGCGGAAAGTGGGTGGGTGCAGGATATCGATGCATTATCGATAGCATTGGTATGTCAAGACATGGGTGCGGGCAGATTGGAGCTCAGTGCCCCGATTGACCGCGCTGTGGGCGCTATCCTGGAGGTCCAGATTGGGGACAGAATCGAGAGTGGTGAACCTTGGATTACCCTGTATCACAGGAACGAGGTCGGGAGGTCTACCAGGGAGGGTCTTACCGGAGCGATTACCCTGTGCGATGAAGAGTTCGAGCCAGGTAGCAGAATTCATGAGGTGATCGGTTGAGACTGGCGCACATCGACCGCATGAGAGCAATCGCCGTTCTGTGCATGGTCGAGGTCCACACCGCAGCCATCATTCCTCCGAGAGGTATGACTGTTGGTGATCCGGCTGCCTTCGTGGCCGCGGCCTTTGGAGGAATGGCTG
>JBJLJN010000012.1:0-7482 GCA_045559735.1 Candidatus Thalassarchaeum sp. | reverse complement strand
ATCAATTATTCTGGTATGAAGGAGAAAATTTACACCCCGTTCGGCTAGACGTATAGCCAGGGATTTGATTAACCAAGAAGAGCTTGTCGAAGAGGGATTAACACGATCTACAGAGTCAGGAATAAAGCCGTACCATTCGGAAGAAATCGTCCCTAAAGTCTCATTCAATACTATTGGCTCAGGAGGATTTTCAGAGAAACCGGCTTCTGCATCTTCACTGTAGAGTGTAATCAGGGAATTGGGTTCTGTATCAAGAATGGAATGTGCTTGGCATAGTGATTTTTGGTTAACACTTAGAATTGCCACTCTCAAATAATCATCTCCAACTCTTCCTTCTGGATGATATCTAAGGCGAAAACGGGACAAGAAGGGATACAGAGATTACAATGCGTACAACTCGGCTCGTCTACAACAACGAGAAGACCCTGGAGAGTAAGAGCATCAACTGGACATAATGCTACGCATGCGGCACAACCGAAACACCGATCATCATCAACAACGAAGATGTGCCCTTCCTGTCGAACCACAACACTGGCAGGAGTGAGGAGGATGTAATCATGCCCCACCCCCATATTTCCAGTAGAGAGTGATTACTTTGGTTGAGTATGATGGAACGATGGCTGCAGTTCTAATTTTTGATGGACAATCGTATTATTCGATCGAAAGGAGATAATCGTTCCCGAAGACTTCAACTCAATGATTCCTAAACCCATGAGTTCGACCGGAAATCAGCGGGATTCCCCGGTTGTCTGATGAAAGATGAGCGACAGCGGCCCCCGTGGTCCTCTATACTCCGGGTCGTACGAGCTCATACCCCAGCGCCCCTGTCCGGGGTGGAATCAGGGCTTTCTTTCTTGGTGGGGGTGATGAGGTTGGGAATGTTGGATGTGTTCTCGAAGACTCATCGGGCACCCGGTTATTGATTGATTATGGATTAGCTCCAACTAAACCACCAAAATATCCTGCAGAGTGTCCTCCTGTGGATGATGTAATCATTACCCACAGTCACATCGATCACATTGGAATGGCTCCGTGGGTAGCGAGCCATTTGGGTGCTAGACTCCACGGATCACCATTGACGGCGTCGGTCTCTGGGGTGATGTGGAGAGATACTTACAAAGTATCCAAAATAGAAGGGTATCCACTAGCTTGGGATCGTAGGGATATGGATGAAGCATTACATTCCTGGGTAAGTCATCGATTAGGAGAGTGGTTTGATATCGGTGCTTGGAGATGTAGATTCCATCGAGCTGGGCATATCCCTGGTGCGGTGATGGTGGAGATAGAGACGCCAGAAGTTCGAATATTGTGGTCTGGGGATATGGATACTCGTGATAGCCCCAGTGTTTTAGGGGCAAAACCTGTTGAATGTGATATTCTATTCCTTGAGGGTACGTATGGGAATAGAGTACATCCCCGAAGATTGGAAGAGGAGAGGAAATTAGTCGACCGAGTCCTCGAGATTGTAGATAAGGGAGGGACTGCCTTGATTCCTGCTTTCGCTTCAGGTCGTGGACAGGACATCTTACAGATCCTCCGTCGGGAGGCCCCAAATCTTGAGGTTCATTACCATGGTATGGGTACACGCGTGACCAAACATTGGATGGAACATCCCGAAGCTGTAAGAGATCCGAAAGGACTTGCAAAGACTTGGCGTTGGTGTAGGAGAGTTTCCAGTAAATCCGATCGCAGGAAGGCTTTGGAAGCCGACGCGATAGTGACGACCAGTGGTATGTTGGATGGGGGACCGGCAATATGGTACGCCAATCGCCTACGGCATAGTGGTAATAATGCGATCATTCTGACTGGTTATCAAGCCGAGGGTTCGGGTGGCCGGCTCCTATTGAACGAGCATAAACTCCGAATCTATGGGGATATCGTACCGATTGACATAGAAGTTGAACAACTCTCTCTCTCAAACCATGGTGGTCAGAAGGAATTAGTTGAATTCGCGCTCGCTTGCAAGCCTAAACACACTGTTATTTTCCACGCTGATGATGAGAGTAGAGAGGCCCTAAACATCCTCCTTGGAGAGGAAATGGTGGTCCATTTACCCTCTAATCAGACTGAGGTTCTGTTAGAATAGCCCCAATTTCCGCCCGAACCATTGATAGGCCGTGGTTGTCATGAGTCGAATTACCTAGGCGCAAGCTATGGTATAATGGAAAAAAAGGTGAAAAAATGGAAGCATTAGATAGTAGATTTGGAGTGACAGAAGCGGGAAGCACTGTCGAGGGTGAGATCAGGGCAGGTGTAACTACCTTCCTGACTATGGCGTACATATTGTTCGTCAACCCCGACATGTTGTCGTTGGGTTTCATGCCCGACGGCGTAGGTATCCCCTTCGATGACGCATTATTCGCGACTGCGGTTGCAGCCTTCATTGGTTGTACGATAATGGGATTATGGGCGAACTTACCCTTCGCCTTGGCTCCGGGAATGGGGTTGAACGCCTACTTTGCGTTCACCATCGTCCTCGGAGATAATGGCATAGGCTGGGAGATAGCGCTCTTTGCGGTATTCCTCGAGGGACTACTGTTCCTCATCCTCTCCCTCCCACAGGTAGGAGCTAGGACAGCAATGATCAATGCCATACCCGCTGATCTGAAGATAGCGACGGGAGCCGGTATCGGCATGTTCCTCGCTATCATTGGCCTGAGAGAGATGGGTTGGATTATTGACAACGGGGCAACTCTAGTCAATCTCCAGTCATTCGAGGGCATGGATCACACCAATGGTGAGATTTGGGCGATGATTTGTCTCCTGGCCATAGCCATAATGATGGCAAGGGGCATAAAGGGTGGAATCATGTACGGTATCTTAGGAACCACCATCGTCGGTGGTTGGATTCTTGGAGCCTCCGATCCATACAATGGTGTTGAGTCTGTCGAGTTCGACGCCGACGCACTAATGGACGTCGCCAACTTCCCAGAGGAGTCCTTCATGGCAGCCTTCGGGGACGCAGGCTTGGGAGCCGTTGGAGACTCAGTATCTTGGGCCGACTTCATGATGATCATGGTTGCTTTCTTGTTCGTCGATATCTTCGACACTGCCGGTACCCTATACTCTGTGGGTCGCCAGGCAGGCTACGTTGACGAGAACGACGAGCTGCACAACTCTGACGAGGCCTTCATGTCCGACGCCGGTGCCACCATCGTTGGCGCCGTATTCGGTACCAGCACTACGACGACCTATATCGAGTCGGCCGCCGGTGTGGAAGAAGGTGGTAAGACAGGTCTAACTGCAGTGACAGTAGGTGTTCTGATGCTATCCGGCCTTCTCTTCGCAGGTGTGTTCAAGCAAATCCCAACCTTCGCTGCAGCACCAGCTCTTGTTATTGTGGGTTCCATGATGATGAGGCAGGCAGCCGACATCAACTGGGGCAATGTAGAGAGCGCCATACCCGCGTTCGTCACAATGGTCATGATGCCGTTCACATACTCCATCGCTGACGGTATCGCTTGGGGTATCATCACATATGTGCTGATTAAGGCAGGCGCTGGCAAGATGTCCGACATCAGCAACGTGATGTGGGGCTTGGCAGTCGCAATGATACTCTTCTACAGTCAAGTCACAATCTGATTGAGGCTTGAAGAAAATACGTAACGGGAAACCCGGGCCTTACGGGGCCCGGGCCCCCTCCCACCATGGAGCGTTTAGCATGCCTGACGAATTACTCCAAAACCTGAGAAACACAATACGCACGGTGCCGGACTTTCCGATTGAAGGAATTATGTTCCGGGACATCACCCCCGTGCTGAGTGATCCAGACCTAATGTCAAGCATCATCAATCGCTTTGTAGAGGATATTGAGGGGCGGGGCTGGCGACCAGATGCGGTAGTCGGCCCCGAGGCCCGGGGATTCATTTTCGGCCCACTTCTAGCTGCCCGCCTTGACATAAGCTTCATTCCTATTCGGAAACCAGGAAAACTTCCCTACGAAGCCTATTCGGTGGAGTATGAACTTGAATACGGCTCCAATACTCTTGAGATGCATGTAGATGCTCTGGGTGAGGGTCAGAATGTCGTGATCATCGATGATCTCTTAGCGACGGGCGGAACTGTATCTGCTTGTGTTGAGTTATGTCGAAGGGCGGGCGCCAATCCCATTGGTTCACTGTTTGTAATCGAGCTCGAGGGCCTAGGGGCACATGATTTGTTAGCCCCCCTACCAGTACATGCTCTGATCAAGTTCCCCGCCTGAGGAATTCATCACATCCCCGATTTCTTCAAAGGGACTCGTTGTTTGCATGAGGCGTTCGGCATGGCGAAGAAACCCCCACCACCCCCGCCCCCGACTCCTCCAAAGGGCAAAAAAACCCCACCCCCACCACCCCCCACCACCAAAGAAAAAGGCCCCACCACCACCTCCACCACCAAAGAAAAAGGCTCCACCACCACCTCCACCACCAAAGAAAAAGGCTCCACCACCTAAGCCGACCAAAGCTCCTTCCACAGCCGACATCAAGAAGCAGATTGCTGCAGCAGTTGAGGCAGAAGATTTTGAGTTAGCTGCGAAACTCAAGAAAACCCTAACAAAATCTACCAAAGCACCCCCGGTCAAAAAGGCCCCACCACCTCCACCACCGAAGAAAAAGGCCCCCCCTCCAGCCAAGAAGACGCCCCCTCCTAAGCCCACCAAAGCACCCCCGACGAAGAAGAAACCTTCAGCCAAAAAAACCACGAAGAAGGGCCGGAGAATTAGAATCAAACTTGGCCTCAAACAGAGCCGTTTGCGAGAAGACGACGAGACAACCACACCCGAAGACATTGGGTGGACCATCTCACAAGAAACTCTCGAGGCCTATGACGAGCCGGAGTCTACTGGTCCCGAGATAGTATCTCACCAATGTTCGATGTGTGGCTCTATCATGCAGATTCCAAGTCCTAAGCGCGATCGATACAAGGTTGTATGCGCTTATTCTGAGTGCGGACATGAAGATACCTTTGGGATCTGATTAGAACCAGATACCCAGAACACCCATCACCCTCTTTGAAGCGGCGAAGATCAACAGCACAGCGAGTAATTTCCGAATACCAGTCTGGCTAGAAATCTGAGAACCGTACTTGGAACCAACTAATCCACCAATCAACACAGCCCCACCGAACGGCACCAACAACTCAACTTCCAAACTAATCTGACCTGATAAGGAAGAACCCACTAACCCTGACAATGAGTTCAGCCAGATGAACAGAGTCGCGATGGCTGCCGCTTGCTTCGCACTGGCCCACCCACTCAGAATCAAGAGAGGTGAGAGAAAGATACCCCCACCAATACCAATCATACCACTTGCAAGGCCGATTCCACCTCCAGAAATAATCGCGGTGCTGGCTGCCGGCCTCGTTATCTCCTTCTTTCTCCAAGAGGACCAAAGCAGACGCCAAGCTCCGAAAACGAGCACCAAGGACAGAAGAACATCGTAAATCGACCCCTGCAATTGTACATATCCTCCTAGGGCAGCCATAGGGACACTTCCGATTAGAAACGGAAAGGCGAGCCGCCGGTCGAGATATCCCTTGTAGTGCCAGAAGGCCACTGCAGCGACAATCAGGTTCAGAGACCATGCATACTGCTTGAGCCACAACGGATCACTGACTGCTATTGTTGTCAGTGAGAGCACAGCGAGGTACCCCGAACCACCACCATGGCCGACCGAGGAGTATAGTGCAGCGATTACTGTGAGAGAGAGAAGAACCACCACCATTTCAGGCCAGAGCATAGGAAGCCCACATAGGAAGAACACTTCAACTCAACCGCAATCCAAGGGCCGTGGAGACTAGCATCAGCCTCGAGCGAGCACTGGCCCTGACCGGCTCACTAAGCTTCAGACGACGGACAGAAATCACACCACTCTCAGAGCTCAGTGGAAGGATACTCACTGCCCCACTCTCTTCCAAAGTAGACGATCCTGCTTTCGACAACTCGGCAATGGATGGTTGGGCAGTACGCGCCGTCGACTGCACCAACAAAGAGACAACCCTCGAGATAGTCGGTACCAGCCGTGCCGGGAGTAATCAACTACCAGAAGTATTGAACGGCCAAGCTAGCAGAATAATGACAGGCGCACCAGTCCCACCAGGGGCCGATGCGATAGTGATGGTTGAAGACTCGGAAGAGTTAGGTGAGACGGTCAAAATCCTCGGTCCAGCAAGGCCCGGGTACATTCGCAAACAGGGAGAGAACTTGCATCAGGGACAACAAATTCTCCCTGCAGGTATACTAATCGGCCCTGCAGAAGCATCACTCATCGCAACCATGGGCCACCACGAGGCCGAAACCCTCTCTAAACCAATCATAGCGGTGATTAGCACTGGGGACGAACTGGTCCAACCCGGCACCGATCTCTCAGCAGGCCAGATATACGAATCAAACTCCTACGGCCTCGCGTCTTTTGTTGAGAAGATGGGCGCGTCGGCGAAGAGATTCGATGTGGTCCACGACAACATCGAGGGCCTGAGGCAAACACTCGACGAGGCCGCCGATTCTTGCGATGCAATTCTGACGAGTGGAGGAGTCAGCATGGGTGAATGGGATCTTGTTCGTCGGTTGATGGAAGAGGAGGGAGACCCACTCTTCTGGAAGGTACTCATTCGTCCGGGTGGACCCCCTCTGTGCGGCTCATGGAAAGGCACACCCCTGTTCGGCCTACCAGGCAACCCCGTCAGCAGTCATGTTGTGTTCCTCTCACTAGTGGCCCCCTGGTTAGCGGAATGTATGGGCGCAGATTCCGAACTCGGCCCGCGTTTGGCCGACCGTGTACGAGTAAAACTGTCAGAAGACATCAAAGGAGCCCCGAAAAAACTCTGCATGAGGAGAATCAGAATCGAGGCTGGAGAGGACGGGCTTGTTGCCACCACACACACTCACCAAGGCAGCGGCAACATCCACAGTATGGTTGCCCACAACGGCCTGACATTACTTCCACCTGACATGGATGGAAAGGCTGGAGACATCATCGACGCGCTCTGGTGCCGGTAGAAACTCCATTACCCCCTCCACTATTCGTTTTGTATGAGTGCAGAGGTCCAATGCCCCACTGGGTGCGGTCCCATGGAATACAAGACAAATAGAAATCTGAAAATTAGGGCCTTCGATCCTCTCGGCACAGTCTTTTATTTGGCAGGATTGATCCTAATTGCCAACTCAATTGAAGTAGGAAGCGGCGAAACTAATCCCGGAGTCATTATTGGTGCGCTACTATTCATTCCAGGAGTGTATCTCTCATCATTGGTAACCACTGATCTATCATGCAACACTTGTACTGGAGTCATTCTAGAATCCAAGTCCATAGACCAAAAACTCAAGGGAGATCTCCTTGGCTTGTCAGAGAACAAAGCAGAGTACATTCGAACAGCACTTTCATCTTCGACGGAGAATAGCGAGCACGATTGTCCAGATTGTGGAAAGAAAATGAGCCACATCATAGTCCCAATCGAACGCGAACGTGGGGTGTATGAGGACAATCTATTGGTGCCAGACAT
>JBJLJN010000011.1:0-28627 GCA_045559735.1 Candidatus Thalassarchaeum sp. | reverse complement strand
AATTGTCAAATATTTCGGTTGAGGGGGAGGGCGATGCTGGTCCATCCCTGGTAGGCCACCCTCGGCCTCTACCTGTGTGACGTTGTAATTCTCGATCATCTCCTCGGCATCGACTTCCTCTTCGTCCTTCTCACGCATAATGAGCCATCCAAGCAGAAGAACAGCTGCTACAAGGGCCAGCATTAGGGCACTCTGTCTGTTAGGGACAAGATCCTTCAAGGTCAAATCCGAAAGCGACTTCGGACTTTCATCCTCTTGGATTGACAGAACGGTAATCACGTACTCCTCAGTTGTACAAACTCCAACACCGTCACAGACCTCCATGAGGATTCTAATCTCACCCGCCTGACTCCACGTCTGGTTACCCCAGATCCAGTCATTGCGAGTATCTCCATCCAAATCCGAATCTTGGAGGGCGTTGAGATCCCATCTGACTGTTAATGGCCCTGTCAAGGGTCTGTCCCGATCGTTAGCCGAATTTCCATCACCATCACTGTCATCCGAGTTATCGAGGTCCATCCATGCCTCTATGCCGTCAATCAAATCCCTGTCTATTGCACTTGAGTTGAGGAAAACCGGGTCCCCAATGGAGACGTAGTCGGCAGATATTGGATCGTCAGTCAGAATCACTGGCGCCCTTGAGACATGGATAGTAAGACTCGTCGAATTGGTCTCACCACCCTCAAATCCATCCAATACAGTGAGGGTCACTGTGTAGATTCCTGGTATGTCGAAGGAATGCCAGACCACAGGTCCGCTAACCGTGGAACTGGCATCGCCGAAGTTCCAAATCCAAGAGACGACCCCATTCCATTCTGATGATTGAGGGTCAGTAGATGTCCTGCCCACGAACTTTGGGTCGGCATCATAGCTGCCCGAACCATCGAACCTGATTGGATCGCCAGCGGATACAAATGCATCTCCTTCTGTCGTATGAGGTACCATCCAGATGATTCCATCCTCATCTTCTGGAATCCCATTCAGCACGGTGCCATTGACTCCAGGGCAACTGAATTCGAGATCCGGAACTGGCAGGGGGTTGGCTATGTTGATTGAGTAAGACTTGGTGGCAGAAGTGAGGCCCCTGTCGTCAATAACTGTGAGACTCACTGTGAAGAGGCCGGGCTCTAGGAATGTATGACTAATTGAGGATACGTTGTATACTGGTTCATCTATGCCCGAGATCTCCCAGATGCTCTGTAGCAAGGCTGTGTCTCCATCGGGGTCGAATGACTCACTGACGAAGGTGTATTGCATTTCCACAGTCCCGTCTGAGGGGCGTGAGAATATTGCGACCGGCCTCTGGTTGAATACCTGTACTTGGAACAAGGCCGTAGATGAATTTCCATCGTCATCGGTAACCTGCAGGGTGACATTCTTCAATCCCGGTTCCAGCCATCCGACAACGGGATTTTGCAGCATAGATTCGGTGAATGAGAAGTCGGAAGTAAGAGTAATTCCAGAACCGTCCATATTGACTCCCCCCTCGAAGTACCAGTAGTACTCCACAATCATCCCATCTGAGTCCTCGAACATCGTGGGAAAACTCAAGGGGGTCAGTGTGCTGGTCTGGAGGGGTTCATCAAAGATTTGCTCCGGCAGTCGGTTGAGCACTTTGATGTAGATTGAATGCTCCACCTCGTGCAGACCATCATCAACTATCAGAGTGAGAGTGTAAACTATGCCTTCCGCGCTACCATCGACCCATGAGTGACCCGCCTCGACCATTCCCTTATCTGAATCAATATCTCCGTCTCCCCAATTCCATGTGAATATCAACTCCTCATTAGGGACGTTGTCAGCGGTACCTCTCGCCGAGAATTGAACTCTCTGATTCGTTAGCAGTACCAGTTCGTCGCTGATAACCACCCCGTCTACAGAGATTTCCGGAACAGGATCGGATAGGTCATTGACGGATATGTTCCAAATCTGAGGTTCGGAGTAGTAGCCTCCTTGATCCTGTATGACCAAGACTACTTCGTATTCTCCTTCGTTGAGGTAGGGATGGGTGGGGTTCTTGAGGCTAGAAGAGTTGTTGTCCCCAAGGTCCCAGATGTACCCTACGGGAGTATCATTATGGCTGAATGTCCCATTCAACTGGCCGAATCCCCAAGTATCGTAACCAGATCCGAACATACCTACAGGAAGCCAGGTCTGGGTAATCAACGTGGAAATCGAACCAGAGGCTACTGGCTCCATGTTGGCCAAAGACAGTGGAAGTGTGAAGGCTTGGTCCACAACCCTCCCGGTTACATCACTAATCTCCATTCCAAAAGTCCAGTAGCCAGTTTCTGGAGGAGTGAACCAGACGCTACGTGGAGAGGGTATGCTGTTCCCTGCAGTGACATCGAAGACCACCGAGTCAGTTAGTGTGTTATTCACGAATGCCTCCACGGTGACCTCGAGAATCTCAAAGAACGCATTGGACTGAATCTCAAGGTCGACCCGGACACTGTCGTCGAGGCCGTTCTCGTCACGGTCGAACGGAGAGATGGTGTCGATATACACCTCAGCAGGATTTGTGACTAGGCCCGCGAACACCGTGGCTGAGGCAGTTGGATACGAACCAGTAGTGATGCCACAGGTGGCGTAGTTGTAATCGCAATCACTTACCATTGATTCATACCAAGTCAGTAACCAGACTTCATCAGTTGTGTTCCCAAATCCATGTACCAAACCGGTTGCAGCCCCTGTGCCCGAGTCTACTCTCATGCTTGACATGGTCCAGGTGCCAGTCACGGAATCACGAGCTATAATCGCCCCTTTGAACCCGAATTGGGTCGGCTGGACCATCAGGTTGAGAGGGGCCCCAGAGCCCTGTGAGAACTTGTATGCTCGCATACCCCATCCCTCAAAGTCCTGGCTCGAACTGTTCCAATCGTTGACCCATTGGTCGTTGTAACCACTCATCTGGACCTTGCAGATGTAGGCGGCGATGCAGCCCGAGGTCAGGTCGAGGTTGGAGAACCCGAAGGCGCCCTGAGCGCTGTCAAGCGCTACGGCGGCACTGAAGTTAGCAAAAATCTCACCCATCGTCGTTCCGATAGGTGTAGAGCCCAACTCTGGATTCTGAGCTAGATTCTCTATGGCCGCACCTCCAGTGGCGGTGTCTGCCACCAGCCTCTGAATCGCAGCGCCTCCACCAAGCTTGTCAGCAAGATACATCATGAACATGAATCCTGCTCCGTAGTCGGCAATCCTGCCGTTCCACCATCTCACGCTGAGGCTGCTGTCCAGCGACCATTCGTTTGCGTGTCCTGTCAGTGCAGGGGTCACGCCGAAACAGAGGTATGCTGCCATGTCTGCGGCCCCCTCATCTATCCAGAGATACTCATAGGGATCTCTGGCATTATGCAGTAGATGCTCAAATTCGTGGGCCAAGATGGTGTTCCTCCAATCCATGTCGTCAACGTCTACGAATACCGACTCTCTGACCGAGGATAGCCCAGGAGAGAAGTATCCTCCTGTCCCACCAGCACCATCAATGGAGATTAGAACAATTTCAATCTGGCAATTGTCGTCCAGATCAGGCGCAGTTCCGAAGTACGTTGTGTCTGTGGGGTAAATCGTCGATTCCCACGTCGAAGCGATATCATTTATCGTGGTCGAGGGGATGACCTGACCGTTCTCTACTAGGATAGCCGAATTAGACGAGATCTTCTGAGCGGTTACAGCCACATTTCCTCCAGCAGTAGAGATGTTCCCAGTATCTCCTTGGCTCCACGCATTTGCACATGCTCGCATGCTTGACTTGGAACTGAGGTATCCCGGAGAGAACGGGAGAACGAGGCCGGGATAGCCAGCATCCTTCCATTCCATCTTGAGATGGCCCGTGGCAGAGAATACGGGGTTGGAGTTCTCTGTGAACATGTACCGCTTGCCCTCAATAGAGGGTGTGAAGTCGGATAGGTCGCCAGACATGACCGCAGGACCGATATCCTTCCGGCCGGGCTCGGCCAATGCTACGGGAGAGAGGCTGGCCATGAGCATGCAAAGCACCAACGACACCGCGACTCTCCGCGATACGCTGCCAAAGCCTGAATTCATACTCAACACTCCGTGTTGCTACAGGCCTCATTGCGCTCAAAGACCTATTTTAACTTCGATGGAGCATCGTTCATACGTGGGAGGACGATTACCTGTAACAAGTCGCTTGGCGACCCTGCTAATAGGCGTACTATTCCTATGCTCACCCCTGCTGACCTCGGCTCAGACTCCAACCACTGAGATGACGGTGATTTCAACTCACTCACACGACCCTTCAGCCTTCACACAAGGGCTTGAGATGCACGATGGGTTTCTCTACGAGAGCACCGGTCTGTACGGTAACTCCAGCCTGCGACAGGTCGATCCAGTCAGTGGTGAAGTGCTACGAATCACGATGCTGGACGAGACTTATTTTGGAGAGGGATTGACCATTGTCAATGACAGCATATACGTGCTGACTTGGAAGCAGGGCAAGGCCCTGGTCTTCGATATATATTCCTTCGATTTGGTGACGAACTTCAGTTACTCGGGAGAGGGCTGGGGACTATGCTTCGACGGGACCCATCTGGTGATGTCAAACGGGACATCCGAGCTGTCGTTTAGGAATCCTGCAGACTTCTCCGCTGTTTCCACTGTGAAGGTGAGAGATGGCGGAGTTGAGGTCGATCTGCTAAACGAGCTTGAATGCGTCGGTGAGACAGTGTATGCGAACGTCTGGGGAAGCGATCTGATCGTTGCAATCGAGAAGTCCTCGGGAACTGTGATTCAGACTATAGACGCGTCTTCTCTGTCATTAGGGGAGCCTGATGATCCAAACGCAGTTCTCAATGGAATTGCCTACGTCGTTGACAGCGACGCTTTCCTGCTCACCGGCAAGAACTGGAGTTCGATGCATCTTGTCTATCTCGAATCCGAGGAGCAAGTGAAAGAGTCAGAATCTAACTCCCTGGTTATGTCAATTATTAGTGCAATCTGGCCAGTATTATTGTTCACCGCGCTCATCATCTTCCTCAGCTCCATGCGACTACTGAGCACATTCATGCAATTCCTCATCCTGTTGGTCACCAAGCGGCAAACTGAACAGCCGCGGGCGATTAGCAAGGTACCACCAAGGGAGGCCGAGGAGCAATGACCGAGTCAGACGGGGACGAATTCGAGGACTACAGTGCCATGGAACTGTGGCTGCACGACCTGTCCGTGGACTCTGCGACCCGTGTGGCAGGAGGCCTGATGATATTCATCGGCAGCCTGCTCGGACTGCTGCTTGGAATTGCCCTGATATCAGCCAATGTCGGGGAGATCCTGTCAGGCCAGTTGGACGGCTCGGACGGCGTTTCGGACGTCAATGGTATTGTCAGCACAGCGTTGCAAGACAGCGGTACAGGCGGGGAGGCAGTAGAGGGAGTCTCAGTCTCGATAATCGACTCACAAGGACTAGTGATAGGGGATGACCAGACAGACTCCGGGGGTCGGTTCTCTGTCAAGGATATCCCGAGAAGAACCTCGACTCTACTCGTGGAGCATCCCGGAAACCGAACCGTCCAGATTACTCTGGTGCCAGGAGATCACGCACAGATTTCTGTCACCTTGACTCCCGGAGAGGGAGTGGATGAGATGGACATGTCTGGAGAGAGCCATCTCTCCGAGTCCGTTCTTATTGGATCACTGATTGCGGCCATGACTCTATTGGCTGGTCTGGCTGGAATGGTAGGGGGCCTAGAGGCCTACAGAGGGGACCGTTACCGGAAGACCTGGTGGCTGGCGTTCTTCGGCCTGTGGAGCAGGGGGATGCTATTTGTGGGTCCAATGCTCATACTACTGGGGATGGGGATGATTAACCTGTCCAAGGATCAGTTCACCGATTACACGGGGGACTGAGGGGGCTTCCGTGTATCTGATTACTATAGAGGGCGGCGACGGCAGCGGCAAGGGGCTGGCTACCAAGGTAGTCTCTGAGGTTCTGCAGAGAGAATTCTCGTTTACCTCCGTAGAGGTAACTGGAGAGCCTAGGAGGGAGCATCCGCTAGGCAGGTTGGCGATAGATGCCGTCCGTAAGAGGAAGATGCCCCCCGAAGAGGAGGCCGGGCTTTTTGCGGCTGATCGAGTCGACCACTCTCATGGCTGGATTCTCCCAAGATTGGAGGAAGGAAGGGCGGTAGTAAGTGAGAGGAACATACATTCCTCACTGGTTTATCAGGGAATAGTAGGGGGGGCCGGTGTCGACAGAGTCGCTAATATGAACTCGGCCGCATTGGTCCCTGACTTGTGCATCTGGGTTGACTGTGACCCCGAGGTGGCCATGAAACGAATCAGGAGTGGAACACTCCGTTCACTGAGTGACAAGGAGGAGTACTTCGAGACAACCGACTTACAACGAAGAATCCGACGGGGCTATGCCTCACTTCTTTCAGGAGAGATAGAGATGCCTACGCCTTTTGATATGGGGGCGGTTATCGGACCTGTACTAAATGAGGGGACTGAGGCTGAATTCAGGGCAGAGCTCACGCGGAGAATCCGCAGGTTCATGCACAATCGCCATGCCCCTCTGAACGTCGATGTCGAGACAGTAGAGCTCCATCTCATCCGCAGGCTGCTGAGGACCAGTAAGGGGCAGACCACCCTAAGTGGGATTGGTTTCGAGCCCTCTGGCTCGGGTAAGAATTGGCTGCGAGACATCGCTCCTTGGAGGGCAATCCGTGATGCTCAGAAGGAACTCTCCTCAGTTTTGGACGGTTCATCCGATGATTCCAGAGTAGATATCCCGAAGAGCATTCTATCTCATTCCATGGTCTCGGTGTGCGGCACTCTATCACTCGTGCCCTCCGCTGATATCTCTGAGCTCAGGGCCGCTTTGGGGCCGGTCAGAACCGTCTCCGAACGCCACACTCAGAGAATCATCAAGTTCCTCCACGAGCGTACTGATTGGGTCCATAAGCACAAGTCGCTGTTGGGGAGGGAGGCACCTCGCTCGCTGCTGAGGCAACGCTACCGTGCAGTGGGGATGACTATCATTGCCATATGGCCCCTTAAGGAAGCAATCAGGAAGTGGATGGAGGACAACCCCAAGACTCACCCTAGGTATGCAATGGGCCAGATAGTAAGGTCCGGGCAATACCCCTCCGCAATCAACGACACTCTGGCTAGGATCTCTCTGCTTGGACCGGGATTGGAGGGGGGCAGCCCGCCTGCAGGGCCGAGTGGATTGGTATCTTGGTGGCAAGGATCAGCGTAATCACTTCATCATTAGCTTGGCATTGGCAGGGAGTGTGACCTTCTCAGGATCCTCTTCGAAGATCGCAGCACGAGCACAAAGAGCGGAGGCAAGCCACCAGCCAATTACCAATCCGGAGAACAGCCCGGTAATCACCCTAACAGGATTAGTGGACTCGTAATCGGTCAGAAGCTGGGTGAACCCATCTATGCCCATGGGCATAAGTCCGAGAGCGACCAGCAACACCATAGCCGCCATTCTTCGATCCTTCAGATAAAGAGACTCGATCATTTCATCAGGGAATACCGAAAGGAAAGTGTCTCTCACAGTCCATCGGTTCAGCCCCCGCAGGCTGAAGATCGCTGCTCCGACGACAATTCCTAGGAAAATTCCCACATCCCTAGTGCAAACCGGCATCTGGTTTCCATTAATCTCCCAAGATCTCTCATGCTTCTGATGACAGTTCAGGTCACCGAAAGCGTAGACAAAGGCCCAAAGCGGATTCAACTCCGACCAAGCAAATGTCCCGCCATGTGCCGATTGATTATGCCCCAATTTTGCTTCTTCGCCGTGGTCGAGATTACCCCAACTCCCCTCACTAGCGTAATCCAAGGAATTAGCACGACCTGACAGTTCTGGGACAGTACCTTCCGGAAGTAGAAGTGGTGCTAGGAAGCAGAGAAGCAGGTACGCGCCGGCCACTCCAGCGATATTTCGCGCTACTCGCCTCTCTCGCGTTCGAATAGGCATACCATTGCGCAGGACCATAATATATTCACCAATCCATGACTTTTCATTATATCTCCTCCCACCCCTTAACTCTTGAGCGATAACTACGTCCGGTGAATGTGGCGGACCTAGGCGTCAGAGACGCGCTTTGGCTTGGAGCGGTAGTCGGGTCGATGGTTGCAGTCATGGCTTCCTTCGTAGTGATCTTCCTAAGTGGACTCGATGACCCCGACGTACCCAAGGCTGTTCGCTCAGGTGCAGTTTCTGGCCTAGCAGCCTCAGTCATTGTCACCACATTCGCATTGCACCGATTGAAGGAACAATCGACTTCGGGTAGGGATATGAAATCCCTCAGAGAGGCTGAGGTCACCAAGGTCAGAGCCATCCTAGCTCAGATTGAGGATACCTCACTTGGGCCAGGAGGGGCAGCTTGGACCGTCGAAGAACAGGTCAGGAGAGATAGAGGAGTTCTAGTGGTCGATTTACACGGCTTGGATGCCGCTTCTTCGTCTGCATTGGTCGGGAGACTTCTTGAACGTCGTTCCGATTTGGGCAAACTCAAACTGATTACTGGCAGAGGAGAAATCAGTGTCTCCGAATCGGCCGATCCGGGAATCAGACCAGCGGTTCTACAGAGGCTGAAAATCGGTGCTGCTGAAGCAGAGTGGCAGGTGATTCAGAAGTCAAGCTCAGTAATACTCAGGCCCATGGGAAGGGCCCCCACCCCTAAGCAATGGGCAGCACGCTTCGCGGTGTTTGCCATACCAATGACTGGAGCCATGACCTTAGCTTTCCGAGATCTGGCCGGTAACAGCTTCGAGGAACAGGGGATGATGTTTGGAGCTGCAGCGGGTCTGCTAATGACAGGACTACTGTCCAGTTACAGGGACCGTTCCTCCTAGGTGTAATCAGGCACTCCCTCGCAGCACGCCTCAACTACTCTACGACATCTTGGGCATTCCATATGCTGCCTCATCGGAATCGCAGAACCCGAGTATCCGCATTGGCATCGAATGTCTTCGCAATGGTCGATGTCCACGACGACTCCTGACAAAGGGGGCACAAATCAGTTGCCCACGCTGGAACCCAGTCTCTCGAGTTCGGAAGATAGCACGACAATCAGCCAGTCATGCAATGCTTCACTACCCATCTCAGAGAGGGTTGAATTCAGAAAGGCAGCAATCAACACACTTCTGGCTTCGGAGGGATCCATTCCTCTGGCTTGGAGGTAGAACAATTGGTCATCATCCAACGGTCCATTGGCAGTCCCATGCCCACAACCTACAACTTCATGCTCAAGAACCTCCAATTCAGGAATAGAATCGGCCTCGGCATCATCAGAAAGCAGGAGATTGTGGAAAATCTGCGCCGCATCAGCTCCTTTCGAACCGTCCATTACCTTCAGCATTCCAGTTCCCACCGTCCTGCTATCCCCTCCACAGGCAGAATGCCAAGATAGTCTGCTGAAAGTCTCAGGAGCATCATGGCGAATTTCGATGTGATGATCAAGATGCATAGAACCAGCTCCGAGGACAGAGCCGAGTACGCGCACACTCCCCCCAGTCTCCCTCATGAGGTATCTCAAATCGGCCTTAGTCCGGTCCGACCCGGAAGAAACAGTTCCCGCACGAACTTGTGCATCCCGGCCTATATTGACAGAATCTACTCTGAGCATCGTCCCTCGCTGCATGAGTCCAACCACGATGTCGTTGAACACGCTGCCTGCACCAATCTCTCCTGTTCGGAGCAGGCCGAACCACTTTCCACTGCCCCTGACTCGAGTTATTAGCTCAAGCTCGGATAGGCTGCCAATGTCCAAAGAAAGGTGGACCGCAGAAGTACCTTCGCCGGTATCGATATCGAGCAATAGGGGAATATCGGTGTTGAATCCAGAATCCACCTTGATATGCCATCCCGAAGCTGTGGTTACGGCCCCTAGGAAAGATAGAGTCACGGGATCGGATTCCGGTAAGTCTCCTATGGGCGACTTCACCTTCTCAAGGGTGACTCCTTTAGAGACGGGACTGCCATCGAGTTTAGTGATAGAGACCTCAGTGGATTGCATTTCTGGAACTTCCGAAACATCACCAGTAGGGTGCACTCTCCTCCAAGGAGTATATCTCCAGAGATGATTCGACCTATCGGGCTCCGATAGGGAGAGATATTCAACTGCGGATTGCAAGTGACCCACCTCAGCCTATGCTTCCTTCCATTTCGAGGGCCATTAACTGGTTCAGCTCCACAGCGTATTCCATAGGCAACTCTCTGGTGAAAGGCTCAAAGAATCCGTTGACAATCATGGCCAGAGCCTCCTCTTCGGAATGACCCCTGCTCATCAGGTAGAACAGTTGGTCATCACTGACCTTAGAGACACTGGCCTCGTGCTCGCACCTAGCAGTAGGGTTGGCGACCTCCATCGTAGGATAAGTATCTGATCGACTCTCCTCATCCAGTATCAGTGCATCGCACACTACATTGAGTTTACAATTCTCAGCCTTGGGTGACACGGTAACCAGTCCTCGATATGTCCCCCTGCCTCCATTCTTACTGATACTCTTAGAGAGAATCTTACTGGTAGTATTGGATGCCAGATGGTGAATCTTTGCACCCGCATCTTGATGCTGCCCATCTCCAGAGTAGGCCACAGAGATGACCTCAGCGTGTGACCCTTCTCCCTTCAATATCACAGACGGGTACTTCATCGTCAGCTTACTGCCGATGTTACCGTCTACCCACTCGATTTTGGCGTTCTCATGAGCAATTCCTCGCTTAGTCACAAGGTTGTACACATTGGAACTCCAGTTCTGCACTGTAGAATATCTGATGTGAGATCCAGGCATTGCAATCAGCTCAACTACTGCAGAGTGCAGGGAGTCAGTGGAGTAACTGGGCGCGGTGCAACCTTCGACATAGTGGATGCTGCTACCTTCGTCTGCGATAATCAGAGTCCTCTCAAACTGCCCCATGTTCTTCGCATTGATTCTGAAGTAAGCTTGGACTGGCATCTCGACATGTACTCCCTTGGGTACATAGATGAACGAACCACCTGACCACACGGCAGTATTGAGGGCAGAGAACTTATTGTCAGTTAGAGGGACAACCGAGCAGAACCACTCCTTGACCAGCTCGGGATACTCTCTGAGTCCGCTATCCATGTCTAGGAAGATTACGCCCTGCTCCTCCAAGTCCTCACGGATACTGTGGTACACAGCCTCGGATTCGTATTGGGCAGTAACTCCTGAGAGCCACTTTTGCTCGGCCTCAGGGATCCCCAGTCTGTCAAAGGTATTGCGAATCTCCTCGGGAACATCATCCCAATCCTTCTCGGTGGCTTCCGACGAGCGCAGATAGTAGCATATGGAATCGAAGTCTATCTCGCCAAGAACGCTGGTGTTGCCCCAGTTGGGCATCGGGCGCTCGACGAAGTGCTTGTATGCCTTGACTCGTACCTCAGTCATCCAATTCGGCTCTTTCTTAATCTTGGAAATCTCCCTGACAACTTCCTCAGAGAGTCCGAAGTCGAACCTAATGGTCGAGTTCTCCGTGTCATTCCATCCTGCCTTGTAGTCTCCAACGGCATCTCTGGCTTCTTGGTTTTCAGGCATCAGGCTACCTCCTCTGCTGGTAATGCTTTCTCGACCCAGTCGTACCCGTTCTCCTCGAGTTGAGTAGCCAGCTCGGGACCGCCCGAGGCGACGATTTTACCTCCAATCAGCACGTGCACCCGATCGGGCTTGACATGCTCAAGAATCCTTGAGTAATGAGTGATGATCAGGGCGCCTGATTTTGTCCCTCTAACTGCAGCGTTCACTCCAGCGGCAACAGTCTTTATTCCATCGATGTCCAATCCACTGTCTGTTTCGTCTAAGATGGAGAGTTTGGGTTTTAGGAGCATCATCTGAAGGATTTCAAAGCGCTTCTTCTCGCCGCCGCTGAATCCATCATTGACATATCTCGAAAGGAAGCTGCGAGGTATGTTCAACTGGTCCATCGCCTCATTGAGTTCGTTCCTGAACTCCGCTCCTTTGGCTGACTCCTCGCCCCTGATGCTCGCCACTGACTTGCGTAGGAAGTTACCGACCTGCAGTCCCGGAACTGCTTGGGGATACTGGAAGGATAGGAATACTCCCTGCCGAGCACGCTCCCAAGGATCTTCGTCCAGCAGGCTCTCGCCATACAGTAGAACATCACCCTGTTCTACCTCGTAATCAGGATGCCCCATTATCACGTTTGCAGCAGTGGTCTTGCCGCTTCCATTCCGCCCCATGATTGCATGGACCTCTCCGGGGAGTATCCTCAGATCTATGCCTTTGAGTATGCTCGTTCCGTCAATTCCAACATGCAAGTCAACGATTTCCATAAGAGCATCGGCCTGATCGGACGTGGCTGTCATGAACAGTTCCCGGAATAGGCCCCTTTTGAATGTCTGCTTGTGTTTTCGGTCACCCTAAAATCACATTACTACTCCGCCCGACTCGTGGACACGTCTCGAGAATCGGAAGAGCCGGCTCCGGAGCCTCTGGAGGAAGCCTACAGGAACCAGATTGAGGAGGTAGTAAGGAGGGAGTCGGAGAGGAGAATTGAGGAGTCTCATGACCCCGACGAGATAGCAAGACTGGAAATGCTCTCTCTTGTCAACCTCTGCAAGTCCGAAAGTCCCGACCTCGTCCCTGCTCTGATGGCCAGGCTCGGCCCAGTCAGGGCAGCATTGGAAGGTCACGGGGGAGGTTTAGTGGTGTATGAAAGTAGAATCGAGACCACGACGGGAGGGGAGTGTCTCTCACTGATTCTGGATCTCGATGGCGCGTGCGTGTCTTGCGGCGCGGCACCTGGGACTTTACAGGGAATCCAAGATGATCTCCTGATGGATCCCGAGGTGTTTGAGGTCAGATTCAATTCCGGGATGCTCGAGTGGTTCGATAATCTACAGCGCGAATTCGTGCTCAAGCACGGCGGAGTGACCTTCGTCTAGCCGATGAAAGACGACAAGACATCTATGGCCCCGTAGGCGAATCCGAGCACTGTGACCTTCTCCCCCTCGACCAGTGCTGCGTGGTCACCGGCCATTCCAGCTAGATCGTATGCTCCAGCCTTGCCCACCCAAGACTCGCTAGTTACAAGCTCAGATAGGATCTCTTGTGTCAGTTCATCGAACTCCACAATCGCTGAATCAGTCCAGATGTCAGCACTCCAACCTCCATGCAAAATCTCGGATCCCCGCATCTTGATTAAAGGAGAGTAAAGTAGGGCTGTAGATGACCACACCCGGTGCCTACCTCCTGAGAGTTCGAGCAACATGCTCGCAGCCGACAGTTCGTCTGCGGGCTTTCCCAAGGCCGTGTTTGGGTCATTCGGGCCCTCAACCAAGGTGTCAGATACGATTATCAGATCAGGTTTCTCTCTACTAATTGTAATCTCCTCAGCAGCAGACCGGGCCTTTGCAGTGCAAATCATCTCGACCTGACCTGAGACTTCGGTCCCACTCGGGGGGACCATCTCCTCTGATGCCAGAGTCCTTGATTCAAGGGTCACCGCGAGATTAGAGAACATGTCGTTCAACAGCTCTCTTCTGCGCTCGGAGGCAGAAGCGAGCAGTATGGACACCATGCGGAATCTCCTCAGAGGACTATCCGCTCATCGCAAACCGGACAGTTGACTGAGGCATTTCCGGATGCAACCTCAAACCTACTCGAGCAACTGTTACAGATGACTGGCATGTTCAGGGGAGGAGTAGGGCCATCGAACATAGTCAAATCCTCCTGATTAGGCGTGTCGGGGATGTTGGGTGCGGGGGGAGAAATAGTCGGACTGGAGACCGGAGGTTCAGGCTCCTCAACCAACTCGACTTCCTCAGAGTCAGCGGATTCCATCTGAGCAACCACTGTGATATCATCCTCATCGACCACGTCGACAACATCCTCCTCGAGCATGACCATGCCGGGGGCCACCCCTCTTCGCCTCCGGACCCATCTCAGCCCCCTTGCGGAGAGGCTGACAAGGATGACAGTACAAAGAAGCAAGATTGTAATTGCGAAGCCACCAAGTAGGATGTTGAAGTTCTGCTCATCCAATCCCAACTGATGTCGCAATTGCTCCAGAATCGAATCCCCTATTCCACTGGGGTCATAATCGTCAATCACTGCTCGGATCTGCCAGCCACTGGCAGAGGTGTGGATGAACAGAGTCTCACTGCTGGATGGGGACCGGTCCACGAGATACAGGTTGCCAAGGTTGAGCCGATTGTAGATGCCTATCCAACCATCCTCCGGATCGATGATACCGTAATTCACCTGTGGGCCTGTCGGGCCGACCAAATCGAACAGAATCTGTACACCTCTGTCGGTCTCGACCATTTCCATAGTTGCCATGCCTCTGGCGGGATAAGTCTCAGTCAGATTGCCAATTGCGTTGAATGAAGAGTCAGCCACTACAGCTACCATCTCAGCATCCAATCCTTCACCCTGCTTCCATGTGGAGACGATTCTCTCCTCTCCGTCAATGACGTATACCTTCATCTTAGCCAGAGTCACATCGTCTGCTACAGATTTCCTGAATGTCCAGGATGACTGCTCAATGAGGCCATGGGCGTACCACAAGCCATGCCTCTCGATTCCTGTGGAGTCGCTCCTAGCCGATTTGTACAGCAGATGAGCACCATCATCATCTCCGAACTCGACCTCAAGAGCACTGGTCTCCCCGGGAATTAGGTCGATTTCATCTACCACGTTGGGAGTCAGAGACCAGTCTGAGGACTTCGTGGGAGCATCTGCATGCAGGATGAAGACACTTGTCTGATCACCGAAGGATCCGCCTGTCATCATCTCACGGTGGTAACCTGATACCACTATCTCAGAGTCATAAACGTCCATGTCTATGCCCCAGTACTTGCCGTCAGACAGCAGTATGGGCTGCATTAGGTCCTGAATTGGAGTCATCTCGCAAGTCGCATCGATGGTGGAGTAGCTTAGCGTCTGCCTGAAGTATCCCGAGGTGTCGATGAATCTTCTTGTCCATACTATGTGGGCCCATCCGTCCTCAGTGCCGCTGAAAATCAAATCCCCAGCCCACATCTCATCCAGCACATTAGTACATGAGGTAACCATCCTATTGGAATTCAGTCGATATAGAGAGAGGACTCCCTCCTTCTCTGTAATCACCAGCCCCTCATCTTCGAGATCGATGACCCCCACCGGGACCTCACCAGTTCCGAATCCGATGGCACGCGAGCCAGCCAGAGTTGATTCGTCAACGAGAATAGTGGACTCAACTTGGTTGTTGTTCCAGTTGAGGTCAGCCAACTCAGAGCCTGCTACCGTAACCCGAATGCTTACAGGGCCCGAATCATTTACTCGGTGAGCAAAGGAAATCTGAGAGGCACCTTGGCCCATAACTAGGGGGATGGAAGTTGACGACACCAGCTCCCAGCCAATTCCATTGTGAATCTCGAGTGACGCCTCAATGCTATCCGCATCCGTTGATCCCAGATTATCTACTCTGGCGGTAATCAGGAACTGCTCATCGGGCCTAGGGATTGGTGGTTCGGTCCTGATGGCCCCGTCCCTGAATGCCAAATCCACTCCCTGTGGGCGTTGGATTACAGGGAAAGTGATTGACTGATCATTGTCGGACTCATCTAACTCTTCAATGTCATTGGATGGATCAAGAGAGACCATCAGAATCTTCTCACCGATGGAGGTTGGGTTCCAGTACAGTACAACCTCTACGATATCGCCGCTGTCAATACTGGGCAGGACCATCTCATCCTTGCGAGAACCATCCTCATACAGCGAGATTGCCAAGTTAGAGGCAGCCATGTCGCCGTCGTTTCGAATCTCAGTTCTCACTTCTAGGAAGGTATTGACAAACGTCTCACTAATTGGAGTCCCATATTCCTCGACGGACAATCCTGTTCTGAATATCAGATTGGGGGCAGGGGGGTCATTGTCGACCTCGACGACTCGCTTGACCTCCTCTGAATAGATTCCATCACCGCTAATCATCCTGACTGAGATACGATAGAAGCCATCATCGAAATTCTTGGTATTCCATGTAACAGACCAGTCTCCTTCCGAACCGCCGCTACCGCCGAAGGTCTGGGCGTTTTCCCATGTTTCTGTGCCGATTCTCCATTGAACCGTGCCGCCATTGACCGACTCCCATGTGCCGAACACGTTCACGCTGTCCGAGACTGCTGTCTGGCCACTTGGCCCCCCCATAGTCACCGCTACAAGTCCAACCTCATGCTTTTGCTCGACCACTTCGCTCCATTGCCCGAACTCGTTTCTGGCTTGAGCCTCAATGATTAATTCAATCACATCTATCTCGTCTTCCGTGAATTCGGGCAACGTGAATGGGGTCGTCCAATTGGTTGTCCCTTGAGCAGTGTGCCAGTCAACGAGGACAACTTCCTGCTTGGGCTCACCCTCCGGCCTATGGGAGTATGATACTCTCACTGAGATTTCTTCAATTGTGCCATTGGTGTCTTTATCCTCATCTATATGCCCCCTAGCGCTGTAGGTCTCCCCCTCGACCAGCCATGCACCTTCCTCAGGACTCTCAATAACCACCCATTCCCCCGAGCCCGTGGGAGGAGGGTCCGTGCCATTTCCTGGTCCAGGTGGGTCTACCACCCCTCCAAGCATCGCATTCAGGATCATGTTCCCATCGATTATTCCGAAGCCGTAGTCCTCATTCCATTTGTTACTGACATCAGGAAGGGAGGCCTGCCCCCGAGTCTCAGAGTTGTTCTGCAGGAGATCCTTGACCTCTTGAGGGTCTAATCCATCGTCAATCTGTAGCATCACTGCGACGAATCCCGCCACTGCAGGACACGACATGCTCGTACCTGTCATCTGCGTGTAACTATCTTCAGCCAGAGGTTTGGGGGCACCGGGAATGGAACTACTGGAAGCAGCGTGCTGCGCCGACATAATGTTTGATCCGGGCGCTACCACAGTGGGCTTGAGCTCCTCCCATTCATTATCGTCTCCATCATCCTCTCTCGGGCCAGAGTTCGAGTAGGAAGCAATCAGATCATCACTCCTCTGAATGCTGTTCTCGTCGTCTATTGCGCCAACCGTAATGGCACTGTCAGAGGCTCCGACAGAGGTAACTCTGCGCCTACCGTCGTTGCCGATGGCGGCTACCGGCACAATTCCCGCCTCAGCTGCTTGATCGACGGCCCTGGCGTCGGCATTAGTGCCATTATCTCCCGGATCATCCCCCTGTGGATCAGAGCCCGATCCGAACGACATAGACATGACTTGGATACCCTCGCTGGATTCGTTGTTACCCCAGTCGGTATCGGCATTGTCCACGACCCACTGAATCCCCCTCAAGGTAGCAGCCGAGTTGGTTGCACCCGCATCGGTCATCACCTTGACATCCACCAGATAAGCGCCCGGGGCATATCCCTGATTGATGCGGCGAGAGTCCCCAGTCCCCAGAGATATCCCCGCCACATGCGTGCCGTGACCATCGCCATCGTCTGGGTCGTGGCTACCATCTTCACAATCCTGGGAGCTCCAAGAAGTCGCATCGCATCCAGCAACCCACTTCGGGTCTGCCAGTTCGTCAGGATCCTTCTCGTTGTCGTTATTAGAGTCCGAGAAGTCATCGAGAGAGAAGTGCTCGTTATCGACACCCGTGTCGAGGATGGCGATGACCACGCCCGAGCCATCGTATCCGAAGTCGCGCATGGTCTCATCATAGACCTCGGAATCCCTGACCTTCGAGCCACGGGTTGCCTTGTCCAGAAGCGGCACAATGACGTTCTGCTCTTCAATCATCACGACCCCATCAAGTGACCAGATTTCAATCAGAGAACTGACCGGGACATGGTCGATGACGATGGAATCTAGAATTCGCAATGGGTCGAACCAAGAACCTTCGTCCTGCCAGCCGTGATTGTACAGTACCTGCTTTATTGCACTGATGTCATTGAGTCCCGGGTGCCAAGAGTAATCCACAACAATTGCCACTGTGGGGAGTCCATCTGCACCGGTTATGGAAGTGGTCGAAACTGAATCCCTTTGCCCGGTGATAATCCTCTGTAGTCTGTCGTCCATTCCATCGGCGTCGAGATCATACCAGTAGTGAAACCACCAGCCAGGCTCCTCAACAGGCCAGCCCGCGCCCACAGGAGGGAATCCGGGAGACCTGTCCTTGGTCGGACAGACGTCTTTACCACACATCAGTGGTGGTGGCAAATTGTCGTCTGAAGTTTGCTCTTGAACATCTTCTGTGGCATTCTCAGGCAGAGGCACTATGGCACCAGCAGCAACTGAGACATCCATCACGAATATCAGAAGCGCAATCAAGATGGAGACTCTCGCCTCGGTGCCTCTCAGCATGGCTCTCTCAGAGAGCCAAACTCGGATGCTGTATAATCCCAACCTGTAACGGTATACTGGAATTGCGATTACGGCCACTTGAGGTGAGAGCCGGAAAGTATGCATCTGAGTCGGCAGATCTCACCATTCAAATCGGTAATTATCTCACCATCGCAGACCGGGCAGATGGTGTGCTCGGAGAGCTCTTCCAGCCAAGCTCTCCTCGTCTCAAGCTCATCGCCCTCCTCACGCAGCCTTAGGAGAATCCTCGCAGCCGCCCCGCTGAGCGGCTTTCCAGATTCGGACCAAGGATCCTCGTCCAGAGCCCCCATACTATCCTTGGCACGATCCCTCATGGCCGTTGAACGCTCGACTCCTGAGATTCCCCCCGTTTCGTCTAGTGAGCTGGGCGCGCCTCGAGCCACAAGCCTAGCAAGCAGATATGCTAGGAAGAAGCCGCCGACGTGCGCCATATGGGCCACGTTCGACTGCCCAGCGGTAGCACTCTGCAGATCGTAAATCTGCCAAACCTCAAGCCCGAGCCTAACGAAGACGATTAGCCACACTGGCCATGCCCTGATTAGGAACAGGAGGGGAAACTCGACCTTATCATCCGGCCAGCATGCCATGTACGCCCCCAGCAGGCCGAATGCGGCCCCACTAGCGCCAATTGCAGGCGTAGAGGATTCTGGATGCGTCAGAATCCAAGCGATGTTACCCCCTATGAAGCCCAAGCAGTATACTGTAATCCACCTGCGACCGCCCAGACGTTGCTCGAGAGGGACTCCGACCAAGGCTACGACTAGGATGTTTCCAAGGACGTGAATCCAGTCGGCGTGCAGCCAAGCGGCCGTGACCATCCGATAAGATTCGGCAGGACTCCCCATGATGCTAGGCTTGATGCCCAGAGAGTCAATCACCCAAGACTGACTCATGGTAAAGCCTCCGAATGAGGATTCGGCGAACTGCATGAATGAGACCAGAAGCAGAGACAGCACCGTGGCCAGTGCTACGCTGGTCTTGGACCGCACCGCCCACAAGAATGGGGCCACAGCAACAGCCGTCATAGTAGTCAACAGAATAATGTCAAACCAATCCAAGCTGCCCATACGCCATCTCCTTGACCCTGCGCTGGGGTTTGCCCGGATAGCCGCTTCGTAGTATGGAATCACTCAAACGATGCACCTTACTCCCGGACTCATGGCGGCAGGCCCGATGCTACAGGCTTCAGGCATTGCTGTCGACAGAGGTGGCATAACAGTCCTGGATGGTGTCGATTTCGATCTCATGTCGGGCGATGTTGTGACGCTTACTGGAGAGAATGGCTCAGGTAAGACTACCCTGCTTGAGGCATGCGCCGGAATACTTCCACTTTCTGAGGGAAGCGTGAATCGACTGACTGAATCTGGAATAATGCAGATAGTGAGAGATTGCGAAGGACGCAGAAATCAACCTCCATCAACAGGATTGACCCTCCAGAGCGACGGGATTTGCGGTGAGGAGACTGTGGAGGAGAGGCTCGAAGTGGCCCTCAGTGTAGCCGGAAAGAGAATGATAGAGCCAACTGCTTCGGACGTGCTGAGGGAGTGGGGCCTCGAACACCGTAGGGCAGACAGAGTGGCACAACTCTCAGGTGGCCAGCGCCGCCGACTAGCAGTCCTTTGTGGACTAGCACCTGCAGCACTCTCCGCAGAGCCAATAGCCGTTCTACTGGACGAACCTTCAGAGGGCTTGGACAGGGCCGGCAAGGAGCTCCTTATTGGTTGGTTGAGGGGGATCGCACAAGAGGGTCACGCGGTAATGGTTGCTACTCACGACCAAGCAGTGATTGATTGCAGTGATCGAGTGATGGAAGTGAGCAGTGGTTCTCTCAGAGAATCTGCAGGGAGATCAGAAGGTACTCCCTCTCCCCTTCCTGAACCACTGTCTCCAGTAAAGCAGAGCACCCATGGGGCACTGGTTCGCTGGGCTATCAAGATGGAGACCAGGAATCCTCTGGACACCACTGGGAGAGCAGCACCCGCTCTAGTCGCCCTACTACTATCATACGCTCTAGTCGGAGAAGTCGATATGTCGCACGTCGGGAATGAATTGGTCGCTGCTCTCGTACTAGCCCCCGCCTTCATCACCGCAGTTATTTCTCCCGCAATTACGCGCCGTCTCGCAGAGGAGCGCTGCGGCGCTTGGTGGGGGGCAATGATAGGCCCGAACTCAAGGCAGACCCTCTCCTTGCTCGGAGCCTCTATCGTTCTCCCTTTACCGATAACTTACCTCGCCTGGGCGATTCTGGTTGACCCTGCAGACTTTGCAAGTCACTCAGAGGTCACTCAGTGGCTGTGGCTGCCAGCATTGGTTATTATCGACATAGCAGCCGCTGCAGCCGCTCTGCATCTGCTCGTAGCAGACTTGCGCAGAGCCTCGGCTGCTGCGGCCTCATTGCTGCTGCTCGTGCTGGTCTGGCCATTCCTGCAATTGACAGACGCACTTTCACTTATGATGTCGGATGGCATGTCCTTCGGCCTCAGTATAGGAGACCCCCTAATCTCTTGCATCATAGCAAGTGTAATCTCTGCATCTGTGTGGGCCGTGGCCGTGTTCCTGCCTGATACCTGAGGACTAGCATTGATGACCAGCAGCATTCTCGCACTCCCATGGCCTTGACCAGAGGAGCCGGTGTGATACTGACTGCTCTGGGCCTGACAGGAGCTGGCCTGACCCTACTTCTCGGCTTTAATTGGGCTCCTACTGTAGATGCAGATGCTTGGAACTCACCTGAGGCATACAGGATATTGTACTGGCACGTCCCCTTCGCGTGGTCATCCTTTCTTGCTTACTGTGTATTGTTCATTGGCTCGGTTGCTTGGTATGCAAGGCGCTCCGAGCTCGGATGGAGAATGATCTGTACGGGCTCCGACCTAGCACTACTGTTCGGACTGGGAGTAGTCATTTCGGGTCCTATCTGGGGTTCTGCGGAGTGGGGAGTCCCTTGGGATTGGGGTGATTTGAGGCTGAATACCTATGGGCTTCTCACCGCAGTTTCTCTGTTCCTTGTCCTAGCCAGAGGATCCCAACCGGACGGACAGGGGACTAGGGACACCATCGCTGCAGTCGGACTATTCGGCTTCGCTCTGGTGCCTGTGACCGCTCTGGCTACCACCTGGTATCAGGAGCGCCACCCAGGTATAGTAATCATCGACAGCGAGGAGTCGGGGCTGGCCCCCGAGATTCTGACAGTCCTGATCTTGGGCTTCGCCTCATTCTTCCTGTTGTTCGCCGGCCTTGCCATTCTCAGTGACATCCTCCAGAGGATGGAATCAAGACTGAGTCACCTGCAGCGCCAACTGGACAAGGAGGTGGTGCATTGAGCGGTGTGACTGAACTCGGGCTGGCTTATGCAGCACTAATCGGCCTGATAGGCGCCTATGTCTATCGGCTCGTGTCTCGCTTGGCCGATGTGGACGCCCGTCTGACAGCGGTCGAGGATGCTGTTTCAGCCGAAGACAGCGAGTGAGGACCTTTTTGTTCCCTACGGGAACCCTTGAAACGGGACGGCGAGGCGCAGTTCGTCGAGGACCATGTCTGAAGGCGCATTCTGCATCGCATGCGGAGCACCTCCTCCGCTGACCTCGGAGAGGATGTGCGAAGCCTGTCTCAGGCAGCGCACCGAACTCTCGAGACTGCCTGAGAGGATACAGCAGTCACGTTGCTCCAAATGTGACTCCTACGAGGTGCGCGGGAGATGGTCGCCGATGGAGATAGAGAACATCGTGGATCTGAGGATCCGAGAGAACCTTGTGGCCGAGGAGCGTGCAAAGGACGTAGATGTGTCATTCTCAGTCGCGGTTATCGATGACAGGACATGTAGGCTACAGGTCGAGGTTTCCGGTACGATAGAGGGCTACCAGTTCGATGACACTCATGAGTCCCTGCTGCAGACCAGCAACTCGGTCTGCACCCCCTGCACAAGGAAAGCAGGGTCATACTTCGAGGCCACAGTACAGTTGAGGTCAGCGGGAAGGCGCTTGGACGATGTTGAACTCAAACAGCTCAGAGGGACACTGGACGAGATGCTTGAGAGCATGGAAACCGATCCTATGTTCTTCGTAACCAAGGAAGGTCCGGTGACTGGAGGCTGGGATCTGCAACTTGGTTCCAAGGCCATGGCGAAGAATTGGGGGAGGCGACTCGTCAGGTCCTTCGGAGGCACCACCAAGGAGACTTCGACCGTTGTCGGTTCCAACGATGGTATTGATGTGACCAGACTGACTCTGAGTTACCGCAAGCCTGCTTACGAGTTGGGTGATATTGTCCGTTTCAGGAAGCAGTTGTGGATGGTAGACGGATGGCAGAGTGATGGCCCCAGTCTGCGTCGTTTGGATAGGTTCGAAAGGTCCGGTGCGACCTGGAGAGACATGGAGAAGTCAATCGTTGTCTGCCCCAGCAGGGAACAGCATATCGTCGAGGTGATGAACCGAGACAGTTCAGCAGTCGAGGTGATGGACCCCACCGATTACAGGATGGTGACTGTCGCTCTGCCCTACGATGACGACGGTGAGACCAGTCGCATACGCATCGGCTTCATAGACGGTGCATGGGTGGCTCTGCCTACTGGAAGGAGGTCTACGAATGAGTGAATCCATCATGGCCGATTTGCTATCCCAACACGATTCAGGCAATATGGGGGGTTACGCCCGCTCCTTTATTGACGACTTTGAGGCAGCGATTCAGCTTGAGACCGGATTGAGCCCCGACTCGGATTGGAGCGGGGTGATTTGTCTCGGTATGGGCGGATCAGGCGCTGGAGGCAGGTTCCTCAAATCCATTACTGACTCAGAGGGAGGAATCCCGTTCGTCGTCTGGAGTGACTACGGACTACCAAGTTGGTGGGGTCCTGAGTGGCTCGTGCTGGCGACTTCGTACTCTGGAAACACCGAGGAGACTCTAGATGGAGCAAGGGAGGCTCTCGAATCAGGAGGATCTGTGGTTGCCGTTTCGTCTGGAGGCCAACTTTCAGACCTTGTCGCCGGTAGTGATGATGCTACTCTGATGGAGATCCCTGGCGGGCAGATGCCCAGATCAGCATTCGGACACATCTTCGGTACGCAGATGGCAGTGTGCTGGGATATGGGGCTATTGCAAAGGCCTAACGAGGGTGAGCTTTCAGCAATGCTCAAGCGATTGAGAAAAGTTTCTTCCGAAGTCGACCCCATTAGTGGTGATGCGATGTGGGAGACAATGGCCAAGTCACTCGTCGACCAAGAAATCGGAATCATATCTCCAACAGAACTTGGCCCTGCCGGATACCGCTTTGCGTGTCAGATTAATGAGAATGCGAATGACTTTGCTACCCCTTCTAATGTGCCTGAGATGAACCACAATGAGATTGTTGCATGGTGCTCAGAAGGTCAGTCAAGAGCCATGATAGTGCTCACTTGCGAGGGCATACATCCTCGCAGCCAAACACGGTTGCAATGGGTCATGGACAATGTGGAGAATCAAGTATCATGGAGAATCGTGTGTGAGGGAGAAAGCATGCTTGAACGTCTGCTGTACGCCGCCCATGTCACAGATTGGGTCTCGATTATGCTGGCCGTGCTGAAGGGGCAAGACCCATCAGAAATGGCCCCGATAGACTCGCTCAAGGCATTCTTGTCAAGCGTTCAGTAGAGTGGCCCTAGAACGAGCCTCGGATCAGGGTAGTTCAACAGCGCCTGCTGCCTATCTTCCGGCGCTACTACGCCAGGAAGATCATGCGTTTCAGGCTCGACTAGAGAGAGCTGGAAGTGCAGGTGCGGTTCCCACCCGCCATTCTCGTGCTTGCCCCCCATCCAACAGATTACCTCGCCCCCACTCACTTTTTGGCCAACTGCCTTCCCTTCAATCGAGGCTGCATCGAGGTGCCCATACAGTGCCCAGAGTGGAACGCGGTCGAGCAAGTGCTTGGTAATAACCACATTACCGTAATCACCGTCAGCGGGATTGTAGCCGAAGTGAGAAATCTCTCCGTCGGCGAAAGCCATACATGGAGTGCCAACTGGTGCGCCGATGTCTATTCCGACATGAAGGAACCGACTTCCCCCGAATAGGTCGGTGGAATACATTCCAGGGCGCAATTCATCGTACCGGCCAATGTCATATTCGTATTTTGATGGCGAGTCGTCGCCCGATGTGAAGTCTCGCACTTCGTACTCATCAGGAAGGTGTACGACCGGCTGAAACTCATGCGAATCCCAGTCAATCATGGGCTGCCGAAGGAGTCCTCAGTCTTCATCCCCACTCAGATCGAGACTCTCCAAAGAGTTCAATGCCCGTTCCAGAGACTCCATTGATTCCTGCAACTTAGTACGGTTGGAGTAGGAGTTACTAATCTGTGAGCTGAGAGTTCCCCAAACGGAAAGTAGGCCATTCAAATCGTTCCTGAGACGTGCGTGTCCCCTGATGATTTCATCTGACTTCTCAGCAATACCCATCGCCCTCTCTGCGATGTGGAGGAGGTGCATATTTGCAATTAGAGTGTTTGGAGAGCAGATGACTACTCCTCTACTAGCTGCATCCCGAATTAGTGCGGACTCCTCTTGGTTGTCTGGGGTAATCATGTAGTCGTATATCCTCTCTGATGCGATGTAAAGATAAGCAACTTCTGCAGTGCCTAACTCTGGCCTGATGTAACTCGACTCGACTTTGGAGATATGCCCCTTGACCGCATCCAGGAATACCTTCCTGTTGCCGACTCTGGATCTACCGTCCTCCTCCCCCCCTCCTCCTTCGGAAACAGCCAGAGTATCCTTGAACGCCTTAATCGGGAACTTTGAATCAATGCAAAGAATCCTGCCATCCGAGAGTTTCAGACTAGCGTCAGGAATGCTGTCGAGTTTGTGGACCTTCTTCCTGATGCTGACACTGGCGAAGGAGTCCTTGAGTATCCTCTCCAATTCTATCTCAGCCCACCCCGCGGCCGCCTGCTTGTCGAGGAATATCTTCTGTATCTCTGCAACCTCGCTGGCCACAGAGTCAGCAGAACTCCGAATGTTTCCAATGTCTTCAGCAATCTTCAGCTCTTTCATCGTCCCGGCGACAGCTCCTTTCAGAGCCGCCTCACTATTGGCGATTCCAGCTGTGATAACTTCAGGTTTGACAGAGAAATCCAGATTTCCTATCGCTTCCTTCTGAACTTCTCCTTGCGTATGAATTAGAGCCGCTTGATCACGAATCACAGTCGACTCCTGTTGGATTGACTTCAGCAGAGAGAGGGCATAGACTAGGAGGATGGCAAGGCCAATCGCAATGGCTAGAAGGCCGTAGGATAGCATCTCGGACATCGGGCTCGACTGAGTATCGGAATCGGGAGTATTTGAACTCTGAGAAATACTTGCAGTCACAACTTCCCAAATTGGTTCTTAGGTGGAGCCGGACCTTCAGGAATCATGAGGACTAGGAGGCTCGCGATGATGTTGTCCGACCTTGAGCAGATTCAGACTCAATCGGTCGACCTTGAGCAGTACACCACCGATGGCGACTTGGCTGCCAGATGGCTGACCGACATCTCTTCTTTTGGTGATCTGGCTGAGGGGTGCACAGTGGCTGACTTGGGAGCCGGAAACGGTGTACTCGGCCTCGGTGCTATGGTTATGGGTGCAGGGAGGGCAATTCTAGTCGACACCGATCAAGCGGCCTGTGAAGCAGCCCTGTCCAATGCCGATTCTATGGGTTTTGCAGACTTGGTTGAAGTGATTCAAGCCGATCTCTATACTGATACAATCAGCATAGACTCTGCAGATGTCATAATCAGCAATCCACCTTGGGGCAGGCAGACTCTCAGGGCTGACCGACCCTTCTTCGATGCCATCCTGTCCTCCGGAGTACCTACTCATGTCATGCACAGCGCCGAAGCCACCCACATCCAACCTCTGTTCGAGGACGCTGATTGGACTATCGAGAGATATGGTGAGGCCGACTTCGCACTACCTGTAGCGTATTCCCACCACAGCAGACAGAGAGGCAGGACCAGAGCCGCATTCTGGCGACTCCTGCCCCCATGAGCCTACGGCTCAACCCGGCCGGACCGTTCATAGGGGGTTGTCCGGTCGGCGGGCCGATGGCGGCTGAGGCAGGAGACTTCGTCACGCCAGGTTCAACAGTCTCGATTCCTGAGGGATCTGAGGCAGGACACGGGATTCACACCGACCCATCCGGTTCTGTTGCAGTCGTGACGGGAACACTCATTCACAGTGAAGGAACAATCTCTATCGACGCTTCGCGACCACCTGTCAACTCTCCTCAAATCGGCGATGTGATCATCGCTGTTGTAAATCGAATCAATCCAAAGACAGCTGAGGTCAGAGTCCTCCACATCGAGGACAGAGAAGGAGGCCACAGAGATGTCCCAGCCGAGGAGCTTTTCGCTGATATCTATGTCACCAACTTTGTCGATCGCTTCCTACCCTCCGCCGGTGATGCAATGCGGAAGAGAGATATTGTTCGTGCTCGAATCATAGAACTTGATCCTATGATGAAAGCGACCACACGTGATGATCCCGAATTGGGGGTCCTCCATGCAATATGTCCACAGTGTGGACTCGACCTTGAGACCAGTAACGAGACACCCGATTTCAACGTCGCATGCTCAAGATGCGACTACGCCGGATACAGAGTGCTATCGAACGGCTTCGGCCACGGCCACGTAATGGGTGATGACATTCAATCGCTGAACCGCCCCGGCGCCCGTTGGTCGTCCGAGGCCGAGGCTATGCTCGGACACGACGGAGCCCGCCCCTACCTCTCGCCTGTGGCCGACCACCGTAGAGGGATGTCTCATGAGATTCCTGAGTCAATCCGCCGCCAGCGTGCTGCTGCCCAATCTGGAGGCGGCAGAGGAGGGGGCAGGCCTAGGCGAGAAATGCACCCGACTACCTGTACTCTGTGCGGGACCAAGACTAAGGTTCCGTTCAAGCCAACTCCTGGTAAACCGATTAGATGCAGAGACTGCATGGACAAGGTCAAGGACGGCAAGGCAAGCAAGGAAGAACTCTCCAAGGAGAGAGAGACTCTAGTCGCCGCTAGGTCTCAGGCAGGGGAGTCGATGGGACTCAAGTTATTCGTTGGCGGAGTCTCGTATGATGCGAGTGAGGAAGAACTTAGAGAGATATTCTCTGCTCACGGTAAACTCAAGGAAGTCCATATCGCAACAGACAGAGAGACTGGTCGCTCGAAGGGGTTTGCCTTCATCACCTTTGCAAGCAAGAAGGAGGGGGCGACTGCAATTAAGGAGCTTAACGGCAGTGAGATTCACTCTCGTAAGATTACGGTTCAGGAATCCAAGCCAAGCGGAGGCCGCGACCGCCGACGCCGTCCGCACCGAAACTAGCGAAGCGGTGAATACCCGCCACCCACACGTCCGGGTGTGGAACAATTGGAAGGCTGGCTTGTTCTGGATGGTTACGAGGACGAGCCCGCTGCCTTCGGGGTCCCGAACTATCTTGGTTTCCACATCCGATACATCTGTGGTGTCCTCGAGTCCCGAGGGCTGCCTTACACCTACATGACAATTGACGAGTGGAGAATGCACTACAAGGGACGTCTGTCAGATGCACAAGATAGAGAATCCCTGCGCAGCGACCTGTCAGGGTTGGATGGCACAGTAATCCTCGCCGGAGCGGTGGTACCAGGAAAGTACGTCAGAGGCACTCCGATCAGCCGCAAGGAGCTCGACGAGGTTCTTTCCATTCTCCCTTCGCCTTCCTCAGTACTCTGCGGAGGATGGGCAATACGTCATTGGAGGTACGATGGATGGACTCCTCTGCGCTCTAACCTGTTCTGCGCGGTCCAGGACACTGATGCCACTCTCGACCACTTCATCTCGACAGGACATTGGGAGCACCGGAAGAGAACTCCCGAGCAATGGTCAAGATGGGCGCTCTCAGGAGCCTCCTCCAAGGCAGTGAGCGACCATCCGGATCTCAAGGACGAGAGGGGCGATCCCGGACCACTGACTTACGAGATCGAGTTGTACCAGGGTTGCGTCCGATTCAAGCGTGGCTGCAGGTTTTGCATCGAGCCGAAGAAGGGACTGCCTCTATGGCGCTCCGAGGACGATGTGCTGGACGAGATTGCAGCGGCCTTGGATACCGGAGTTGCGAATATCAGGATTGGAGGGGCCACAGACATTTACACCTACAAGGCAGAGGGAGTGGAGGAACTTGAGTATCCCATCCCCAACCCAGATCCGATTGCAAGAGTGCTGCATGGCGCGCGCGAGGACGAGAGGCTTGAGATACTCCATGTCGACAACGCAAATCCCTCAATCGTGGCAGAGAGCATCGAACCATCCACGGAGATAACAAGAACTCTATTGGACACGCTATCGGACGGC
>JBJLJN010000010.1:0-29726 GCA_045559735.1 Candidatus Thalassarchaeum sp. | reverse complement strand
CGGGTTCAGAATTAGCATTCCATTCTGATGTCTCCAGTCAATGTGCTCGAGAAAACTCATACCGAGAATACAGTATTCAGAATCCCCTGTCCTTAGGGGGTTGATTAGCGCGTCAACTTTTTTTATATTCATCTGCCCAATTTCTATGTTAGGCAAAGTAGTCCTGTACCCCATCCCTGGGCCAGCTGCTGTCGTGGTCTCGATTGTTTCTCCTCGTCTCAGGTTGAGTGTCTTCACCATATCGATGACACCAAGCTTTTCCGGGACCGAGCAGTAACTCGCTCCAGTATCCACCAGGAAATCTATGTTCGCGATATCTCCAATTCTCCCCTTGACGTAGAAGCACCCATTGGCATCGGGCTTCAGTACGAGCCTCTGTCCGATGAATTCCACCGGGGAACCATCACCGGATTCTGAATCTCTGATAGTGCTGGGCGCGGGATCCGTAAATTCCGCCATCTTTTCTCGGTGCTCGGCCTCTGCCAACTCCTCCTCGCGTTGGAGGCGCTTGGCCTCAGCCTCATTCAGCAAATCCTCGACATCTTCCTTGGAGGTGTCGGAATCTTTGTCCCTCTTCCACCACCGTTTGTCTTCAGCCATCCCAAGAACTCCGTTTCGTTACGTGCTGTCGCCGGGTATGCTTCAATCTTGACCCGGATTAGGCCGCAGTGTAGCCGCTATCATCGTTTTCGACGTCACCGGTCCTCTGCAGCTCCTTCAGGTGAGATAACGCTTGGTCCTGCGCCAGCAGGGGATGCGCTCCCGGGCTGTCCGAGTATGCCGCGCTGGCGATGCTGGGGATGTCTGAGTTGCCTTCCCGTACCGCCTCGAGGACCTTCTGGTGCCTCGCCTTCCGGTGCTCGATGTATTCAGTCAGCAGTCTTTTGGGATTTGCAATAAGAGGGCCGTGTCCTGGGAACAAGACCTTCGGCTTGAGGGCACGAATCCTCTCTAGGCCAGAGATGTATGCTCCCATGTCGCCTTCTCCTGAGGGAACAAGGATGGTGCCCACCAAGGTACAGTTGTCTCCAGAAACCACACCCGACTCGCCGACTAGGCAAATCTGACCCGGGCAGTGACCATGACTCTCGATTACTTCCCAGCGGATTCCACCGCTCGGGCCATCGAGCACGAACGAGTCACCCTCACTCAGCACACAATCAGAGTCACAAGGAGAGATTGCTGCGAGAGTTTCAGAACTCGCCCAGATTGGGGCTTGATAAATCTCGGAGATTTCCTCCAAGTCTCCGATATGGTCTGGATGTCTGTGGGTGAAAATGGTGGCAGTAATCGAACTACCGTCATCGTGAATCTCCTGAACTTTCAGCGCCAGTTCCTCAAGACCCTCGGCATCCCTCGCAGCAGGATCGACAATTACTCGCTCTCCACCCCGCTCTCCCAGAATGAAGCAGTTGGTATGGGTGGCTGGAGGGAGCGTATCTGTAGGAATTAGCACGCACTCTACTCCCGGACCATACTCGAAACGATGCTGACCTGAGGGTGGGTCGGCTGCGAGGCTGTCACAGGCGGACTGCAAGTCACCTTTGCGCTCGATGGCTTCCACGAGGTCTCGTGCAAGCGTGACGAGAGGAGGAGGGAGCCTAATCTCGTTGGCCTCCCAGGAAGAAATCAGATTAGCGGGCCTCCACCAGCGAAACTCATCGAATTCTGAGCGACCAGGGGGGAATGTAGGGGTGACACCGGGGTCGCCAGTGGGCACATGGAAGAACAGATTGTGGAATCTCGCTGGCGCTTGGGGAGGAGTAATTCTCTCGGTAATCATCTCACAGTGGAACCCTTCACAGGTCAGATCTCCAGATTCCATCAGCCTCAGCCAATTCACCTTGTCTGCACAGACTTCAGCCCGAACATTCTCCTCTACCTCGGTCAAGCCACCCAGGCCATCGGGAGCCACCCCGAGCTCCTCGACCATCTCCCTCAGTAGGGCGAATACCGAGACTCTGTCGGCTCTTTCTCGCAGCCATCCGGGATGTGATTCGGCGGCACCCGTGTCGACTCTGCTAATCGCACCTCCGGGGAATGACCAAACATCTGGAAAGGCAGGGAGCTCGGAAACGCGATGCCCCAGGAGAATCTCGTGACCACCATCGCGCTCCCTACTCAGAATAACCGAGGCGGAGGAACGGGGAGTGGTAATCTCGGATTTCGGCATCTCCATCCCCTCCGGCAACTCTCCCATGTACTCTCGACGAGGTACGACGCTTCAACCTCGCTACAATAACCATTGAATACATAATCTAACCTTCACCGAACATGAACTCAGTTACAATCTCGAACACCAGCACAAGCACAGGGGAGAGACTGCATCAAGTCGAGATGCCGACCTTTGGTCTGGGAGTTTACCTAATGGGCGAGCCGGGCGAGTGCAAGAACTCCGTACTGTATGCCCTAGAGCAGGGATACAGGATGATTGACACAGCCATGGCCTACGGAAATGAGGACGAAGTTGGTCAGGCCATCGGTGAGTCCGGAATCTCCCGAGAGGAGATATTCGTTGTCACCAAACTACGACGCCCACACGCCAATAGCTACGAGGAGACCATAGAGCGTTGCCAGCAGAGCCTCCAGAACCTCGGTCTCGATTACATGGATCTGTATCTGGTTCACGCCCCTCCCGAAGACCCTGAAGCCAGAGCTCCGGTCTGGCAGGGCATGGAAGAGTGCCTAGCTAAAGGCTGGACTCGTTCGATTGGAGTAAGCAACTACGGAGCCCACCATCTAGATACAATGAGGTCGTATGCTAGTCTGATGCCATCGGTCAATCAGGTCGAGATTAGCCCATGGTTACAGAGAAATGCTCTACGTGCAGCAATCGAAGAAGTAGGTGCTATTCCAATGGCCTACTCGCCTCTAGCAAGAGGGCACAAAGTTGCAGATTCAGGAATCCGCGAGATTGCAGAATCGGTTGGATGCACCCCCGCTCAAGCGGCCATTAAATGGTGTCTGGACGCAGGGGCCATAACCATACCAAAGTCGAGCAACCCGTCTAGAATATCTGAGAATATAGGATCACTCAGCGTGGACTTGAGTGGCAAGGAGGACGAGCTCGCAGCCCTAGAGGAGTCGTATGTCTCAGGTTGGGATCCGACTTCGGAGCCGTGAGGTAGATGAAGCAACCCGAGACAATCGAGGAAGAGCTAGCCATCATTGCCGAGGCCATCGAGGCCGGAATCGATCCGTTCCCACCTAAGAAGGAACCAAGCAGATGGGCTAGAGTCGCCCTCGGCTGGTTCATGGTCATCATCATGGTAAGTTGGGTCTCACAGTTGCTTTATCGCTCTCTGTAAGGGTCTAACTCAGATGGGTCGCCACGATTAATACTCCATGCCCCACTCGCGGTGCATGAAAGGAGATGAGGGGGGATTGACCCTTGAGTTGGTTTTCAAAGCAGCAGGAGTAATGGGAGTAGGCGGCGGGGTGTTGGGAATTGCCATGCCGGAGATGTGGGCCGACAATGTCGGCTGGGTGATGACCGATGAGTTGGAGAACCTATCCATGTGGGTAGGATTCTGGTTCGTCATGTTCGGTTTGTTGATGTGGAATCTGCCCAGTCTGGCCGCAGACAATCTGTCTACTTGGGGCAAGTACGCAGCGGGATTCTTCGCTATCGCACTGGCTTTGAACATCTACGAAATTGCTTCGGGCGTACACGAGTGGGACCAGACTCTACTGAACACGGTTCCGAACACGATTTTCGCTGCGCTGTTCTACATCAAGTCGCAGTAAGACGCTGATTGGTAGTCCCTCCCGGATTCGAACCAGGGTCACGAGATCCAGAGTCTCGTATGATGGACCACTACACTAAGGGACTAGCGAGCGACGGAGTCGGGTTCGCTATTTCAACGAATCCGACCCGAGAATTCGGGTTCAGTTCCCTCTGAATCCTAAGTTGATATTGTCCAGCGCGTCTGCGCTCGGGCGCAACTCGTGTTCGCTGAGTGCAGACAGAGGAGTCTCAGTCAACCCGAGCGCCTCTTCGGCCGTCTGCATACTATCATCATAGTACAGTAGACCCGTTACGTGCTTGTTCTCCTTCTCGGCCCGATGGATGGCTGAAAGAGCGGATACAGGGTCTGACGGATCGTGCTCGTCACCGACTGTCTCGAGACGTAGAGTGGAACCATCGAACATCTGGATGTCATCGAACTCCCCCTCGGGTATGTCCACTTCTTCGATGGGTGTGAAGTGAGGGATGTAATCGAGCAGGTGGAGGACCTCGTCATTCCCCTTGACGTAGTTGTATGACTTGTATGACTCGTCATTGTTGGCGAATGTCACGCAGGGAGAGATGACATCAATTACTGCCATTCCCCGGTGCCCCATTGCTGCCCGAATCAGTGCAGTGAGTTGCTTCTTACTGCCTGAGAAAGAGCGAGCAACAAAACTGCATCCGAGATTTATTGCCATAGCACACAAATCGATTGGAGGCTGCTCGTTCATTGTGCCCTTCTTCTTCTTTGAACCCCTCTCAACAGTAGCGCTGTATTGTCCCTTGGTCAGGCCATAGACTCCGTTGTTCTCGATGATGTAGACCATGTCGAGATTACGCCTTATTGCGTGGATGAACTGGCCAATACCGATGCTAGCTGTATCTCCATCGCCCGAGACGGCGATGAAGGAGAGACTCCTGTTGACCATGCTCGCCCCAGTAGTTACCGAGGGCATTCTACCGTGGACGGTGTTGAATCCGTGACTCTTGCCGAGGAAGTAGGCAGGGGTCTTGGAAGAGCATCCTATTCCGCTCATCTTGGCGATTCCATCAGGTGGGATACCATTCTCCCAAGCGGCCTGAATTATGACATTGGAAATCTGATCATGCCCGCACCCCGGGCACAGAGATGACTTTCCTCCTGTGTATTCGGACTTCTCAAGGTCGATCACATTGAGTTTCATGACAGTCAAGCAGCCACCTCCAATGTGTTGAGAATCATATCTGCGTAAACGCGTGCACGTGGAGGTATCCCATCAGTATAGGCGACACTGTGAAGCCTAGGGATGAGATGGGCTGGAAGTTCCTTGCGCAGAATCCCGTACATCTGCCCGTCCCTGTTTATCTCGAGCACGATTACCTTCTCGTGCCTCTCGATGAATGACTCCACCTCGGAGTGATAGGGAAGGGCCCTTACTCTGCAGGTGCTCACAGACAGTCCAGTGGACTCAAGCATGTCATCAATCTCAGTAATCGAGTTCTCCATGGAACCATAGTAGATGACACCTATTTGCTGCTCCTCCTCCTCTCTGATGATGGGTGCTGGGAGCAAGTCCCTCGCGCCCTCAATCTTCTTCTTAAGCCGGGAGATTGTTGCATAGTAGACATCAGGATCCTCTGAGTAAATTCCATCCTCGTCATGACCAGTCCCCCTGTACAGGATGGGATCAAGGCCACTTCCGGGAAGAGTCCTGTATGGGATCCCATCCCCATCCACATCTCGGTACCTACCGTAGTTCTTCACCGCATCCATCTCCTTCTGAGTTCGCAGAACCTTGCCTCTGTCCATTGGCGATTCGGGATACTTGAATCCAGAAGTAGACCAGCGATTCATACCCAGATCAAGATCGCTGAATCCGAATACAATGGTCTGAAATCTCTCAGCGTAGTCGAAAGCTCTCCAACCATACTCGAAGCACTCATCGACCGTGCCTGGAATCAGTACGATATGCTGAGTATCGCCATGACTGGCCTCGTAGAGCATTGAGAGATCGCCCTGCTGAGTTCTCGTAGGCAAACCCGTCGATGGGCCCACTCTGTTGATATCCCAAATCACTCCTGGTACCTCGGCGAAGTATCCTAGACCGATGAATTCTGACATTAGTGAAATTCCGGGCCCACTGGTGCATGTCATACCACGTCCCCCAGCCCAGCCAGCACCGATTACCATCCCAGCAGCCGCAAGCTCGTCTTCGGCTTGGATTACAGCACAGGTAGAGCCACCGTCGTCAGCCTCTCTGAGTTCAGGTAGCCACTGGATTATCCCCTCTGCAAGGGATGATGATGGTGTAATCGGGTACCATGAGAGCATGTTGATTCCTCCAAAGATTGATCCCAAAGCAATTGCCTCATTGCCTTCGATCAAGAAACTGGAAGGGTCCTTTTCCCTATTCTCGACACGATAGGGAATCACATTCTCCCAATTCTCGGTTGCGTACTCGCGCCCCTCTGAGATTGCTCGCAGATTCAACTCGATGGCCTTCTCCTTGCCCTTAAACTGACTCTTGACAGCCACCTCTAGGGCATTTTGCTCAATTCCCAGTAGATGAGCCAATGCGCCCACGTAATACATGTTGCACATCAGGCGGGCGAGCTTGGGATTGATACCCCTGGCCATCTTGGTCATCGGCATGCCGTAGGATGTGCAATCATCCCGGTCCACTGGGAGCTTCACATCCTCGTTGTAGATTACAATGGCCCCGGGCTCTAGACTCTCCAAGTCTTTGGCCCAAGTGTCCTTGTTCATCATAACCTGGATGTGCGCCTTGTCTCCAGGTGATTGGTAACCGCTGTCACTAGCCCGGATGATGAACCAGGTAGGTAGACCAGAGATATTACTCGGGAAGAGGTTCTTCCCGCTGACAGGAACCCCCATCTGGAACATCGAGTTGAGGATGATGAGGTTCGATGACTGCGAACCAGTGCCGTTTGCGGTAGCGATATTGATAGTGAAATCGTTGCAGATGCGTTCCATCTTCACATGCAGCTCCATAGCCCGACTCGCCACAATCTCGTTCTCGGCAACATGTCCCGGTGTTATTCCGGTCTTAGCCGTTCCCGTATAAACTCCAGCAATTCGAGAAGAGAGTCCAATCGCTGCCATTTTCAATGAACGCTGTTTCCGCCGCGATATGCCTATCCCCGGAGTACTGCAGAAAGCATGGGACGATGCTAATCAATCGCTTGAGGCCGAGACGCCAGAGAAAGCCCTAGAAATACTGCGTTCCGAGGCTTGGGATGCCTGTGAGAATAACATGCAGAAATCCCGTACACTGAGATATGCCGGGGATGCCGGGATGATGCTCGGAGAACAGGACACTGCACGCCAGAAGAGACATTGGCAGAGGGCGCACAAGAGTTACCGAAACGCCCTGAACTTTGATCCCAAGGACAAGGAAACCCGTCGCAGTATGAACAAACTGGCCTCGATGATGGATGAGCAGGCAATTTCTCTGGGGGTGGGCCTCCAGATGTTCGATGAGGGCAACCCCACCCCTGTCGGTCTGGCAGCTATGCTAGTAGTTGGCATGCTCATGCTCGTATCTTTCAAGGTGATTTCAGATTGGTTCGATCAAGACTCAGGAAATCCTGTGGTCACACTGGAGATCTCGTACCTACCCGCAGGCTCGATTGAGAGCACTACAGCATTAATCGAGATAGAGCTTCACGAGGAAGAGGCACCACTCCATGTAGAGAACTTCCTGCTCTTAATCGAAGACCAGAGCTACGACTTTACGATATTCCACCGCATCATCGATGGTTTCATGATCCAAGGAGGGGACTTTGAGAATCGTGATGGCACGGGAGGCTATACTGCAAAGTGGTTCGGCTTCTGCAATGGCCAGGAGTTCGATAGCTCAGGCAACAGGTACTCGCCTGACAACTGCGCTCAGTCCAGTTGGACTTTGCCAGATGAGGCTGACAACGGACTGATACACGTTCCTGGAGCTCTCGCGATGGCCAAGACGAACTCACCCAACACCGGAAGTAGCCAGTTCTACATCGTGCCCGAAGACAGCACCCCCAGCCACTTGGACGGAGTTCACACAGTCTTCGGCACGGTGGTTATTGGCCTAGATCATGTGACTGCAATCAGTGAGGTACCCACTGATGGCAACGACCGCCCGCTGGACGAGGTCCGATTGGTTCATGTCTCGGTCAACGACTAGACTGACTCCAGTAGTCCTCAGTGAGTCAACTTCATTGGATGGAGCCAATGCCGCATCACCATAGGTGATGACTTGAGTGTGACGCTACCTTTCGATGCACTTCGTGAATTCAACACCGTGGATGGCTCAAAATCTCGTTTCGCAGATATTGGCGCATTGGAGAGAGCAGGGATCTGCGAATTGGCACAGATACCAGTATCGATACGTATCCTGTTGGAGTCTGCCTTGCGCAAGTGCGATGGTTTCCTAGTTACTGAGGAAGATGTCGCACGTATCGCCTCATGGAGTCCCGAGATGACCCCCTCTGAGATTCCGTTCAGTCCCAGCAGAGTGATTCTCCAAGACTTCACTGGGGTGCCAGCCGTCGTCGACATAGCTGCTCTAAGAGATGCCATGTTGGAGATGGGGGGAGATCCAGAAAGAGTCAACCCACAAGTTCCTGTCGACCTTGTAGTTGATCACTCAGTACAAGTCGATGTCTCCGGCCTGTTCCCTGATGCTAGGGAGAGAAATCTGGAAATCGAGTATCAGCGTAACTTAGAGCGCTACGAATTCCTAAAGTGGGGCCAGCACAGCCTGGATAACTTCCGCGCCGTTCCTCCGGGCCGGGGAATCGTGCACCAGGTCAACCTCGAATGGATAGCAACCGTGGCCCGAGAGGAAGGCGGTGTCTGGATGCCTGACACTCTGGTCGGCACTGACTCTCACACCACGATGATCAATGGTCTTGGAGTCCTTGGATGGGGAGTAGGCGGTATTGAGGCCGAGGCAGTAATGCTGGGCCAGCCAATCTACATGCTTCTTCCCGAGGTTGTCGGATTCGAACTGATAGGTTCCCTGAATCCGGGAGTCACAGCCACTGACATGACCCTGCGCGTAGTTCAGATGCTGCGCGAGCACGGTTGCGTGAGCAAGTTCGTAGAGTTCCACGGCTCAGGCTTGTCCAATCTGAGCCTTCCCGATAGAGCGACAATAGCCAACATGGCACCTGAGTATGGAGCCACTTGCGGCTTCTTCCCAGTCGACCAAGCCACCCTTGATTACATGCTCCTGTCCGGACGTGATCCCGGACACGTCGAAAATGTCAAGAGATATTTTGAGGCTCAAGGGATGTTCCACACTGAGGCCACCCTCGCTCCTCAATTCACTTCCTCACTCTCTCTAGATTTATCCACCGTGGAACCATCGCTAGCAGGCCCGAAGAGGCCACAGGACCGAGTAGATCTGTCAGCGATGAAGTCCCACTGGAGGGCCAGCCTCAATGCTTCCGTAGGGCATCAGGGGCATGGCGTGGACGTGTCTCGGAACGGAGCCAGCGCGGTAATCGAAGGGCGTGACTGCGAACTGAAGCACGGAGACATAGTAATCGCAGCAATCACCAGCTGTACCAATACCAGTAACCCCAGCGTCATGGTCGCAGCAGGCCTGCTGGCTCGTAAGGCCAGAGAACTGAATCTATCGATCAAACCCTGGGTCAAGCCGAGCTTGGCTCCCGGAAGCCGGGTGGTTACTGAGTACTTCGATGCCGCAGGACTGACCGAGGATCTGGATGCCCTCGGATTCAGCGTTGTCGGATACGGGTGCACTACATGCATCGGCAACTCAGGGCCACTCGACCCCGAAATCGAGTCGGCGATTGAGGAGGCCGACCTCGTGGTCGGTAGCGTGCTTTCCGGCAACCGTAACTTCGAAGGCAGAATACACCAGAGAATCAAGGCGAACTATCTTGCAAGCCCTCCCCTTGTAGTCGCCTATGCACTGGCGGGCAATCTCGACATAGACTTCACCTCTGACCCCCTTGGGCATACTCCCAGCGGTGAGCCGGTAATGCTGGCCGACGTTTGGCCCAGCGATCAGGAAATCCGTTCGACTGTGGAGAGCGCCATAGGTCCCGAGATGTTCACGGAACGATATTCCGATGTACTCAGCGAGCCCCGTTGGGATGCGATTCCCAGCAAGACCGGCTCCCTGTTTGAGTGGGATGAGGATTCCACATATGTCAGACTACCATCCTTCCTTGAGGGAATCAAGCGCGTGCCAGCGCCTATACAGCCAATTGAGGGTGCCAGAGTACTGGTCAAGGTGGGGGAATCTGTGACTACTGATCACATCAGCCCCGCTGGCGCCTTCCCGCATCATGGGCCAGCGGGCCAGTATCTCATCTCGCGAGGAGTCGAGCCGAGGGACTTCAACTCGTTTGGAAGCCGCAGGGGCAATCACGAGGTGATGGTCAGGGGGACCTTCGCCAACATCCGTATGCGAAATCAAATCGCACCCGGCACCGAGGGAGGCTTCACCACTCACTTCCCATCCGGAGAGGTCACATCGATCTATGAGGCCAGCATCAGATACCGAGAACAGCAGACACCTCTAATCGTCCTCGCCGGCTCCCAGTACGGCACGGGAAGCAGCAGGGACTGGGCGGCCAAGGGCACACTTCTTCTCGGAGTAAGGGCTGTGATAGCGACCTCCTTTGAGAGAATCCACAGGTCGAATCTGGTCGGAATGGGTGTTTTGCCTCTGACTTTCGTAGCCGGAGAGAGCGCGGAGACCCTCGGTCTGGATGGCACCGAATCATTCGATATACCCGCCAGTGCTGAGCTTGAGCCTATGTCCTCAATCATTGTTAAGGCGACAAGATCCAACGGCAGCGAGATTCAATTCGATGCTGTGGTCAGACTGGATACACCAGTCGAGGTCGAATACTACAGGAACGGCGGGATTCTGCCGGCAGTTCTGAGGAATCTGGCCGAAGCATGAAAGCCGCCAATCCTGCGGAGGAAACAGAGGGTGTTGCGATGGAGATGCGCGGAACTGTCAGATTCAGATTCCGATCGACCGAGAATGACGTCGATGTACTGCTTGAGGGTGATGCCAGATGGGTCGAGGAATTGAGGCAGGAAATCGGGCTCTCAGGAGATGTAGGGGTACTCCAACCTCTAGCTGCCAGACTCACCAATCCTGACGAGGCCGAGCCTGAATCAGCCGTGGGCAATTTTGAGTCTGAGACTATGCCTGTAGCCGAGGACGAGGCGGTCCTACCTGGCCCTACCCCTGATCCATCCAGAATCCCATCTGTAATCAGGAAGATCGGTGAGTTCGACCTCGACTTGAGCATGGCTGAGCTCGGCGGGCGAAAGCGCAGCGAACCGGACATGTCAGCAATCTGTGAGATACTGGACGAGCTGGAAGAGGAGGTAGAGCCCCTGACGAACACAATGTCGGGCGACCCACTAGCGGAGGCTTGGATACAGTTACTGCTCACTCTGATAGTCAGAGAGCACGGCCACACATCACTACCTCTCAGTTCAATCGAGATGGCACTTGGGGATCGACTCAATCGCGAGGCAGCCGAACTGGAGATTTTCCTCGATAGGCTCTGGATGATGGGCAGGCTAGAGCGAATTCACGGCGGTGCGGAGACGGAATACTCACCGAATCCCAGTTGGATGCAGTCCACTTGAAGCGAATCAGTACAACCTAAAGGTCATTCAACCCCAAAGGGGTTGCTGAACTCATCTGGGGCGAAGGCATAAGAGATGGCCGAAACTCCGACGGAGCATGTTGCATACGTCTGAGTCTGCCCGAAACCGAAACAAAGAGGCCCGCAGAGCCTTGATGCTGGTAATGCTAATGCTGACCTCGCTGATGGTATCACTAGTGCCAGCAGTTAGTGCTTCACACATCACCCAGTACGCCGTACAGAGGGATCCATCACACCTCTCTGTAGGGGATCTGAACTGCGATGGTCACAATGATATCGTCGCGGTAAGCGAGATGGGGCACTTCATCTCAATCTTGTATAATGATGGGTCTGGTAACTTTGCAGACAGACAGGACGTATTCATCTCAAACAACGCTTCGCAGCGAGCCGGCTTCGTAGATACGGCGAATTCGGTAGATGTCGAAGTAGCAGACATTGATGGTGACGATGTGAACGATCTCGTTTACTATCAGGAGAATATCAGATTCGTCGGAGAGAGCTTCGTACGACCGGGCAACCTCACTACGATGTGGGGAGACTGCTCTCAGAGAGTGAATCTATGGAGCGACACCGAGATTACAGTTTCGAATCCATATCACGAAGGAATGGAAGTCGGTGATATCGACGATGATGGAAACGACGACATCGTACTGCTCACAAGAGATGCAACTGCTACTAACCAGTATATCCAGATATATAGGGGTACAGACCCCTCTCTACTGACCAATCAGCAGTCAATCCCAGTTCCACTGACTAGTGGTATTTACACCCATACTCGCTTAGGTCACTGGGGCGAGACAGTACAAGGCAGTGGCATTCCCGGCGGCAGCCTAGGTGATTGTGAGGACTTGGACATCTGGCTACTGAGAACTCCTCCTTACAACACTGGAGTCGGGACCTCGGTAGGACACTACGACAATATGACAGTTTTAGAGTTCGACTGCCTGACCAAGACCTACCCCAACCCCCTTGACGCTACAGCACAGGGAATTCACAACTTCAAGCTAGATGCGGAGCACAATTATCCGCTCTACGGAATGGACATCGCCGATACCGATGACAACGGAGAAATCGACATGATTGCCGCGGTCGACGGCATAACTGGGAACATATCTTATGCGACTAAATCGGGAAGCAGCTGGAACACCCAGAACTATGTCATCCTCGGAGATTACCTCGGAGCTGATATTACTATCGTCGACGTTAATCGTGACGGCGAGGTCGACTTTTTCGTCCCGACCGAACTGACTCTGACGAGAGTTCAGGACTCGGCTGCTCAGAATCAGACCTATCTATTGCTTGACAATCTAAGAGAAATCAACTCTGTCGAGATACTTCTCGCTGATCCGAATGGACCAGGCTACCTATCATCACTCTCATTCGAAGTCGGTCGCCGGCCAACCATGGCCATACCCGGCCAGCTCGCAGGTGGTGAAAACAGCGCTTACGAGATTATCATAGGACAGAAGGACTACTCATACAGATTCGCTAACAACGCAATGTGGCTGGACACTCAAGGATGGGCTGGTGCGGGGGACTTCCTCTCAGTGCTGACCCTCGACAACGAGGATGTTGGTATAACAGGCGTCACCGTCGCTCCGGCCGCTTACAATCCCTCGACTGGAGAGATCGACGTAGGGGAGGGAACCAGATGGGTCAATGTCACTGTGAAGAACACCGGACTGAATCCACTCAGCGGATCTGTAGATGTCAACTTGGATGTCAAGGAGGTGCTGGGAGGAACAGACACGGTAGTCTATTCAAATGACTTCGATGGCAATGTGGATACCACAAACTGTCCAAACTGCGCGTTCTCAAAGAACTCATACACTGGGATGTACGGAGCAGGCGAATCCTCTTGGCACATCGAAACCAACTCCACAGCATCAACCCAGAATGTCTCTTGGTACGAAGCGGACAGCAACCCCACCAATTACTACTGGGCGGGTATGGATTACGGCGGTAGCAACGAGAGCGATTCTGGCTACTTCAACAACATGGATGAGGCACTAATCCTCGAGAATGTCGACCTCACGGGTGCTGACGCAGCCTTCATGGACATATCTGTCATGTGCACTGCCGCATTCTTTGAGCTATATCTCGCTGAGCAGTATTCAGTTGTCGAGAGGTGGCTATACGAGGACTCATGCGGTATCGAGGTCTGGTCAGCTGGGAATGGTTGGGAACCGGTTTTCTTCAACGGCGGTTGGGACAACGAGCGCTACTTCAGAATCCTATTCCAAGGTGTAGATCCGGAATACAACACTTACAACGGTAATCAGTTCAGTGCCACTGCTTCCGGATGGCTGAACTATACAGAGGGCGGAGACGATTCTGATGACCCTAACGAGGTCGAGTCGATTGACCTGACACGATACGCTGGGCAGGTCGTCGATATCAGGTTCCGCTTCCGCAGCGGACTCATGGGTTCAGTCGGCCCCGAAGGATCTTCTCAGGAGACCGGATATGATGGATTCGCGTTCGATAATATCACCATCAGGAAGAGGGATGTTACGTTTGGAACCTCTGAGACTGTGAGTCAGACTCTAAATTTCAACAACTTCGCTGCCGGTGCATCCGAGGAAGTCAGCCTGACAGCCGATTTCATCGACAACAAGACTTACTTCATCAAGACCGAATTGACTGATCCCACCGGCTTCACCAACATGGATGACCTCAATGACGAGATCAGATTCCAACTGACCGTCAACAATCTGTTCGACCCCTGTCTGGCCGAGGAGCATTGGGTAGGTTTGGAGGGAGGGGTCCGCTATGCCTCAGGTGAGCGTGACATCCTTGTAAAGGCTGAGAACTGTGGAAATACAATTACTGACTTCCAGTTGAAGGCGACTTTAGAGAATGCAGAACCCGAATTGGTCTCCATAGAGGACTTCGACCCTAGCGCGGCTGCCACTTGGACCGACGACGGAAATGCGAACGGCAGTAGGCTTGACGACTCTCTCACTTCCAACGAAATGCTCCCTCAGAACGTGGGCATCTTCAACAGCCACTCCTATTGGCTTGGCCACCCCAGCGATGGCTACGGAGACAATTGGAATGAGACACTTACACTGGACCCTATTCCGGTGTCCCAGCCTCGCGCTGATGGTACTGTTCCAGATTTCGCATACCTGACTTTTGATTACTTTGCTGAGGGTTACTACCTGAAGGATAGCACTGGAAACATACTGAATGTGTTGGATTCTGCAAGCCTTGAGATAGAATGGTCGAAGGAAGGAGAGATATACTCTGGAAACGTTTGGGGTTCATGGATTGATTTGAATGAGAATGGAATCCAGAATACCAATCCAGAAGACCCCAACTTCCACCGTTGCGAGGACTTCGATCTCAACAATCAGCCCGACGAGGTCGAGTTCTTCGGAGATCATTCAGACCAAGACAACTGGGTTGTCTGGTACGACTCAGAGAACATAATGAAGACAGTCATTGTTGACCTGACTCATATTGCCATCTTCAACAAAACAAACGAAGATCCTAACCTTTGGAGAGCCGAGTGTACCACACTAGCTGGCTCCGATGTATCGTTGACATGGAGATTCCAGTCGGATGACGATGGTATCAACGGAAATGCTGGTCTGGCCGGTTTCGCTGTAGACAACATCCGTGTCGAGGAATTCACCTTCGAGGACGATGGATCATACACAGTCAATGTCACCGGACTCGATGCCGATGAGAAAGAGTTAGTCAATGTAGGAACTCACGATTTCAAGAGTGGAGTCTACAGAATCAATGTGACTACCTTGTATGACAACACTGATCCACTTACGCCATGGTACGATGAGAGTGAGGTGAACACTGCAAACAACTTCTCGACCATTATTTTCAGCATTGCGAGCGCGGATATTACCCTGCTGCAGCCAGATGTTTTGGAGTGTGCCTCTGATATCACCTATGAGTGTGTGTATTCCACTAACCCGGGAGGCGTTTCAGCCCACGACTTCTCGGTTCCACTGTTGAACGGTGTCATAGCTGGAGAGTACACTCTGAAGATGAAGATAGTAGACATGTATACTGGACAGGCTGTGTATGAAGAGTCCAGTGAGAACGGCCCCTTCGATCTATCACCCCATGAGAGGGCACAAGCCAATTGGACAGCTCCATACAGTTCGTGGTACGATGGCCACACCTACAACATCAGTTTCTACGCCGAGATTATGCAGGAGAATGGAACTATGGAACCATCAGGTAACGACCGCTTCTTCGAGATTTTGTTCTACGACAATATAGATGTAGCCATACTGTCTAATCCTACTGACCAGAATCGATTGCAGAGAGTCAAGGAAGACCTGAATACGATGGGCATGACTTACACGCAATTACGGATGGAGAACTGGGATACCTACGGAACTCCCGACTGGATCGAGCACTACGATAAGGTCCTACTGCCCTGGCAGACTGACTACAATGTCTACTACGGTGATTACTACGAGATTCTGGCAGAGACCAGGGAAAGTGACGGACTCAGCCTCACCGAGACTCTGGAGGACTACATGACCGGCGGCGGTACAGTACAGATGCATCTAGGGCCGTATCGCAACGAGTACCAACCGAACCGTCTACCGTTCGGAATGGACATAGCGATGAGGAATCAGGTCAACTTCACTGTCGACAACAGGATTCTGCACACAAACATCACCATCGTCGACCAGTTCCATCCGATTCTGAGCAATGTCGATCCAATCGCATTTAGTGGAATCAATGGTGGCTCACACGTAGCTCAGGCAGGACTGGATACTGCTCAAGTGCAAGCGACTCAGATGCCTCAGGTCTGCGGGGGCCGTATCAGTGACCCAACAGGAACATTCCACACCCTGATTCGAGACACAGAATACGACTCGCAGTCTCTGCTTTCCTTATGCAACCGAGGAGCTGGCGGTCTGATTGTTACTACCATTGACGTGGAGAATCCGAGTGTCTCCGAAGAATTCGGAGGCGCGACTATTCCTCTACTCTCGAATCTGCTCGCGTACCACCTCACGCCGTATCCTGCAGACTTCGGAATCGCTGGAGAGAGCTTCGATCTCACCATCAACGGCGAGAATCAGGCAATCGATACTGTGACGGGCGCGTACTCGACGAAGTACATCAAGAGCAATTCGGATCTAGACTTCAGCTTCATCACTACTGTTGGCGGAATAGTCGCAGATTGGACTCTCCAGCCGGGCAACAATGACTCTGTCACAGGATGGGACGGGATGTTGATCGATGCAGGGGAATACAGTCACACCCAGCAGTTGGACCCTTCAATTCCAACACTAGGTAGTTTCTGTGTGGGCGACTCGACCACAGAGCAGGGTTGCAGGATAGGCGCTGAGTGGTTGCTCACGCTGTACCTGCACGACGAAGCAGGGCACTCTCGAATGACATACATTAGATTGGTCACTGATGACACTCTCGCCGATGAATTCCGACCAATGGCCGATGCTGTCATGGTGGATGATGCGACCACCAGCGAATACGTCACTCAGGATGGCACCAAGGCTGTCGCTGGCGTCGATTGGCCAATCTACAGAGCGAGACTTTCGGACACGGGCGACCTGAGTATCTCATTTGATGCAAGTGCGAGTCACGATCCCGATTCACCCGATGGCCAGACCGGAATAGAGCTCTACGAGTGGAAAGTCTTCTTCGACTATCCCTGGGACAGCTCAGACCCGACTCTGGAGGGACACGTGTTCCAGATTCCGGCAGCCGCTGGAGGTGAAGAGTGGACCTATGTGTTCCGTAACCTCACGGCTAGTCCAGATGGAAATCTAGAGAATGAGATTAGAGTAGAACTCATCGTTTACGACAAGGCTGGTAAGCAGAGCGAGAAGCATCGAATGTACTTCATCGTCGTAGGAGAGGACTTCGGCGACGATGAGCCGATAGTGCAGTTCAGTAATCCGGGCCCGAATGACAATCAGAAGGACTCGCTGGTTACAATCTCCGGCACTCTGATTTCAGGAGCTGAGAATAGTGATGTGATTATCGAGGTCGCTTTGACTGAAGCAGTCCTCGACTACACGCCAACTCAGAAGGCGACCCAGAAGTCGATTGGCAAGTTCAACGTCACCGAACCTCTGGCCGATGGGCAGCAGTTCACGATGACGTTGGACATATCCGATCTCTACCAAGAGGTTGGTGTCGCAGCTAAGATATACGTTAGTATCATCGAGGGCGATGGTAGCAGGTATGACCTGTCACAGGAGTTGAGCATCACTCTAGTTCCTCAATTGCCCGACGTGGATCCAGAAGAGGAGGGAGACAGTTCGAACATACTTCTTTTCGCTGGTGCAGGTTTACTTGTCCTAGTACTCGTAGTCGTAGTCACTATGGTGATGCGAGGGCGTGGTAAGGGCGATGATGGCTCAGATACTGTCGAGCAGTTCGGTGGCGTAGAACAGATGGACCCAGTTGAGGCATACGTCCAGCAGATGGTAGCCTCTGGGTATGATGAACAGACTGCGCGGACCTACGCTCAGCAGTATTACGCCTCGTACTATGAACAGCAACGCAAGGGTGGCGGTTGACCCGAATACAGCCCATAGACGCAACTTGAAGTGCTGGCATATCTGGCGATAGCTATGGACGTCTCAGGGCATAGCACCATCGCCGACCCGACACTCTCAGACTCCGGCCAGAGGAAGGTGGCGTGGGCACGCAGCAGGATGCCTGCCCTAGCCGCTTTGCGTAAGTCGACTGAGAACAACCTGCCATTGAAGGGCCATAGGGTTGCAGGTTGCCTGCATGTCACTAAGGAGACAGCAGTACTAATCGAGACGATATCGGCTGCAGGCGCTGAGATTAGCTGGTCGGGCTGCAATCCTCTTTCGACTCAGGATGACGTTGCTGCATGGCTTGCTAGTGAGGGTTACGGTGTCCATGCTTGGTACGGGCAATCCACAGAGGACTTCTACAAGTGCATCGACAGAACACTCGATTTCAAGCCGACCCTGACTCTCGATGACGGTGCCGACCTAATCTATCGTGTGCACAGTACCTTCCCCGAACTCGCTGAGGGTATCATTGGAGGTACCGAGGAAACGACTACGGGTGTGCACCGGTTGAGGATGATGGCGGATGCCGAGGAACTGATGTATCCGGTGATAGCCGTAAACGACGCTGAAACGAAGTGGGACTTCGACAATGTCCACGGCACGGGACAGTCTACCCTTGACGGAATCATCAGGGCAACCAGTGTGCTCCTCGCCGGCAAGGACTTCGTCATCGCCGGCTATGGCCATTGCGGCAGAGGTCTAGCAGCAAGAGCCCGCGGAATGGGAGCCAATGTAATCGTAACTGAGATTGATCCAATCGCTGCATTGAGGGCAGTAATGGATGGTTTCAGAGTTATGCGCATGGACGAGGCAGCGGTAATCGGGGATATTTTCTGTACGGCTACTGGTATGAAGGACGTGATTGTCCGAAGGCATTTCGATTCTATGAAAGACGGGGCAATAGTGTGCAACACAGGCCACTATGACTGCGAGATTAACATCTCCGACTTGGAACAGGCATCGACCGGATCGAATCAGATCAGAGACAACAACGAGGCATTCCAAATGCAGGACGAACGAACTATCCACCTACTTGCGAGAGGCAGATTGGTCAATCTTGCAGCAGCCGAAGGCCATCCCAGTGAAGTCATGGACATGTCCTTCGCCAACCAGTTCCTAGCTCTGTGTAGACTCGCTGCCGAGGGGAGTGATTACGAGAATATTGTCTACGACATCAGCCCCGAGCAGGATGCTGAGCTGGCTGCACTCAAACTGGAGGCGTCTGGGGTCTCTATTGACGAACTCACATCCGAGCAGATAGCATACCTTACCGACTTCAGTGCAGGGACCTAGTCATCTATTGGCTCCAACTCGGAGTTGCCCCACCATCCATCGGATTCCCCCGGGTCTTGGGAATTGCTTTCCAATACTGTGAATTCAGGGAGTTCGGGCTTCCACCTGATTGGCATCTTGTCGCCGGTTTCGACTATCAATTCCAATCGCTGATCTAAGGCAGGCATACGGTTTGAGACCATGGCATTGTACAATTTGCTGTACCTGATGTCCTCGGGTATGCAGATTCTACCCGAAGTGGTCTCGTAGTCAATCGCTCGATCGATGTCCAAGGCGTGCCTGTTCAACTTGTGCAGCAGACCTGATGACAGTCTGGTGATTATCATGAAGCTGGCTAGAATGAATAAGAACACGAGCACGAAGCCCCATGTCGATCCCCCGATTAAGGTCATTAACGCAGTACCGAGAATAAATACTATCGGAGCAATGAAGGTGACTAGGAAGAAGGTAGGCGAAATAGGCTTGCGCTTCTTCATGTTCCCAATTATCCTCCAGCGCGGATGCTTCGGGTTCTGAGGCCTGAATATCTCGTCCTCCTCCATCTTCGCAGCCCTCGATACCATCCTGTTCACTGCCTCCATCTGAGCGAGCTGATCGCTGGTGGTGGCTTCCATGCCTTCGCCGTAGAGCTGCTCGAGAAGTGTGGCACACTCTTCGTACAAACCCATCCTGACCAGTATGCCAATCTGCTCAATCAGAGGCGCGACTTCGTGGGGTGTGAGCTCACGCCGCTGCTCCCACCAAGCCAAACCCTCTTCGAGCATACCCAAATGATCGACCAGAAGGACACCTCCAAGCTTCCATGGGTCGAAGGACTCGGGGTCGAGTTCGACGACCTTGCGTAAGGCCGCCATTGACTTGGCCGCCTGTCCGAGATCGGGCATCTCCTGTCGCCCCCGGCTATCTGGTGGAAGGGACCATCGAGCCACCCCCATCCACCCATCGGTATGTGTGGGATCCATCTCAACGACCCTACTCGCTGACTCAAGAGCTCCGGCCCTATCTCCACTCTCTTCGGCCTCCAAGGCGTCGAGCCAGACCATCTCGGCAGTTTCGGTCACGTTGGATGCTACAGCTCCAGATGCATCAATGCTCGGGTGGATTAGCGACCCCTTCCATGACCTCTACCTCGGCTACGAGGATTCCAATTGTCTCGGGGATTGGGTCTACGCTGCCTCCCCTTAGTTTTCCTCGACCCCTTTCCTTCAACTGGCTTTCTGGTATCGCAGCGATTACATATATCTCTCTTAGCGAAATTATGGTTTTTGCATTTTGGACAATTCCAGTCACCGGGCTTCATATTCGAGTCACTAAAGCCCCTTATCTTGTTCGAGTTATGTCCACGAGAATCCCTTCCCCTACCCCCACCTCTCGGTTTAGGCTCTTCACAACCAGTACGATTACAGACTTTCTTATTTGCGAAATTATGGTTTTTGCATTTTGGACAATTCCAGTCGCCAGACTTCATATTTGGGCCATTAAAACCCTTACGTCCACGAGAATCCCTTCCTCTACCTCCACCTCTCGGTTTAGGCTCTTCACAACCAGTACGATTGCAGACTTTCTTATTTGCGAAATTGTGATTCTTACACTTGGGGCAAACCCAATCGCCTGACTTCATCCTAGAATTTCCTGAACTTTGAGACCAATCCTTCTTTCCTCTGTGAGTATTCATCGGTCTGCGATTGGAACTGTCTCTCCTATGACGAGGGGCTATCTCTACTGGAGATCCTATGGCCTTTGAACCATCGATGCCATTCGCTAGAGGGAGAAGGTGGACAAGAGGTTCATCGGACGGGCCGAGAACAGTTTCCACCTTGCCTAGGGACTTTCCTCCGACTATGCACAGCCTCGCTCCCAACCTAGGTGCCTTCCCCTCAAACGAGATTAGCAGACCCCCTTCATGGGACTCTCTCAAGACCCTCCCTTCGAAACTCACGACTCAGTCCCGACGCATTCCATACATGAGGGCTGCGACCACAGCGACTAGAACTATTGGCAGACCGGTGGCAGGAAGTAGGCCACCGTCCTCCTCTTCGCTAGGGGGTGGCTGGATCTCCTCGACCTCGAATAAGTGGGAGTTGTTCACGGTCTGGGATACTTGTGAGCACTTGCCCGAAGAATCGCATCCCTTCACCGTAACCGCATGCTCGCCCTCGGTCCACAATCGGAAGTCGATGGCCGGAGTGGCCCAGGAGTTGCCTGTGGAGCTAATCGACCCAGTGTTCGACCCATCAATCAACATACTGAACGAGACCTCCTCACCATCGGGGTCGCTGTACTGTCCCCACATCGACCATTCCGCTCCATTCCACTCTGAACTCGTCATGGTCAACAGAGGTGGAGAACTCTCCTTGACCAGATCGATGTCATAGATATGCTCCATAGGGTAAATATTCGAGTTCGCTATGACTCTGACCCATACGTTGACTTCACCCGGGACAACGTCTGATGCGGACAGTTCCACTACTGATTCCTCGGTGAAGATCAAGGTTACTGCGGTAGATAACTGATCATCCTGAATCAGGGCTACCTCGAGCTCTAATTCAGGCCATTCGGATGTCGGAGTGATGGAAATCGGGTGAGGGTCGGAGAGAGTAGTCTCGGATGAGCCGATGGAGAATGGGACGCCTAGATTCCAAGTCCTCTCACCAGAGCCCTGTCCAGCAGAATCAACCGCCTCGCAGGAGACCTCTCCAGGACTTCCTCTGGGAATCTCCGCCCACCAAGAGCGGTCAGCACCCTCACTCAGTTGCAGCGATTGTACTCCTGTGCATTGGATGTCTAATTGAGACACCCCGCCCTCGTCTGAGAACCACGAGGATACATCATCCCAGTCTGCCCATACGTGCTGCCCACCACTAGGGGACGGGAACCAAGAACCGTCGACGGGAGCTTCTCCAGTCCAGACGGGAGGCTCATCGACGGGAATCGGCGCTGTAGTGAAATCCGCGAACAAATCCTCTCCCAAAGGCCAATCATCGATTTCCGCATCGGGCATTACGGTGAACCGCAAACTACCATCGGACAACTCCTCTATTGTGTACGCAGAGGAACTATCTCCCAAACAGGTCCCACGAATCGGAGCTGGAATCGAGGAATCCTCTTCGAAGCTCACATCCCTGCCTTCACACTCCTCCCACATATCCAGACGAAGATCCTGAGTAAGTGGGAAGTTGAACTCCAGACTCGATCTAGTCATATTCGATGCGTTGAGGACGAGCGTGAACTGATTTCCATCAGCCACACCAGGTATGGTCATAGTCGCATTCAGCCACAGTTGGATGCGACACTCATCGACTCCGTCAGAGGCAGGAATCACAGTGTCGCAATCACGATTCTCGTCGGGCATGACGGGAATCTCCTCGCAGTCGTTGCCGAAGGCGGACGTACAGTCCCTGATTTGCGAGTGTCTGGGGGGAACGATGTTGAACTCCTGTATCTCTACTCCGTCCTCCTCCCAACTGGTGTTCTTCCAACTCACCCCCTCACCTCCTCTGTGGTAGTCTCCATCCCTGATCCCTATCCGGGTCAGAGTGTGCTCGATACACTCGCTGGCTAACGCTCTGAAGATCTCTCGTTCGTCAGTCGACAACCAACTATCTCCCCCGTCGTTTGGGTCGATCTCAGCCATGAATTCGTCCATTGTAACTCTGATGTCGTCGGCCAGAGATGCATTGATCCAAGCCACAGCGCGGACATCGGCAGTTTGCCAATCCGGATTGATATCGAATACGAACTCCGCCTTGGTGTACTCGAACATATCCTCGAAGGTAATCGAGCCGCATTGGTCCTCCAGCGAACCTCCTCCTCCGAACTGTTCCATTCGTAGAGCATTATCATCTAGATTCTCTTCCTGCCGTAACTCGTCCGGTGAAATGAGACTTATCGATAGAAGGAAGACGAGGGCGAGGGCAACGGAGGTCTGAACTCTCGTCATGAATTCTTCTAGCGTAAGTCAGCATGATGATTCTATCGCCGTCTTGAATCAGAGTTTAGGGCTGCCTAAACTTGATAAATAGAACGATATTCGGATAATTTAGGGTGACCTAAATGATGAGACAGAAGGCAATAACTTGGATTGTGATGGGATTATTGATCTGCACAACGATAAGCGGGTGCCTAGCTCCTGAGGAAGAGAAGATTAGAATTGCCTTCAAGACTCAGGATGACTATGATAATCCTGATATAAATCCACAGAGGTTAGCTGATTTCATCGCAGATCAGACTGGCATGGAAGTCGAGTTATATCCAATTTCAAGTGATCTGGCTGCAATCGAGGCCCTCAGATTCGGTCACGCCGATGTCGCCATCCTCGATGGAGGTTCGGCTTGGCTGGCCTGGCAGCAGCACGGCTTCGAGGCGATTCTTGCTGACCAGAAGTCCGACGGCTCAAACTACTACACAGCCTCTGCTTGGGTGCTCGACAGCAGTGATATACAGACATTGGATGATCTCGACGGCAGAGACTCGTGCCACACCGGATGGCTCAAGTCAGCCGGGATGCTGATGCCGATGGGGTACATGATTGGCCAGGGATTAGTAGAGGTCTCGGGGGATGAAGAGGACATTGACAGCCTGAGGACTACGATTGAAAACCACTTCGGCAACGCCTCGATTCCCTCTAGCGGGGATGTCTACTACGGATACGGAGGAGCATTCCGCTGTATGACCGAGGGCATCGGTGATGTCGCCTTCGCTAAGACCTCATCCTACGAGGACCACTGTGAAGGCAATGACTGGTGCTTGGACCGCTCTGAGTATCGAATGCTGGAACCTTCTTTCGGACAGGTCCCGAGCCATTCTGTGATGGTCAATGGGAATTCATACGGTAGTGAGAAGACCGAGTCGATTACCATGGCGTTCCTATCTTTAAATCTGGACTCAGGAGGCCAATCCATCCTCGAATCGGTATTGGGAACATCAGGGATTTCAGAAGTGGATACGGAAAACCATCTCGGCTCATACAGCGCTGCCATAAGCAGCATACCGGGAATAGCCGCTTACTTTGAGGACAAATATGGGGATTAGTGAGTTCGCGTGTCGGACCAGATTCTCTCAGTCGATTCTGCGGATATTGGCTTCAATGATGCAGAGCCGTTGATTGAGGGCGTTGAACTCACTCTTGGAGAAGGGGAAATATTAGGCCTAACCGGGAGGTCAGGGATTGGTAAGACCACGCTTATCCGCACCTGTGCGGGCTTGATTCCGACCCTTTCCGGTACTATCACCTTCGCCGGAGTCCCGTTAGCGAGCAAGGCCCGCGGAGATGTTGGACTGATTCCTCAAAGATTGGGCCTCATTCAACATCAGACAGTCGGATACAATGTACTCATGGGGGCATTGCCCAGAGCGAACTGGTACCAATCCTTGTTCTCACTTCCCTCCACTGAGATGAGGGAGGCCACCCGTAAGGCAGTAGAGGCGGTAGGCCTGCAAGAAAAGATTCTGACTTCAGTGAACTCGCTCTCCGGAGGACAACAGAGACGCGTTGCGATAGCTAGGGCCATGGTTCAGAATCCGAAACTGATCCTAGCTGATGAGTGTCTGGGAGAGTTAGACGCAGAAACTGCGAAGGACATCATCGATCTGCTGAGGAATCTGGCCGATAGCGGAACCTCGATTCTCATCGTCGACCATAACCCAGTGCGAGCCAGGACGTTCTGCGATCGCGTCCTGCAGCTTAGGGGCAAGATACTGCTCGAACTGGGAGATGATGAGCAGGATTCCGTACCTGCGCTACCCGTATTGAGGAGGCCTGAGCAATGAGGGATACGTCCAGAGTGTTGCAGATCTTTCTCAAGCGCCCCCTGATCAGGGTCGCATCGGCCCTGCTGATTCTGTCTATCATAGTCACTTCTCACTTGCAAATCACTCTGTCTAGACTGGGCAAAGCATCCTCCAACTTGGAGGTAATAGCCCAAGAGGCCTGGCCTCCCGATTTCTCCGTCCTGACTGACAGAGCATCATGGGCTTATCCTACCTGTGAGTTGCAGACAGATTGGATGTGCAGCCCAGCTGTCGTGGGGATGACTCAGACCCTTGAGATTGCCTTTCTCGCAACAGTCCTCGGAATGATCCTATCTTTGCCTCTCGCAGCGGCGGCTGCGACCAACCTATCACCTCCGCTGCTGGCCCAGTCCATCAGGCAGCTATTGGCTGCCCTGAGGGTGCTACCATCCTTGATTTGGGCTCTTATTTTCGTGATATTGGTCGGAATAGGGCCTCTCGCCGGTGTCCTAGCGATGACGATGTATTCTGTGGGTTATCTGGGGAAACTGCAGTACGAGGCCTTGGAGGGAGTCAGCCGCGAGCCATTGGAGGTTGCTCGGACGATGGACCTACCTCGTTGGCAGGTGGCCAGATTCTTCGCAATTCCCGAAGCCGCCAATTCACTGCTGAGCCAGATGCTGTTCATGTTTGAGTACAATGTCAGGCACGGTTCGGTGATCGGTTTGGTCGGTGCAGGAGGAATTGGTTGGTATATGCAGTACTACTTGGAACCGTTCAAACTCTATGACAGGGTACTTGCACTGATCATCGTGATGTACGTCGTTGTCATTGTAATCGATCAAGTCTCATTGAGAGTTCGCCGACGTTTCATCGATGATGAGCCGATGAGACCAAAGTGGAAACAAGTCTTTCTGCCTTGGGTCGATGGTTGATTACTAAGCTGAAGGGGAATCGTCAGCAGTGATTCTGATTGCGCCCCCATCGTAGTAAATGTGGATATTGTCACGGACCTTGGCAGTTAGTGAAGCCAGAGCCTCGTAGACCTCCCTTTCTTCGACTTTAAACGCGTCAGCGGCGCGCTTGGTTGACCAAGGCACCTCTACAAAGTCGGAGGCTGAAATCCACTTCAAAAGGCGCAACTCGAACTCAGAGAGGTCCTCAAATGCCATCCGCTTCGACCTCCGAGAGTGCAACCGGGCAATCAATGCTTGCCGAAATCAGCCTTCGTATGAGTCAACCATCCGGCGGACAGCTTCTCCAACCGAAAGCTCACCATCCAACAGCCCCTCAAGAGCTGCAATGAACGGCACTGCGATTCCGAGTCTGCGCGCCCTGTTGTTGAACATCCTGCAAGCGCGTACCCCCTCTGCGACCATGTGCATCTCTCCTTGAGACTCCTCCAGCGACAGTCCTGAGCCCAGCTTCTCGCCTAGAGTCCGATTCCTGCTGCGCGGGCTGGTCGAAGTCACGTACAAATCACCAATCCCGGCCGGTCCGAATGCCGTGCCCGACTCTGCACCCATCGCGTCGAGCAGCATGATTCCTTCACTGAACCCAGATAGTACCAGAGCGGCCTTGAGATTGTCACCACCTTCGGGATGAAGACCATCGACAAGCCCGCAAGCCAGAGCAACTGTATTCTTGTACGCGCCCCAGAGCTCTGCACCCATCGGGTCATCCGCGGCTTTGAGAATTAGATTCCCTGTAGACAATCGCTCAGCTATTCTGTCCGCAACACTACGGTCGTGACAGGCCACCAGAGCCGTTGTCATCACCCCCCGAGCGACCTCGGGCGCAATTGTCGGCCCTGTCATCACGACGACGGGATTCGCCTTGCCAGCATCCTGCAGGCGCCTTTCGATGGCATCGGAAATCATACCGGATCCACCTTCCTCAGAAGGTGCCAGTCCCTTGGCCAGATCGATTAGTACGTGTGAGGGCCTAAGGTGAGGGATCAGATTGTCGACCACAGATAGGATTACTCCACTTGGCAGTGCAAGCACGATAATCTCGCACTCTGCGGTGATGTCGGAGAGTTCCATGGTTACCTGCATCCTCGGAATCTGATATCCAGGTAGGTACTTACGGTTCTCACTATCGGTCATCATGGACTCATAGACTTCCTGCTCAACGGTCCAGCCAAGCACGTTGTGACCATCCTCGCACCAGACGTGTCCGAGGGCAGTCCCCCAGTTGCCGAGACCAACTACTCCTATACGTGCCATATTGCCGAACATTGGGCCTGAACTGCCCGTTATGACCCTATGGGGGGGTGACCAACTGAGGCGTTGCCTTATTGATGGAAAATCTCTCGCGCGGTAAGGAGCAGGGGTACCCGAGTGGTCAAAGGGGCTGGGTTTAGGTCCCAGTGCGTAGTGCTTCGTAGGTTCGAATCCTACTCCCTGCACCACTATTCATTCGAGCTTGTGGCTTCACCTCAGTGTTCGCCATTCTGAAATACAGCGGACAATCCGTCAACATTCCAAGCAGGGGTTCCCGAGCGGTCAAAGGGGCAGCGTTCAGGTCGCTGTGCGTAGTGCTTCGCAGGTTCGAATCCTGTCCCCTGCACCATTTCCGGCAAAACGCAGAAGCCCTATGTCCCTACCCCTCAGTCGATAATCGTGGAAGATGAGTCCCAGGAGCCAAATTCTCTAACTGAGAATAAGTTAGCAGTATATTCTGTGATAGTGGTAGTCATAGTCATCTTCGCTAGCATTTCGGGAATCATGATTCTAGGGGACAAGCTAGTAAATCTGGAGGAGCAGTTACTTGAAGATGAAATCAAGGAGATGCCACCTCCAACTTGGCCAATACCCTCAGTTGTTGTGAATGATATCGAGACACTTGCGGACTTCGGCTATCGCAAAATCGACACCGTCGCTCACGCCAACGCCGGAGACTTCATCCAATTCAGGTTTGAGGACCTCGGCTACGAGGTCGAGGTCCAGAATTTCACAACAGAGTTGTGCGAGGATTGCCGCAATTATGTGGCGACCATAGAAGGTGAGGACCCAGACTCTTGGATTGTCGTTGGAGGTCATTACGATGCAATCTGCTACAGCCAGCAGATCGTCATCGGCATAGAGTACCCAGGATGTACTTCAGAGGGAGCATACGACGATGCCACGGGCGTTGCATCGGTGCTGGAACTGGCCCGGTTGATGAAGGAGTGGCAACAGTTGGCTTGGAATGAGTTTGACATCGAACTGAAGCCTAAGCACACATGGAAGTTTGCAGCTTGGGACTATGAGGAGTGGCAGGGTAGCGGGTCTCCTGAGGGGGCAGGATATGGCAGCGAGACATTCGTCACCACACTGCCAGAGGGAGTAGAGATTGCCACATACATCAATCTCGATATGTATGGACTCAACTGGCCCGTGGAGACACAGTTAGCAAGTCAGCTCAGTGGCTGCGATGAGGACTACTTCCACCTCTACCTGTTCACATCACCAGTTGATGACTGGTCTTACTACGAGGACAGGGGGCTAAATGTCACCGAGGAGATGCGAGAGCAAGCGGCTTTGTTGCAGGAAAGACTTGGATTTGTGCTGCACGAGGAGTTACAATATCCGCCCGAATGGGTAGTCGTTTTGGATGACACCAAGGGCAACTCGGACCACTATAACTTCATCTCGCGAGGCTGGCCCGCAACTTGGTTTCGGGGCATGCATGAGTACCTTCAGGAAGAGGACGACACCTGCGAGCAGTCCCCTAAGCACGCACCGACCGACAGGGTCGATGTTCTCTACACGCTGGCAGGAGGGAGAAACGGAATAGAGGCGGGGATGCAAACCGGGCTCGATGCCCTGACCCTGTTGATGTGGAGCGACATCACTGGGAATTGGGAATGATCTATGCCGCCCCACTATTGATAAGCGCGTCACGTAGGCACATGAATAATGACAAGAGCGTATGCCTTGATTGCAAGCCTACTACTGATAGCCACCCCCTTGGCTGGATGCACAACCAGTCCAGAAATCGAGGAAATCGTTGATGATATTCTCGGATGCATGGACGAGAATGCTGAGAACTATGACGATAATGCCACTGCGGAGATGTTGGGCGACTGCATCTACCTAGCCTCGACGGAGGTCTTCATGACCGCCATGACCGAGCAGATGGAAATAGACGAAATGCTCGAAATTATTCCTCAAGCAGGTTACTCGATGTTAATCACAACGAGCGAATTTAATGTCGATATGGGCATGCAAATGGACATAATCATTGAGGAGATGGTGATGGCCGATTTGGATACCGATTCGGTCTACGTCAAGATGGGCATGTCTATGGTGCCTTTCATGAGTTACGAGTACACCCAGGTCCAAGTCGGTGAGCTCGTCAACGTCCACTACACCCTGGGTGGGATGATGGCCAGCGAGGACGCCGGAATGGGCTCGTACCAGACTAGGGATGCGACCCCTGACGTGATGGAGACTATCTCCACTCTGGTGAGTGCGTCTGATGCAGGAGAAGCCGGAGGCGAGATGGGGCTCGATCTTCCTACGGGCGATCTTAGCGACCTGTCCAGTGACATGCCCGCCGATGCGGAGCCTGTAATCACCTTCAATGATGAGTCAGGGGTTCAGACAATGACCCTCGAATACACCAACGATACCGGACACACCACCTCCATCGTCATCTTGATCGACGAAAACAAGGACCTCATGTCCTACGATATCTCCACCGACAACGGCTCTGCCAGCTCTTCAATCAGTTACACAGTGATGTGGGGAGACGCCGTAGTCATCGAGGTCGAT
>JBJLJN010000009.1:0-86738 GCA_045559735.1 Candidatus Thalassarchaeum sp. | reverse complement strand
ATCCACTGTTTTCATAAGTCAGAGGGCGGTGGCTGTGAACCGCGCTCGTGTGGTGTAGTTCGGTCCATCATGACGGACTCTCGATCCGTCGACCCGGGTTCAAATCCCGGCACGAGCACCAATCTCCTCGCCTTCTTTGAAGAGATGATGCATCGCTTCACTCTTGAGTGGGTGTTGACGGAGAACTTCTTTTAGCCTAAGGACAAGGAGCAGCGCCATGAGGAATGTTGCCGTATTGATGGCATTTGTAATGTTGAGTTCGGCCCTTGCCGGTTGTGTGGGCAGTGATTCTGATTCAGAGAAAGATGAGCGTATTGCTTCGCTAGAGTCGGAATTGGCGAATGTTACTGCGCAAGCGGATGAGTCTGCGGCCCACGCAGCCGCTTTGGAGGTCACTCTGTCGGAGGCTCTTACCACTCTCGACGAGAGTAATGCAGACCTATCCGATCTCTCAGTGAGGCTTGATTCAGCCGAATGGCACAAGGCCAATCTGACTAACCAACTATCTGAGACGATGGAGCAATTGAATCAAACGCAGGATAGTGACCTGATGGCTCAACTAGAAGGAGAAATCTCGAATCTGACATCGCAAATGGAAGCAGCAGACTCCCAGATTGCTGATTTGAGTTCAGAGATTTCGCAAAAGGAGAGTGAGATTAACCAGCTGGATGCGACTGTGGCGGCCCTGGAGAGTACGATGAGTTCGCTGACTTACGAAATCAGGAATCGTATTGATAGTTGTCCGGAAGATAATCCTGGATCAGAAATTTCTGTAGGATATGATGACGGTGCCGGAGCGGGCACTCCTGACGATGGTAGAGTGAACTACGATGAAGTTCAATTCACTGTAGGGGAGTGTCCGGGAGATAGTGGAGTAGTATCTCAATTACAAGATGGCGATGCTCGAGACTGGGGGCCAGCTCTGTTCGTCGAGATGGGTGGCAACATATACTTCGCCGGAAATGATGGAATCCATGGTTGGGAGCTGTGGAAGAGTGATGGGACCGTTGGTGGTACATACATGGTCAAAGATCTGCGAGAAGAGGAGTGCGGACCGGATGGACTGGGCGGCCAAACGTGTGAGAATGGAGGGTCGCTTGCAGTGCACTGCTGGGGAGCGCCCTTCGGTTGCCACTATCCCGAGATAGTCGCAGGTAACAACAAGATTTTCTTCACTGGTTTTGATGGTGAGCCGGGTACTGAATCTGCTGCTAATTTACAAATTAGTGATGGCACTGCTGCTGGAACTCATACTATTCGTTATCAGTGGTCTAATTGGGGGTCTGCTTATGGCGGAGAAAACGGTTGGAGAACAGGATACACTGGAGCAAGTCAGTTACTTGTCATTCCTTCTAATGGATTCTCCCCAGATAGGGTAATTTATTCAGTTCTGGAGGCCATAGGTGGTCAAGACGACGATTCACACCCTCCGAATGGAGAGGAATTGTGGATATCCGATGGAACTGAAACAGGGACTTTCATGTTGGCCAATATTGTTCCAGAAGACGAAAGTTGGCAGTATGAGGGAGTAACATACTGCTGTGGAGACTTCCAAGGTTCGGCTCCAAGAGATATTATTCTGAAAGGAAGTAATCTCTGGTTTACTGCCGAATCAAATGAGTACGGCCGAGAGGTTTACCGATACAGCCTGTCCGGTCTCGGAGGTGGGCTATTCCTAGTCAAAGATATCAGGGCAGGAATTGAGGGTAGTAATCCCCTACACCTGACATCAGCTTCGGGAGGTGCCTTCCTATCTGCCGATGATGGTTCATTAGGTCAGGAATTATACTTCTCTCAAGGTGATGCATTCTCAACTAGATTAGTGAAGGATATCTGGCCAGGGGACGGCAACAGTAGCTCTCCAAGTATGCTCACAAGACTAGGCCAGAATATGATTTTCAGCGCCGATGATGGACAGCATGGAAGAGAGTTATGGGTTTCGGATAACACCGAGTCTGGAACATTCATGGTCAGAGACATCAACACCAATGGATCGAGTGATCCCGGCTGGTTCACAGTAATGGATGACACACTCTACTTCATGGCATACACGGAGGAACACGGGACTGAGTTATGGAGAAGTGACGGCACTACTGCAGGGACATACATGGTCAAGGACATCAATCCTGGCAACGAAAGTAGTTTCTTTTGGACTCCGGATTTCTTCCATCAGGAATTGCTTCTGGTGCATAATGGGGCGCTTTACTTCATCGCTGATGACGGAGGAGAATTCGGGGCCGAGTTATGGAGGACCAATGGGATGGAACTTGGTACAGAGATAGTGGTTGACATCAATCCCGGAAATAATAGTAGTTGGCCAAATCGTTTCATTAGTGTGGGCGAAAAGTTGTACTTCACGGCCTGGAGTGTAGAAAGGGGGCGTCAATTGATGTTCTACTGGGATAATCCAGGACCTGAAATCACCCCCGCTGAGACTTCCTGAATCGGCAAGAACGGTCTTAAGTGCTCCTTCGTTGGAGTAGTAAGGTTCTGATGCGTGTAGAGCACGATGTGAAGCTTACTTTTGATGATGTACTGATTAGACCGAAGCGCAGTACGCTTGTTTCTAGGTCTGATGTGACTCTGGAGAGGGAATTCAAATTCCGCCATTCCAGGGCCACTTGGAAGGGGGTTCCGATTGTGGCGGCCAACATGGATACAACTGGCCTCTTCGATGTAGCCAGAGTTTTGCAGGGTCACGGAATGCTGACCTGCCTACAGAAGTTCTACTCTACAAGTGCCTGTTCTGAGGCTTGGGGGAGTGGGGTGGAACCGAGTTACGTCGCGGTGACCTGTGGTTCAACCGAAGAGAGTTTTGAGTTGCTACAACGCAAGATGGCGACCGAAGATGGAATCCAGATGATTTGCATTGATGTCGCCAATGGCTACAGAGAGGTCTTCTTAGACTTCGTCAAGAAAGTCCGTTCAGAGTTCCATGATAAGATCATAATCGCGGGGAATGTCGCGACAAGAGAGATGACTGAAGCCCTGATACTTGCAGGAGCGGACATCGTCAAGGTAGGGATTGGCCCGGGATCAGTGTGCACCACTAGGAAGGTCGCGGGAGTCGGATACCCTCAACTCTCAGCCATTTCAGAATGCGCAGATGCAGCTCATGGTCTGCTGGGTCATGTTATGGCAGATGGTGGCTGCTCCTCGCCGGGAGATGTAGCCAAGGCCTTCGCGGCCGGGGCTGATTTCGTGATGCTGGGCGGTATGTTGGCAGGTCATGATGAGTCGGGGGGTGAATTGATTGAAGGTAAGAATGGCAAGATGTTCAAGTCGTTCTACGGGATGTCATCATCCAAGGCGATGGAATCGCATTATGGGGAAGTTGCTAAGCATCGCGCTCCTGAAGGTAAGGAAGTTAGAGTTCCTTACAGAGGACCTTTGGAAGGGACGATTCAATCTATTCTAGGTGGGGTCAGATCGACCTGTTCCTATGTCGGAGCTAGGAGAATCAAGGATCTCCCAAAGTGTGCTACATTCATTCGGGTCACACAGACTACAAACGAAGTCTATCAGCGTTTCAATGTAGAGGACTGAGGGCAGGTATAGTTCTCAGCGGGCCCTTCTACATGTATGAGGCATTAGCCTAGATGTCAAACACGACTTGAGCCATCCATCCCGGGCCCTCGAATGATGGTATGTCATGGCCCACTCCTGCGATTACTTCCCCCGGCCTGACTTCAACCAAGGCGAGCTCGTGCATTGTCACTGCCTTGATTTCGAGTTCGCGCTCCACGAGATCGGTATTTACCCAACTGGCGATCGCCTCTATGCGACCGTCTATGATGTCAATTGAAGCGCTGCATAGCCATTCTCCCTCTGCCTGAGCACGGTAAAGAACCTCCTCTAGCCATCTGACAAGCGCCCTGGCGTAGTCCTGCGTCGCTGTCTCAATCGTCCATACCGACTCTGTACAGGGCAGGTCGGAAGATGTAGTTCCTGTCGCCATCTGGATGTCCTGCATGCCCAAAGTCGCCTCTCTAATGGCCCCTGCGGCGTCATCGCTGAACGCACGTAGACCTATGTCAGCCGTAGTAGGTAGGATCCACCAGGACATGATGCCTCGATGCACCGAGATGGTCTTCGGAGAAAAATCAGAGGGTCAATCGAATTCGCTGCAGAGTTCGCCCTGACTCGGGAAACTGGTCGGATCCTTCGGGTTTGAGTTCCACTTGTTCTCACACTTGTTGATGTAGCCGTCACCATCTGAGTCGATATTGGCATCAGCGGGGTCAAATGGGTCGAAGCCGAAGTAGTATTCCCAACCGGCCCACATTCCATCATTATCCTGATCCTGATGATATACCTCAGAGCCATCGAGCCACTGATCGCCGTCAGAGTCCGGATCTACAGGGTTTGTTCCGTTCTGGAATTCCTCAAAGTTAGTATAATTCTCAAGGTCGTTGTAGAAACTGTTGCCGTTCTCATTGGCCGGGTCGATGTGGCATTCCGACTGCTGAGGATCATTCCACCCTGGGCAGTACCTATTGAGTAGGTGGGTGCGGTTCAGCCCATCGCTATCAAAGTCCTCTTGGCCATCATCTATACCATCGACGTCGGAGTCATCCATCTTCGGATCCATCGGACCTCTGGCCCCTACCGCTCCCAGAGTGTTGTTATCGACCAACCCCAAACTCAGAGCAAGTTCAGAGTATCGTACCTCCCAGCCATCGGGGAGTCTGTCTCCGTCGGTGTCGTCGTCGACTGGATTGGTGTCCCAGCGGTTGGGCGCCTCCAATGAATTCAGCAGAGTGTCATTGTCGATGTCAAAGGCTGAATCCGGAAGCGAGCCCCAAGCTGGGTCTAGTGCCCAACGGCCGGTGGTCGGAATAGTGAACCCAGAGAGATTCATCTCATTCAGGAAGTACTTGGGGTCCATATCGCCATCACCATCTCTGTCACCAGAGGTCGAGAAGCCACCGAGGTAGCTGCTCCAGACCCATCCACCCGGCCCGAGGCCACACTCAAACATGGATTCGCAACCGGGAGGTAACCAATTAGTTACAGATATCCACAAGCTGTGGCTCCTCGTGTTGTGCTGAACCGAGAAGACTTGCATCTCCCAACCGTCAGGTTGTCCGTCCTCATCGGTGTCATTGTTTAGTGGGTTGGTGGCACCCTGCCAAGGGCGGGGTATGTTCAGTACCTCATTACCATCGAACAGGCCGTCGCCATCACTGTCTGCGTTATTTGCATGGGTGATGTACTGGTCTAGGCCATCAATTACCTCCTCTCCATCAGCCAAGCCATCTAGGTCAGTATCATGAGAAGATGCATTGGTGAAGTATGGCGTACCATTCCAGATGAATCCATCTAAAACCTCGGTGAAATCCTCCAGTCCATCGCTGTCGGTGTCTCGATCGGTGGCGTTGGTGAAGTAATCATAGTACTCAGCAGCATCCGAAAGGCCATCGCTGTCGGTGTCGTACGCACCGGGATCGCTGCGGACCTTGACATGTCTGACTCCTTGGTCGACGACCTTGATGGTCCAGCCGATTACCTCTATGCCGTCGATTAATCCATCTCCGTCAGTGTCGGCCACGAGAGGGTCAGTGGATCGCCCATCGGCAAAGCCATCTCCGTCACGGTCTCTGGCATTGTACTCGTCGAGATTTGTGAAGCGCTCGCTGTCTTCGACCACTACTGCTAGATCCTGGATGCGGCTCAACACCTCATCTCCTACTTCGATATTGATTGAGTATACCGTTCCAGCGGTAGGAGTCTTGATTGGGATGTTGACATACTGGCTGTTCTGAACAGTCGTTACCCAGAGTATGGTGTTGTTGACCTGGACCTTATCGCCAATCTCAACCGAGATGGTGTGGACCGTGGTCACCCCGAGCAGTTCGGAGTACCTCACGCCTCCGTCCCCATCGGCATCATAACCGTCGAAATCGGGGTCGTCTTCTGCATTTCCGAGATTAGGATGAATTCCACTCATGTGCTCCCAGCCGTCGGGCATCTCATCGTTGTCAGTATCGGCATCGAGAGGGTTGGTGAAGTTATCATGGCCCCATGTGTATGCTACCTCGTACTCGTCAAGGTTGTTCAGTCCGTCCTCATCTCTATCTCCATAGGCATCGGTAGCATTGGCTGGATTGAGGAATCTCTCTCCACTCTGATCATAGGCATAGCAGAACTCGAAGCCGTCTGGCATTCCGTCTCCATCGGTGTCCCAATCGCCGGGACCATTTAGCTTGCCGTCGCTATCCATGTCCTCGTCGAACCATGTCATATCCCCATGTCCACTCATCAACTCGGTGTAGGGAGACTGAAGTAGTATGGTCTCGAAAAGTGGGACTCCGCAGTGAGTCCCGACCTGAATCTGACCGTACGCGACCTCGTAGCGGTCTGGTATCAGGTCACCGTCACTGTCCTCGTCTAGAGGATTGGTGTTATATCTCTCCTCCACATAGTTCCTCAGGCTGTCAGGCTGAGGTTGTTCAAGGTCGAGAACAGCATCACAAGAATGTCCGAACTGGCTGTTTTCCATCGAATTCCACTCTGAAATACCAATGTCGTTCTCAATCTGGGCCTTGCGTTCGGGAGTAAGTAAGTAGCAATCCCAGTTGCCATTTAGCGGGTCGAGTAGTTTGATGTCCCCCGATGGAGTCTCTACCACAAAGGTGTATTCAGATTCCCAGCGGTCGTTCAACCCGTCGCCATCAGTGTCTCTCAGATTTGGGTTGGTCCCTAACAGCATCTCCTCGGTGTTGGTGAGTCCATCTCTGTCGGGGTCTCCAAACGGCCCGTTATCAGGATTAGGGAAGGTCTCATTCTGATCTCCCGTCTCTTCCTCGTTGTCTGGTTCATCGAATGGGATTTCGCTCGAATCGGGCTCACCGTTGTCAAGCGGATCTAGGCCGTTGGAGATTTCCCAACCATCATCCAAGCCGTCGCCGTCGGTGTCAGCAGTATTCCACTCAGTTCCATACAGGGTCTGCTCCATCCTGTCCGGCAATCCATCTCCGTCGAAGTCTTGGCCTTCCTGATGTATCTCTTCAGAAGATGATTCAATGTCGCCGGAAGCCTCCTCGAACCCGCCCGAAGTGGTAGTTGATAGGCCGGCGTCGATGATTGTGTAGAATCCTGAAAGACACAGTGTCACGGTGATTGCGAGGACAGCGTATTGGTTGTGATTCAGCGCCATCTGAGTACACCCGGCCCCTATGGGGCCGTTCCGATGACATTGGTTCCGGATATAATGTTTCACGGGTGCTGGGCGTTAGCCATCAATCCGCTATCGCCCTGGAGGAGAGTATTTCCAGTGTTGTTTCGCCCGACTCAGAGGAAGTTCGTGCACGCCCATTTCTACCGTGGGCTCGCTCCCAGCAACCCAGCAATATGCCACTTGCTATGGCAGGATGAAATACATCGCAGAAGTTCAGCAAGACCCCACCATGGGAGTCTGTCTGCTTGGTCATGGACAGTCCTCCGAGCCCGTGAGAAGACAGGTGGCGACGAGCAATCGAGATCCAATCTGTATGATCCCTGACTAGGACATGGTGACCTTCGGTGACAAACCCCTCTCTGGCCGAGTCTGCTGCTGCATCCCACCATGCCGAGCGTTGGTCGTCCAATCCCCCCCACTCATAGTCCTCCGACCTCTGGAAACGGTTAGCCTCGATGTAGGGAGAGCAGTACTCCTCAAAGCGGGCAATCAGATCGAGATGCAACATCATCTTGCGCTCCCCCATTATCGACCAGATTCCATTTCCATCTGAGCGGAGGTCTGCCCAATAATCGGTTTCTTGTTCAGCTTTCAAGGAGGCTGTGGGCGACACCCATGGAGGCGCGATGGGCTTTGGCCCCGGGACCTGTGAATGCTGCTCGATTAGTGAGACTACAAGTCCATCATTCGAACTATCGGACCAAGTGAAGCGGTGGCGTTTGTCTGTCGCGCACTCCCAAGCGGCTGCAACCATGCCTGCGCAGATCGGACCCACTGCGGGACCCTCGACGAGAATCCGGATGTCTTGCTCATCATCCAGCAGCCTGAACCTCCCCAATCCTCTGGCCTCCCAGTCTCTGGTGTAGTCTTCCCATGATGATGGGTCGTGTCCAGAGGGTCTGGCTATTCTGCCCATGCCCAAGAACCTCTCTTCGTGTTCAAGAGCAGCATGGGCGAGTCGTCTTCCCAAACTGCTCTCGGTCCTCCTTTCCAAGCCCTGCAACCAGGACTCGAATCGGCTCACCCCGACGCGCCATGCAGATGAACTATCGCGCAGAGTGTCCCTGCATGTGCCATCGCCCGTAAATTTCCATCTGTATTGCGGATTACCAGAAGAACTCCTTGTTAGTAGCCTTCTGATTGAGTCGAAGAATCTCATGGGTCAATCACCGAGAAACCGCTCGATCCTGTCGAAGGCTTCTGCGAGTGTCTCGATTGGAGCGAGGCAAACCATCCTAAAGTGTCCCGCCCCATATTCAGGAGAGAACCCCGAGCCGGGGACGACAAGCACATGATGTTGGTGAAGTAGGTCGAGAACCCACTGCTTGTCGGAAGCAATGCCATCGTCAGCGATACGGACAAAAAGGTAGAACGCCCCCATCGGGGCTTCGCACTCAAGACCATTGATCTCGGAAATGCGACTCATGCAGTAGTCCATCCTCTCCTTGATGCGAGAACGATGGAAATCCATCCACTCGTGCCCGTCGCTTAGACCTGCTAAGTAGCCATGCTGGGCAGGGGTTGATGCACACAGCCTGCTGCGTAGAAGTCTCTCGACACCGTCCCTTACCAACGAGAGTTTTTCCTCGGGGTCGTGCCAAGCCATGTAGCCGATGCGCCAGCCGGGTGCGAAGTAGACCTTGGAGACGCCATTGAGTACGATTACGGGAGTGCTGGATGAGTGAGATGCTGCCGAGCACATCTCACCAGTGAAATCAAGACCGTCGTATATCTCATCGGCGATAATCGTGCATTTGGGATATTCGCTCGCTATTTCGAGCAGTGTGTCAATCTCTGCAGGTGTACATACATTGCCCGTAGGGTTGTTGGGATTAATCATAACAAGTAGTCGGACGCTATTATCCATCTTGGCTCGGATATCCTCAAAGTCGATTCGCCAGCCATCATTTGGATCCAGACGATACTCGACAGTAGTCGCACCGTACATCTGCGGATAGGCCATGTAGGGAGGATAGTGTGGGCCAGGGGCCAGTACCTTGGTACCCTCTTCAAGGAACGCAGCGAAGATAATCTGTAGAGCCTCGGTGACTCCATTGGTTACGTAGACATCGTCTTCGGAGCATGACCATCCCTTGGCTGTCTCGGCTTCTGCGATGGCTCTGCGCAGAGCAGGTAAACCATACGAGGGGCCGTATCCGTTGTTTTGGGAGTCGAGGGCTCTCTTGTATGCGTCAATCATGTGATCGGGCGTGGGCAGACCCTCGTAGGCGAGCGGGTCGCCGATGTTTAGTCGGATTATCTCATGCCCCTGCTTCTCAAGCTCTACTGCAGGTACAACCACGTCTCTAATCGCGTACTCGATGGCGGCAGCGCGCTTGGATACATCGATGTGTTCGACCATGCACTCACAACCCGAGAAATTCACGAGCTGCAACTAAGGCCGCCGGGATTCCATCAGGATTGGAACCTCCTCCTTGGGCCATAGTGGGGCTCCCTCCGCCGCCGCCGTCAATATGGCCGGCTATGGCTCGTAGAATCTCGGTGGCGTCGTGCTTCTGTGCGGCGATTGTTTCCTCGGTGCTGGCGACAATCAACTTGCCGCCACCGTCTCTTGTGCCAAGGACGGCGAGAGTGGGGTTCTGGGGATCTCGGGTCAGCTGTATGAGCATCGTCATTAGCGCCTTGATGTCGCCATCGACCTCCATCACTGCATACCTGATTCCTTCCTTCTCAATCGCCCCATCTCCTCCTCCGGTGGTCCGCAATCTAACGATTTCTGCCTCTAGCGACTCAATCTTCTTCTGCTGCGACTTCCACTCGTCAAAGAAGCGGGAGACAGTTCCGGGGAGGTCTTCGGGAGACACACCAAGAATTTCGCTAGACTCGTTCAGAAGGCGCTCCTGCGCCCGGGCGTGATCACGCGCGGTCTCCCCTGCCACGACCTGCAGACGCTCGACCCCGTCTTGGACTTGACTCGACCTGATTATGCGAAGCTCCCCAACTTGGCCAGCATTGTCGTGATGGGTGCCTCCGCATGCCTGGACGTCGTGGTCACCTATTCTGATGACTCTAATCTCTCTGTGCTTGGGCGGGCCGCCCTGATACAGCTCAAAGCCGAACCGGGCATCGGCCTCAGCTCTATCCAAGACGAGCTTCTCAACGGTAGGATCTGCTGTGATGACATTGTTGGCGTGATCCTCGATGCTGTCCAGATCGTCTCGGCTGAGGCGTTTGTAGTGAGTCAGGTCGATGCGAGCATAGCGCTCGCCCTTGTTAGATCCGGCCTGCCAGATGTGGGGGCCAAGAAGCACTCTGGCGCTGCCTCCTACGATGTGGACTGCTGTATGGTGGTCCATGAGTTGTCGGCGCCTCTCCCAGTCTATCTCACCTGTAACTGAACCGGCCTCAACTGGCCCGTCCGTTAGATGACGTACTACTCCATTCTCGATTCTGGTGTCAGTGACTCGAACGCCACCCAGAGCCCCCTGATCTCCCAATTGGCCCCCTCCTTCGGGATAGAACAGAGTGCGATCAAGAACCACGGAATGCGTTGGAGAGATACTGACTTCTGAGGATAAGTTGAGTGTTTCAATCTGGTCCCGGGTCAGCTCGCTGCATCCGAGAACTGTGGCATCGAATGAGATTAGATTCGTGTCTTCGTAGAAGTCCAGCACTGTAGCGGGGAATCCCTTGGGCTTGAACAACTCAATGTGACCTCTTTCTGCTGCTGCCTTGGTTCTCTCAGCATTCCTAGCGGCCATATCGGCGGCGAATCCGACGCGTACCTCCAGTCGAGTCCACCCAGCTCCCTTGGCGATGGATGTGACCATGTCGGGATTGAGCCCTCTCTCTTCGGCAAGTCGGAAGAGAGTTTCGTCGGGTGCTTCAGTAGCATCCTGTGGCAGGTCCCTCAGAGCAGTCCTAACAGCAGCCTCTCCTTTGCGCAGCATCTCATGATAGCGCTGTTCTTCCAAGGATAGTATAGCCAAAGTGCCTTTTCGGGATTGTACGAATCCAGAATAGTCCAGATGTGTGTCGATGTGGTGGGCTCCGAGCTCGGCTAGAGATACATCTATGCCGAGATCTCCTTTCATCCTACAGACCCTTCGTGAGAGCATCCGAACGAGATACCCTGCCTTGGCATTACTGGGGACTAATCCGTCACCCAACATGTTGCATATCGCATGCATATGGTCGGGTATAGCATAGATTCCCGACAGCGGATCAGTCAGTCTCTTCAGCTCCTCGACGGATACGTCCAGTCCGGATTCGACTAGGCGATCCGACAGGATTGTGTACAGAGACTCCACATCTGTCCCGACGTCGATGTTGAGGATCCCTGCCAACCTTGAGAGTTCTCCCAACAACGCATCCGTCTCAGCGGAAAGCCCCAAGCCGGATACCATCTCGTCGAATCCAGCCAACGATTTCAGCCAGTCCACTGACTCGGGATAGATTGCCTCGTAGATAGTAGGAGTTCCTGCCGCAGCCCAGCAGAATCTCTCCAAACCGTATCCGGTATCGATAATCTGTAGGTCCATCTCCCTGTATCGTAGCCCCTTGATTTCGATTTCTCCGTCTTTGTGCTCCTCGAGGTTCATGAAAACGAGGGTTGCAAGTTCCAGACCCCCCACTATGACCTCCAAAGCAGGGCCAGCGTTGCCCCCTCCCGACCACGGGTTCTCAAGATAGGTAATCTCAGCCGGATCGATGCCGAGGTGCTCGCAGAGCATCTCGTCACAGTAGCGGACGCATTGGTCGATCCAATAGACCACGTCGTCGTCCTTAGGCCGGTTGAAGGCGTGATGTGCCATCATCTCGAAGGTTGACAGGTGACGACCAGAACGGCCTACTGCGGCAACATCTGTCAGTCTGATGCAGGGCTGAGAGATTCCGAGTGGGTTGGCAGGCGGAGGCACCAGGCCGCTTGTGACATGGGGTTGGAAGTCGGCTATCGAGGCTATCGTCAGATGGATATCATCGCGCCACCTGGCAATAACCGGATACGGTGCGATGCGCTCGTGATCTCGTTGCTCGAAGAACCCCAGAAACATCTCGCGCATCGCGTCCTTGAGCGCCTTGCCGCGCATCGGGAATCCTTCGATAATCGGCTTGCCGATGAAGGTGTAGGAGTCCTCAACAGAGTCTCCGCAGGTCTCTCGCTCAGAGTCTCTGGTCCAGAAGAACTGTCCTGTGACCCTACAGATCCTGCGTGCGAATCCGGCTTCTTCCCAGTATGGGATTTGAATCTCTCCGAACGCCACGTTGGCACCTCTATGCTAAGCGATTCGATGCTCCGACTTGAAAGCGATTGTCGAATCGATGCTCTCCAGCGCATCTCTGACTCACTGCGTTCTGCGGCGCGTTGAAATCAGGGATGCTTCAGGGTTCGCGCATGAGTGCCTCGTGGCGGGAGCATCTGAGTGCCGATGGTCACGGCAGGATGCGTATCGCCAAGCACGAAGGGATGCTTACTGACGCCCTACTGATAGCCGATGCTGAGCACATGGCAGAGCATACCGATGACAGGAGTCCAGAGCAGTTGTGCAACACAGCTGGTTTGCCCGGCATAGTAGGCGAGGCTTGGGCGATGGCAGACTGGCACTTCGGCTACGGATTTCCCATCGGCGGTGTAGTAGCTACCGATGTCGAAGCGGGTGAGCTCGGAGGTGCTATCTCACCCGGTGGAGTCGGTTTCGACATCAACTGCGGAGTGCGCCTGTGTTCTATGGAAGTCGAAGTTAGAGATATCGATTCGAAGGCCCTTGCAGGTATGCTGGCCAGAGAGATTCCAGCGGGGGCATCGAGCAAGGGGGGAGTCAGATTGAATGAGTCAAAGATGGACTCAATCCTCTGCAGTGGTGCAGGTGCCGCGGTTGAATTTGGTTGGGGGGAGTCCAGAGACCTAGGGGTCATCGAATCCAATGGCAGCCTTGAGAGCGAGGAGCGAGATGTGGGGGAAAGAGCTGTAAAACGGGGTTTGAAAGCTCTGGGAACTTTGGGGTCGGGCAATCACTTCCTCGAATTGCAAGTCGTCGACAGAGTCGTAGACGAGGAAGCAGCAGCAGCTTATGGCCTACGAGAGGGCCAAGTCACCGCAATGATTCACACCGGCTCGCGCGGACTGGGTCATCAGGTTTGCAGTGAGCACGTGGCTGCTATCGAGTCGAAGTACCGTCGGGTCGGCGATGATTGGGTTGCCCCTGAGTGGGGATACCAACTGCGTGATCGACAATTGGCAGCAGCCCCGATCTTCAGCCGCGAAGGTGGGGCTTACTTCGATGCAATGAGGGCAGCGGGGAACTATGCATTCGCTAATCGATCGGTCCTCACTCAGAGACTGAGAGGGGTTCTTCGAGAGCATCTCGGAGTCGATGGGGGGCTTGACGTTGTATACGACGTCAGCCACAACATCGCCAAGATAGAGGATCACGTGGTCCATGGCAAATCATGCAAGTGCTGTGTGCATCGCAAGGGCGCTACTCGCGCCCTGGGGGGAGATCATCCCGAGCTTTCAGCCCGATTCTCGTCTGTCGGTCAGCCAGTTCTGGTACCCGGAGACATGGGGACCGCTTCGTGGGTACTCGCCGGGCCAGCGAAAGGAGGCAATGATGCATTCTCCTCTTCGTGCCATGGGGCTGGCAGGCAGCTTTCGAGGACTGCTGCAAGGAATAGAGTTGATGCCGAGGCTCTGATGGAAAGGCTCGAGCAGCAAGGAGTTCATGTCAGGGCCAAGACTCCCAACGTCCTTTCCGAGGAGGCCCCGGAGGCGTACAAGGACGTTGATGAAGTAGTCCGGCTGACTGAGATAGCAGGGCTCGCCAGGCCCGTTGCTCGACTGCGCCCCCTGGCTGTAATCAAGGGCTAACTCTTCGAAGTGAGTGTCAACTCGATGAAATCACTGTCGTTCATGATGTAAGTCTCGAATTTATCGTTTGATTCGCCATTAACAATCATGCTAATGTCGTACTCTTCCCAGTCAGAAATTCCGCTTCCATCTATGTCAAAGGCTCTGTCAGAAGTTAGAGAGGGGCCACCTTCTCTCTCCCAAATTTCAAAGAAAGAGCCAAGTGGGACATTGTACTTCTTTGGAGTCTCAATGTGTAATTTAGTGAATCCCGAACTAGTGGAGTCATGAACGTGAATCCACCGCATCCCTTCCTTGCATCCAAACTGGTCAATCCCTGTACTTTCTGGAATTGATAGCTGTTGACCGTTCATGATGACTTTCAGGTTAGGGTGGTAATGATGGGAAATCCCTACATCGCTGTGTTCCAATCCTCCCAGACACCCATCCGAGACCTCCCAATCTGGCCCTGGTTCAAGGGCTTCTGGCTGGTATAGTGCAACTACAACGAATGCCACTGTGGCCACAGCTGCCCCAATTAGCAAGATTCTCTCTGCGTTCACGCACCTACGAAGTACGAAGTCGTCTTGAAGTATGTGACGCTGCGCTCGATGTGTCCTCAATTTCCGTTCCCGAATACTGGAGCCAAGCCAAACAGGATCTCACCTCCGATCCAATCCTGTCAGCTTTGTTCTCTCGCTTCAATGACTCGGTACTATCTTCTGACGGAGATTTGTTCAGGACCCTTGTTGTATCTATTTTAGGGCAACAGATTTCCACTATTGCAGCTAGTGCAGTACGGGAGAGACTTGAGAAACTCGTAGGAAAATTGGATCCCGAATCGATTCTCTCTTTCTCGCATGAGGAATTGTGTTCATGCGGACTATCAGGAATGAAAGCAGAGTACATTGCAGGCTCGGCACGCGCTTGGATGGGTGGCTACCGAGACATCGATTGGGAGAGTCTGACTGATGTAGAGGTGAAAGCCAAGCTTACAGCGCTCAGAGGAGTGGGGGTCTGGACTGCCGAAATGGTTCTGATTTTCGCTCTGTTACGTCCCGATGTGCTGCCTCTAACAGATATTGGGCTAATCAGAGCAGTTGAGAAGCAGTATTTTGATGGAAATGAGGTGGACATGGAGCGGATCGAAGCGATATCGGACAACTGGGTGCCATGGAGGACCGTGGCCACTTGGTACCTATGGCGCAGCATAGACCCGGCGCCTGTTCAGTACTGACTTACATCGAGTATCCGCGCTTGGGCTGGTCGGGGATGGATGGGGCAGTTCCTGTCTGGACTCCGTCAGCTTCTTCCATGATTATCGTTAGAAGAGTGTTGACCAATGCTCTCAGTTCCTCTACCTCACCCTTGAGCTCCTCAAAAGTATCTGCTCCGCCGCCCTCAGTCATACGCATCCCATCGGGAGGATCCCTCCTCCGAGCAGATGATCCCTCACCTCTGGCCTATAAACAAGGAAGGTGAGCTCCGCTACAAGGATACGATTGTCGGACGAGATCGGTTAGGCGGGAGTCAGCCTTCGTCATCATCCTCAGCGTCTTCGTCCGGTTCCCACGATTCTTTCTCATCATAGTAAGAATCGTCGTCGTCCTCGTAATAGAAGTCTTCATCACCACGCCCTCTCATGAGCATGGCCACAACAATGATTGCAACGGCAGCTATGCCACCAAATAGCATAATCTGAGAATCTGACTCGCTCTCTTCATCGGCCACGGGTGCCTTGACATTGATTCCAGTAATCGCTTGGTAGGGATTGTCGAAGTCTTCATTGACAATCAGGTACAAGTTCGGTTGACCTGATTGCCAGGATTCCCATTCAAACTCAGCGTAGACACTTGAGCTTTCAGCAGGCAACGAAATGGTGACTAGACCATCTCTGTTAGTTGAGAGTGATTCTATCCACTGCTCACCATCTACCAGTTCATATAGCCCGACGGTCAACTCTCCATCACGCTTGCCTGGATTCTCCCAGAAAGTCTCGATAGTAAGTATCTCGCCTACAGTCGGATTCATTGTTGGATTGACCACAGAACGGGTGTAGGATCCTAGGAACTCCATTATCCTCACTGTCACCTGCCGGGGTGCCGTATCGCTACCAGACCCGACAACCTCGTTGCCTGACTTATCTGTCGAAGTTATCCAGAACCAGATTTGATCGCCGGGCTCTATGTCCATTCCGTTCAACGTAGATAGGTCGAGAATTCCCTGATAGATATCGTTGGTATCTCCGTCGATTATCATGGGCAACTCACCTGAATCCTCGGTTTCGGCCACTGGGGCATTGGCTCTGATGTATACCCAAGCGACCTGAATCGGTCCGTCGGTCATTCCAATCTCGTCCACCATAGTAACCGTGACAGTGACATCTCCAATCAGGTCGGAATCGAGAATGGTCAGAGATGAATCTGGATATTCGGCCAAATTGAATAGGGCCTGCGGGGCCTTGCTGTCTACAGTGACCGAATAATCGGAATTAATCATAGTAGTACCAAGTCCCGGGATATTCAGGACAGTTGTTGTAACGGACATCTCCGGACTGAGGGGTACCCTTGAAGGTAGAACCATGCTTCCAAAGAAACTCCCATCAGGATTTACATCGACTACCACATCAACCTCCTGAGTCCCATAAATAACCTCTACTTCGACTTGTAGATTATTTGGAATCGATCTAGCCACTACTTGAGATCCAGCATACAATATGCTGCCTTCGAAGGCAAACTCATCCCCCTGCCTGAGGTAGAGGGAGTTTTCAAACATGTCAATAATTGGAGGAGTCAAGTCATTGAGCAAGTCAGGTACTGCCATGTAGGTGTTGTCAAGTTCCCAAGAAAGCTCTGCTAAATTGTTGATATAAGCCACGGTATTGAGGTCATCCTCAATCGATACGCCTGGCTTGCATCCCAATTGTCCCTCTTCCCAAGGATAATCCCAAGACAATTCAAAGCCCAGACTCAGAAGAATCACATCTGAATCGACTGGGGTTGATTGGGCGCTAAGAGGTGTTACTAAGCTGTCCTCAGCAGACCACAGAGTCCCTCTCGAAGGATTGAAAGAGAACTTTCCTAGATTGGATGGCCCATCTCCACACAACATTATGGTTACGTTGTCTAGAGTCTGTATCCCGTTTGGCTCATTTATCTGAAGAGAGAATACATGAGGGACTCCAGCGAGAAGATAGCCAATCTCACGGTCCATGTCGAATCCTGAAGAGACCAGACTGGTTGGCTCATCAGTGGCGATGACAACGGTCGACCACGCATTCTCCGCTCCCGGTCCGCCTCCAGTATTGCCGTCCTGATACGAATTACCTGCCCAATCAGTTCCCTCGATGTACATGTGCATCACTCCATTTGCCGGCACTCCTGATACATCAACACCGGGGAATTGAATCTGCTGTTCGCCTGTCAGTCCCGAAGATAGTGGCATTGGAATCGCCAAGTACTCGTGCTCATCTGCAACTCCGTCCATATTCAGATCATCCACTCCCTCCCTCCAGTACCTGAGGGTGATTTCATCTCCACGGGACTCGGACTCATCTGAGGTAACGAATACGGAAATCGGGCTCGTCGGCTCCCAGACCTTACCATTGGCTGGCTGTAAACCAATGTCGGTTCCGATTTCAATCGGGCCTACTGTGGGAGGATTAGCATCGATTCTAACAATGACCTGAGTGGTCGATCCCGACGTGTCTTCGGCTCCAATGGCTCCTGAGGGTCCGACATTAATCACAATCGGAGACAAGGATAGTTCAGACAGGGAGCTAGGTGGACTAATTATGCCCGAGAATGACCCATTCTCCCCTGAAGAGAGGGAGAACAGGTTGCCAGACAGATTGAGTCCAACGGAGAAATCCTCGGATTGGGGCCTGTGCGACTGAGAGTCTTGGAATCTCATATTTCCTGAAATATTGACATCTGAGCCATGCTTGATGGTTAGCGGATAGAATGTTGAGAATTGATTAGACAGTAGGCGGCCATAGCCATCTCTGACTACGAAGGTATCAACTTGGATGTCATTCTCAACTGCTTTCGCGCCGAGTAACCCGCTAATTGCGGTGGCTGGCCAAACTGTATCTCCATTGTCAATCATGGCCTTTGCAGTCCACTGGATTGTAGAGACATCGTCCCAGTTCCAATTTACTTCAAACACCCAATGGACGACCACATCAATGAATCCATCACTGTGAAGCAGTATCTCCACAAAGCTGGCTGAAATATCTAGAGGGGCGACACTGGAACCTGACCCCTGAGCGAAACTGACTGGGGAGCCTTGCCCCCATAGTCCGTCTGGGTTGTTCTCCACAGAGAATTCTATCACTTCGCCATCGGAGCCGGATCCAGTAAGTGAGATGGATGCAATCTCTGAATTGTCCGTCAGATGATGATGCTTAGTCACAATCTCGATTGAGTTTCCGTCTGGATACAGAGTGTTAGGGACTTGGAAGTCCCTGTTAGTGACGAAGTAGGAATAGACTATATCTCCGCCCACGGATACCGACCCGGATGCCGAAGAGAACTCAAAGGGAATAGATATGTCTTCAGGTGGAGGATCGTCCTGAGAGTTGGCATCATGGTAGTCGCTAATTGCACCGCCTAGGCCTGAGACATTCTCGAAAATGGTGTACCCCAAGGCTAAACCAGAGATTTTCACATATTGCTGCGAATTTGATGTAATTGAAATTTGAATTATTCTCCAATCCCTATTTGTGTCGGGATCGGTCCAACCTGTAGATAGCGAATTTATCGCTGACAGTTGAGAAGTAGACAGAGTAGTTGTAAATAGTTCGTCAGCGCTCCCTGTGGAGAATGACGAGCCGGCGAAAGACACGCTTACTGGAGATTCGAAACCATCTGCATCAGAAGAGACAGAGACCAATCCTGAGTTGACGTAAGAGGAGACGGGTACGATTGAGTAAATCGATGTGCCAGATGAATCAACGGAAAGTGCGACTGAATCCACTCCTTGAGACGAGCCTATCGAGGAGTCAGGAATCAACTTGGTTTGCCAGGCATAGTGTCCTCTCCCTAATGATGATGGGAATGACCAGTCTGTGCTCCCATCTACAGCGGCATCTATGGATAGGTCCCTTGCGGGTTCGCCGTAGTCATGATTGATTACCAGGGTGTTGATGAAACCATTGGTTGGCAGAGAAACCTCAAGAGCGTATCCAGTCTGAGGAGTTGTGAAGGAAACCGCTGATCCTTTGGTATTGGCACCTAGTGAATTTCCATCGGCGTCGAATACCTCGACGTAGACATTGCTGCTCGAGTTCCCACCGAATGAAAGTCCCTTTATTGGCCTCTGGGAGTGCAGATAATCGGAGGTTATTGTACCGGAGATCAAGGTAGCATTTAGTGCGTCATCGATCAACTCAATCCCGCTGGAAATATCCCATCCATTTAGCCCACCCATTGAAGCCCACAAAATTCGCGGGCCGCCGATTCTGATGGTTTCCACCATAGGAGAGGCGACAGGGTTCTGTGAGTCGAGAGTTAGTTTTAGTCTGAGCTGAGAGTGGGAATCGACATCCAAGCCGGCTAGGCTGATTGGGAAGTCGACATCCGAGTACCCCGGTATAGCCTCCATGGAATTGGCATCAAGGAGGGTTCCCGTCAGAGTATTGTTGGCATAGTCATAGGCTGTCCCTAATGCCTCAATCATTCCAAAGTCGAATAGGTCGTCATTGGCACCCAATTGGAATTCTTGGCTCAGCCAAGTGCCCGACGAACTGAAGTTGGCCTGCCTCAGACCGATATTGTCAATGAACCAACCGGAGTCGGTATCTGAGTACTTGGCTGCGGCGATGAACCTGAACCTCACCTCATCTCCTCTGTAAGCAGAAAGGTCGATTGATTCAGAGACCAAATCGTTCGTTCCGCAATGTACGGTCGTCCAGATTCCCAAGCCATCGAGAGCGGTAGTGGATCCAAAACTGTACATCGTATTGGTGTATGTACCTGGATCATAGTGTTGCCAAGACCCACCGTTGACCTGGATGAACAGGGCCCCTCCGATGTAGTTGGACCAAGTCATGCAAATCCAGTGGTCAAAGACGAATTCCGTGATGCCCGACTGGGACACGTTGTATGTAGGAGTCATGAGCCAAGCGTTGCCGATGACCGAAGTCATCGTGCCTGTGGCGCCGATTGCATACGAGTAGGGATAAGAGGATGTTCTTGCCGGCCCCCATTCTCCAGTATTGCCCGCATCGGTGTATGCCCCCCTTTCGAATTGACATGTTGTGAAGTTACAATTGTTAACACTAGTTCCACGTTGGAAGCCTGTTGCATCAGGAGTTTCAGGTTCTGAAGCCGTAGAGTCCTCAAAGCCATGAGAGTCGTGGAGGTATCCTGAGTTCATCGTTAGAAGTCTCCACTCGTTCGTCCCCGTCGCATATGTCGTAACTGAGGCCGTGCCCATGTCTCTGTAGAACAACTGCGCTCCGCTACTAGCCATCCCCCTGAATGAGTAAACAGTGAGGCCTTCACGGCCATCTGGATCGCATGGGAATGGGGAGCAATTAGAACTGCCATATTGAACGGAACCATCAGTCTGGACACTGATTTTCAATTGGGCATTGCTAACACGATGAGTAGCCGGGACAGATAGTTGTATATCGACCGGTCCCGCAGAATCATCTAGGTGAGTAGTCCCTGACATGTCGGTGTAACCAGACCCAGGGATAGGGCCAGTGCGTGAGCGGCACTGGCTGGCGGTACTAGTGCCGCCGGTGGAGCTTATGTCTATCCAATTGGTACCTCCATTGTTTGAGAGTTCGATGCAGGCATTATCCCACACTGACCCTTCAAGATCCCAATGAAGCGTGAAAATCATGTCATCCACATTGGTCAGATTCACAACCGTCTGGAGATGACCGTTCGCGTTATTTGAGTAATAGCAGTAAGTTCCGTGGTTTGCGAATGAATAGCCGTTGACATCGCATCCGTGATGCCAAGCTCCGCCTCCGGTCCCATCGTTGTGAATCAAGATGTTATCGACGAATACGCCTGGGCGCGGAGTGGAGTTCTCGGACGTCCAGACTCTGAACCTGAATTTCAAATCAGTTATCGAATCGGTTGAAGCTCCAGGGATAGTTGAAAGGTTGACCTGGTCGGAAATCCAGCCGCTGTGGGTGGTTCCGCCGTAGACTGAAAGTGCTCCAGTTGGAGCTCCCGTGACTGATAGGTTTGAATGACTGATTGAATATGGATATCCACCTTCGGGCTCGATCCATGTCCACTGGCCCCAACCGGAAGTGGTTCTGGACTGATACTCAAGCCATGCACCCCCTTCGCTCCCGTCGAGATGGTGCCACAGATCATATGATAGTGTGTAATTGTCATGTCTGACGTGAGGTAGAATCCCTACTGGAAATGTGAACCACGTGTCGGTATCTGCGGGGAGAGGGTCGCCTGGTAATGTACCAATAGCGACAGTTCCTTCGGAAGCGCTAGCCGGTGCTACTCCATGTGATAGGGTCTGTTCTGATCCTTGAATGGCCCCATTAAGCTCCAAATTGGTAGCGGACCAGTAGATTGGGCGATTGCAGAAGAGGAGTTGCCCGTCTTCTTCAGTCGCATTGAGGCCAGTGTTGTCGTCATAGTAGTAGCCATAGTCGTTGCCGTAAGTAAAGATTCTTCCGCCCTCAGGGCAGGTAGTGTTTCCTGCGGCCAGAATAGCCTCAGAAGACATGAATGAGCCGTTTACAAGAGTCCCGTTAGCTACTCTACCGTTGCCACCTTGAACGACTTGACTGGTCTGGCACAGGTAGTGCGATGAAATGATTTCGGAGTTGGAAAGGTCGCCGCTGTTGTCTTCGTCAAAACCGGAACTGAGGTTATATCCGGTAAGACTGTTGCAATGAGCATGAGGGGCGTATCCGCCCGGCAGCTCAAACTGAGTCATCACCAGTGGTTGTGGGCCTGGCTTGTATGTGGAGCTGAGACTAATAGTGTAGTTGCCCTCGTCCAGAGAAGAAATCTCGGATCGAGTCATGTCATCTTCAAGAGAAAGGTATCCGTCCACCAATTCCGTAGTCGTGCCGGCCATGGTACCATTGACGATGACATCGCTATCCCAGACCATCGCAGGGACGCTGGAGCCTTCCATCGGAGAATCAGAGACATGTATCCAAGCATCGAGCACGGTGGCATTCCCTGGAACCTCAAATCCTTGAATCGTAGCAGTTCCTCCTTGGGTGTCCACACTCGATGGGCCGTCCCATGGAGAGATATCCGCTGTTGTCAATGGTGCAATCAATATCAGTAGTACGAGGTATCCCGCAACTGTCTTCCGCCCGGCTGGCATGGGGCCACGTGGATTTAGGTGCAATATGAATGAATTGGTTCTGTTCTACGAACAGACTGGTTTAGACATAAATTCTCATCCAGTATTTTCCAATTTGGAGCCACTGGGGGGAATTGAACCCCCGACCTTCGCCTTACCAAGGCGACGCTATACCCCTAAGCCACAGTGGCGACGGCCCGTCCATCGATGGGGCTGATTTAATCGCTGCGATAAGGTAGGGAAGCATTTCCATGCAACAGGCTCAAGACTTCCATATCACTCGTCGGGTCGCCAGCCGAGATCGCATAGCCCGGTATTGCGCATGACTGGAAATCATGTGGGATTTTCCCTCGGGAGTTCAAATCTCCCTCTCGGCGCCACCTCAATCAACAGACTTGCGAAGTGTCGAGTCAGCGCGGCCCTTATTCGGTGTCTCGATTCGGAGCCGTCGTGGGCGAAGGTGAAAGCACAGGTTCGGATGTGTCTGGAGGCGGTCATCGGCCGCTTCGCTTGACGGATGTCCAGTTGAGTTACAGGATGTCAGAGCGTGATGGGCGGCTTGAGCTTGTGGACGTGTTCCGCGAGGACCTGATCTTCCACCTCGCTATGATCAGGAGTCGTTGGGGAGCCGGTGAGCTGACCAGTGTGGGATTAGCCTTCATTGCCCTAGTCCTCGGGTGTTGGGATCTAGGTGTTGGTGAATTGGCATCAGGGGGTGACTACAACAGAGTGGGGCTGAGTGGTTTCAGAAACCTCTCTGACATTTCACTGATGATGGCTCTGCTATCACTCATTGCTTGGACTGGCGTTTTCGTCACTATGTGGACAACTTACCCGATAATGCGAGAGAATCTGGTCTATCTCTGGCTTGCAATGCTAGTAATCCAACTCGGATCAATTAGTGCTCATTCCAATTCTCCCAACTTCCCGAGTGAATCGATTAGTATAGACTGGGTCATGCTAATTATGTCGAATCTAATTCTCTTCTTCTTGGCAATTATCGTAGTCCATCGCGCGGTCATCGAGACTAGAGATATTCACGTCGAAGAGAGGCATGCCCACCCTGACCCTCGCGTCGTGCAAAAGGCATGGAGAGATCACAGCCTTAGGGCTTGGAGCCTCAGCCTAGGGGCATGGATGATTTTGATCAATCTGATGTCATGGTCGGGAGCTCATGCCATAGCTCAACGGCCTCCGATTGAGGATTACAGCAATCTGCTGGTTGCGATGTTCGTAATCACCGGTTTCGCTGCCTCTGTATTTTTGGTGCATGTCCTGTGGTACCCTCAGTTCATGCTCGGAGATGCTGAAGACAGAATTCAATCAGTTAGGGCCAGGGAGGTCTCAGGAGAGGCTCCGGAATCAACGCCCGAGGCAGAGCAAGGAAAATGTCCAATCTGCTCAGGTAGTACTCCTGCAGTCAGGCACGAAGGTGGACGAATCGAGGTGCCTTGCTCTGAGAGTTGCTCTGGGTCTGGCAAGCCCGGGACGAAATGCCCCGAGTGCGACACGGCTCTGCCCATCAGGATTGAATGTCCAAGTTGTAGGTCGAACACTACTGTAGTGAGTCATTTCAGCAGACCAGAAGCATGGTGATAGCCGTAAGCTGATATATTTCGGAATCGTTTAATTGGTGGAATGAGAGTGGTTATAGATACAGAGAATGAAAATGAGTTGTTTGACCATTCGGAAACGGAAAGCGGACAAGGCGGGGCTCTGAAGATAGTCATTGGAATTTCTGCAGGATTGATTGTTCTACTCAGTTTAGCCATTGCGGGCCTATGGATTATCTCTCAGGCTGCAAACATAACGATTGGTGGACCGCCTTCTGCATTGCTGACATGGGAGGACGAGTATAGAGACATGACAGGGGTCGATGCTATTTCTGGCGATGGTACAGGAGTGGTGCTGTGTGTGGTCGATTCAGGAATTGACCCCGACCATCCCGATTTGCAGAAGATGGATCTTGCTGGATGGCATGATGCTATCGGTGATTCAGATTCTCCTTATGATGATGAAGGGCATGGCACTGCGATGGCTGGAATCATAGTGGCTCAAGACGGGCTGACGGGTAATGCACCCGGAGTGAGTCTGCTGGTTGCCAAAGCGATCGATGACCAAGGTATTGGTAATGATGAACGGATTGCTGAGTCAGTCGACTGGTGTGTTGCCAGTCAGGCAGATGTGATCTCCCTAAGCCTAGGGGGTGCACAAGGATTCGGCTCTGGCTTGTTCACAACGGATGCTCTGGAGGAAGCAGTTGAAGACGCAATCAACGAGGGAGTGTATGTCGTGGCTGCTGCGGGTAATGATGGCGATGATGATGATGGAGATGTCGAATCTCCTGGCTCTGTCGAGGATGTAATCTGTGTTGGCGGAGTCACTCGTACCGGTGCGATATGGACAGGTAGCTCACAAGGAGATAATGACGGTAGAATCTGGCCCAACCCAATCTTCCCGAGAAGTGATCCTGACAAGAAACCCGAACTGGTCGCTCCCGGGCATGAAGTTCCGATTCTAATGGCAGGAGGCTTGAGTTCGGATTCATGGTGGGGCTGGTCCAGCGGGACTTCCGCTTCGACCGCTTGGGTCTCGGGCGCCTTGGCACTCCTGCTGGAAGAGCACCCAGAGATGCAGCGGGAGGGAGACTCGGGTGGCCCGGGAGCGGTGGCCCAGATGAAGGAGCTGATGATGCAGAACTCGCAGATGAAGGAGGGACAGAGCGAGCATGACGAGCACTACGGATATGGCCATCTGAGGGCCGATCTGCTGCTTGATGCTCTAGGTAATTCATCTGCTGCTCCATCCAACAATCCAGCTAAAATTCCGCCTTCAACAATAGATTCGGATAGTGATTCCATTCAGGCACGACGCAGTACGGCGAGGGTTCCTCCAGTGAGTTCAACGAACCCTATGGAATGATTTTCACTGACCTCCTTTACGAAGGAGATCCAATGGTTGAAGGATTCGACTTTCTTCTGAGCTGAGGTCATCTCAGAAGGAGAATTCGCAACTCCTACGTCACCGGTCGGAACCTCAGGCTCCTGTACCAATAATACGCCTCCTGAAGAGAGTAATTCAAACGCAGATTTTGCAGTCGAGGGCCTCTCAGACTCAGTGACATCGATGACGACGAGATCGATGGGCAGAGGTAGAGGAGATGGTTGAGCAGCCTCCGGGAGAGCTGTTGTCGCTGCTGACCATGTAGCTGTCTCGGCGGCCAACTCGCTCCAAGGCATTTGGATAATCTGGGTCCAGTTCTCCGCACCATGTCGACGGATGAGTCTGTCAATAATTACCCCGAACTTACCTCCTGGTTCGATAATCCGGAAACTATCTGGCTTAGGAGGTGGTGTCTCGGGAGGTTTGGCTGGATCGCCACACCATAAGTCGAGTAGCCAAGCTGAGAGGTGTCCGATTCCACCTCCTATTAGGGCGGCGTTCTTGGCGGGAATCCTACTTGAAATATCTCTGATTCTAGCACGCATAGATCGAGGCAGGGGGCGTAGGCTCATGTGAAGCATCTGCTCGCCGATTCCTGCAGCTATTGCCGGCTCGGAATCTCCCCTCTCAGCATCCTCTAACAACAACAGAGAGAACATCTCGTCCTCTGACATCTGAGGCAGCCCTATTCCGCCCTCTCCAGTAGCCATGGCATCTGCTCTGGGGGGCTTCTATTCAATCATCGCATTGGATGGCTTCAAGTGGACGACGATTACCGAAGACACATGTCAGAGGGTCTTGAGGAGGATGCAGGGGCGCAGATGGCAGAGTGCTCAAATTGCGCGTATTCTACCGAGCACGAGATACTTCGTAGGACTTCTCGCGGGAGCGGTTTCGATGTACTTGCCAGATGCACTGAATGCAGCAAGGTCCAGACTGTCGTAATCCGGCCTCCGAGGCCTGTGAGACTGGTCTTCACTCTATCAGAGGGGGCTTCTAGCAGGGCTCAGGAGATTGAGGTCGATGAGGATGAGGTGCTCGCAGTGGGCGAGGTCTTTGAATGGGACTCGGCCCAATGGGAGATTACCCGAATTGACGGCGCGGGCTCCAGGCCCCGGAAAACTTTGCCAGTTACTGAGACAAAAGCTGCTTGGGCTGTCCGCAAAGACAGAGTCACGGTCAGAATCACCATGACAGAAGGAGAAGAGAGTTCATCCGAGACATTGGAGTGCAATCCTGAGCAGGAGTTCTCATGTGGTAATGTGATTGAAGTAGGCGGTAGGCCTTGGAGGATCAGAGCCATTCACACTGGTAAGGGCAGGACGCTGAGAGGGAGGCGTGCGGCATCGGATATACGCAGGATGTACCTCCACTCAATAGATTCAAGCTGACTATCGTTTGTTAGTCCAAGGCATCAGAAGCGCCTTAGTCACGTGGAAGGCAATCTCTGGATTCTCCCTTAATCGGCGCATGCTGTATTCATACCACTTGGTCCCGTATGGAACGTATACTCTCGTCGTATGCCCCTGCTCCGAGAGTTTGCGTCTGACATCCCCTCTCACTCCGAGCAAGAACTGAAATTCGTAACCCTGCCCCTTGCCCGCCCACAACACAGGGGATTCAGTATGCCGCGGATCGGGCTTACCCGGCCCCATGTCTCTGCTCTTCAAGGCCGATAGTGCATAGGAAATTACCGGATTGTCATGCGAAGCTATTGCAGTGTATGCTCCCGAATCTAGCATTGCATCGATAGCATCATTAGTGCCATGCACGATGTCCCAGTATTTTGTGTGAGCAATATTCTCCGGCTCAAGGTAGATTCCCTTGCAGATTCTGAAATCCGTCTGCTTACCTGTAGTAGAGCAGACTTCGGATATGTCTGAGAGGGTCCGCATTAGTCTTCCTTGAAGTACTACTCCGATGTTGTGGAGGCCTTTCTCGTGCATCGATGTGCAGACATCGATAGTGGGCCCGGTGACTCTATGATCTTCCATGTCCAAGCGGACGAACATGTTGTGTTGTGCTGCCTTCCTGACTAACGTCTCGATATTGTGTAGAGCTGCATCGGGATTTATCAGCAGACCGAATGCAGTGGGTTTGATCGAGATGTTCGCATCGAGATTGTTCTCCGTAATGGAATCGATAAGTGTAGAGTATTCATGTAAGAAGAACTCGGCCTCTTCCATGGAGCTGATTTCCTCCCCAAGGACATCAACTGTGAAGCAGGCTCCCTCGTCGCTCATTTCCTGCATCAGAGAGATTGCACTTTTCATGTCTGAACCAGCGACGTATCTCTTCGATACCCAGCGAATAAATACCTTCGGAGTAATCGGCATCAAGCCGACTACCAACTGCCCCAACAGCCTCATCTATACACCTGCAGGGCGGGGAGAGACTTCACAATTGCGAGGATTGATTCAGTTCCTTCCCCCTTCTTACCGGCACACCTAACTCGTCCAAAAGTCGCAATATTGCCGTCCTCTGCCAGCCCTTGAACGACTTCCTGTCTAGATGGGCGAAGAATCGTCCGCCGGGGAATGACACCATAGTGGACTCAACCGAGGTTCGGATGGAGTGCTTCCAAGCTCCATCTGGCACCCCTCCCTCCATCCGGTCCTCGAAAGGTAGGGCATAATTCGCCAGTAGATGGCCCGCCCATAGGTTGGATTGCGACAAGACCGCCTTGTGCCTGGGAGCATAGTGGCCCCCTCCGATCCCGATCATGACATCTCCCCCTACTTCCCAAGACACTGGCTCAGAGCCATCGAGTCCGAGATTATCCGAAATGACACTCGCCCAAGCATCGCCTGCCACCTTGCTTTTCCATTGTCTTTCTGAGGAGCCAATCTCAATGTACAGTGTGGGCGTGGATAGGACCGGCCCGTGATGCGTCGTCTCCAGAGTCAGATCGTACTCGTCGTCGAGCCCTCGTGACCGGCCCTCGGCTAGTATGCCTCTGAACAGAGATGCGAATCTAGGGGAAGGAGGTACGACTGTCCCCTTGCTACCTCCTGCTACGCCTTCTTCCCCATGAGGAGTCTCTCCGGGGATTCCAATTGCATGTAGCGTCAGTGCAGGAGTATTGCTAGCTGAGACATGTCTTGAGAGAATCAGGACTTCGTCCAGTTCGCAACTCGTATGCTCCTCATGAGTGGCGTCTATACCGTCTGCGTGTATATGTAGCTGCTCAATGAGGAGTAAATGGACATCACGCAATTGGTGCTGATATAGTGTACCATGAGGCATAGCTGAGGGTTCAGACCAACCACCTAGGTCGAGCATTGCCCGATGCAGATTGAGAGACGCATCGTCCTCGGATGAAGCCATCAGTAGAGTGACCATGCCTCGCGATGGGGGCACGCGTATAATCTCCCTAGCCACACCTTCAAGCACGGTGGCGGTCAGCGGCCCGCATGCAAGAGACTCGGTTCAACTTCCAGCCGATGAGAGTCGATCAGGGCGAGGGTGCAAAGGTGCTGGTTGGATGCTCGGGTGAGTTACTCAGAATCAATGTAGATGGTGAGTCCTTACACGAACCTGTCACTCCGTTTCCTGCAAGTATCTCAGGAGGAGTCGTGATGCGGGAAGTCTGGGTTGGAACCTGGTTAGATCAGGAACTGCGGCAGGCTAGAATGGCAGCTCTACCTCTAGATGGTGAATGGAAAGACGGAGGTAGCAGACAACAACTCAGGGAGGTGCCCGATACAGATGTCTTGATGCCTGCCGCTTCAGTTTGGGCAAGGAGGCTTGATGCAGAGCCGATGGCACTCACTCGGGTCTCCAGAGGGGCTGTGTTCGCGACCTTGAATAGGGGCGTGTACATGATTGATGACGGGGCAGAGGAGTTGTGGAGGTCGTCCTATCCAGAGTGGCCGGGGTTATCGAAGTTCCAAAACTCGGACACTCTAGTTTCGTGCACAGAACATAACGGAAGTGTCGGACTATGGTCACGATCGGGGTCTGTGACATTGCTTGATGAGGAGGATGGTTCCTTCATCTCAAGCCATGTAGTTGCCCTGAAGAGTCCATTGGCAGGAGTCGAATACAGTGAGGAAGGGGGTTGGTTTATGATGCTGGAGAGTGGGGGTGTCGGAATTCTAGAGGATATCCTACTATCGCCTCGGATGCTGAAGACACCGGGTCCGGTCTTCGATGCCAATTATTCGGATGGAGGGTGGAGATGGACTGGTTGGAGGCACGATGGTTCTGACCTCGACGAAGGTTGTACTATTGAGTCTCGCAGAGATGTGGGCGTTGCCTTGGTAGGGGACAATGTTGTCACAAATGACGGAAGATGGGATGTCTTCCGTGCCAACTCATTCTAGTTCGGCAGAGTGGCCACACTTGCCGCAGACTTTCCTGTTTGAGTGGACACCGAGGAAAACACCAGGTCCGCAGGTAGGGCAGAACTCTCCATTTCTCACCAACTCACCGTCCTCGACTGAGTACTTCGAGTGCTTGCCGTTGGGATTCGGACCTTCTCCCATAACTACTCACTCCCCTCTGACTCTTTTCCAGGAGCCTCTTCCTCTGTGGCTTCTTCCTTGGGTGGTTCTGGCTCAGGTGATTTCGACTTAGTGGTGGCCTTCTGGCCTCCTTTCTTTGAAGAGTGTCTGGCCTTGACATACTCTGGCTCGAGTTCCGCAGACTCTACTGAGTCGTATACTAGAGCAAGTCCTGTGGTCTGAGGCATCCCGAATCGTGTGCTGACCTCCTTTACGAATACCAACTCCTCCTTGGCACCGGGCTCAGCCTTAGCAGCTGCCATCCTCATATCTGCCAGTGAAGGAGTTGCTGAGTTTGCGTGATCCCAGACAAAGCGAATCTCAACGCGTCCCAACAGCGGGTTCTCCTTCCTCTCCGTGACTTCCATCTAGAAACCTCCCCTATCGGATGTTGACCTTCAAGGCGTAATTGCCTGGATCTGAGACGTTAAGCCTCTTAGCGACCTCGGAGCGGTCTGGATCGAGAATGACTACGAAACCCTGCCAATCAGTAGTGACTGGAGATCCAGGGCAGTGCATGCACTGGGGCGGATCGCTCTTCTTCTCGGGATCGGGTAGAATCCTGTTGCATTCGCCACATGCGAAGGGTTGCTTTACCATCTCAATCATCCTCCTCGCCGAGCCAATCGAAGGCACCGAGTCCTTCCATCTTACAATTCAAGCCAATCTTGGAAGACCTGGGATCGTTCTGATTGATTGATTTCGAAACTATTCTCGAGCGGACTGGGGATCCTTCCTCGAGGTGCTTACCGCTCTGAGTACCCTCTATCCTCTTGCTCTGTGCGCCGAGGTGGACCTGAACTGGTTCATCGAGAATCTGTGACTTGTGCAGTAGTGCCTCGACGGGGCCAATCCTGACGAATGCGCCATATTCGGAGATTTCTGAGACGGCTCCGTCTATTACCTCGTTGTTCTCCATGGTGAAGACGAGTGCCTTGAAGCGGACATTCTGGTAAATCGCTCCATCTCCGTGGATGATTTTACCCCTGCCCACGGCCTCGTGGTCGAATGTCAATAGAGTATAATCCTCATTCTCGTCGAAACGCCCCTCAAAGGCATCGTGAGCCAACTCGTCAATGTGTTCCTCAAGCTTGCGGCCTGCTCTGATGTACTCTGCTGGAATACGGATGGTGTCATCTCTTGTAACAAGGCTGTACATGTGTATCGGGCTCCAAAGGGACTCGCCTAGAGGACAGCCGTAGGAAGGGAGTATTTCTCCCGTCCCTCATCGGCGGTGCCTCTGGAGGAGAGTTCCTTGAGACCCGGCGACCGGCCCGTCCTGTATAAGCGCAACGGATGCAATCTACCATTCGGCTAAACCCAAGGTTCTTTCAGACCGTAGGTCTGAGTGAGAGTATAAGGCGAATGTTCAAGTGGATTCGGAATGCCATCTCATATTCTGATGGCATCGTACCCCCCTGTGCTTCGGACCTCAAGACTCCGTGAAGCGGCTCTTGGAGTAGCTTTGCTACTGGCGATGTCACTCTCACCTGCTCTGTCGGTTCCCGACCTTGGACAGAGGGCTGATGCCGGAGATGGAACTCAGGACCCTTGGACTGATGGAGGTCAGCCATGGCCTCAAGCAGGAAGGACTTCGGACAGGCTGGCTGTAGTGCCGGCACACGGATCAGGCGGAGGTGTAGGGGACGGAGGTCTGCCAGAGGATGCTGCTGAACTCAAGTCGATTGTAGAGCCAGCTGTGAATTGGGTGTATGGATCAGACGAGATAGGAACAGATGCCCTATCCGTTCCGATCGCCGACCTATCTGCTTCGATAAATGTGGGCGAAGGGGCATCCGAGCGATGTGCAGGAAGCTCACTATTCACCATACTAGTACTGAAGGATGATGTGGATGCCCCCACGTACCTCAGGATTCTCGAAGGAGAAGATGCAGAACTCGCATGGGAAGTGAGCCTAGGTCAGACCGAGTTCGTCAAGGCCGCCCCACTGGTGACCGATATAGACGGAGATGGAATGCAGGAGGTGCTCGTAGCCTACGATGATTCTGCAGGTGATCTTCGTGTAGATGCATGGTCCCCGCGGCTTTCGTGCTCAGTCACTGGATGGTCTTCGTCCGCAGATACCAGCGAGTTACTCTGGTCATGGACCGATCAGGATCGATTCATCAGCAATGAAGGCCCCTACAGTTCTGAATGGTGGGGATATCACAAACCCACTGCTCAGCCATTGTTGGTGGACCTCAACTTCGATGGAGACGCAGAACTGGTCATAGCTGCTATAGGGAAAACTAATGACAAACCCGAGGTAATCGCCCTATCTCTATCAGATGCCGGCGCCACATTGCTCTGGGAAAATACCCTGAGCATGGGAACTCATCCCTCCGACCCCGCCTTCGCACAAACTGACGATAGTACTGGTTACGTTTTACTGACTACCATTCAGGAAAACACGGGGTCGATGTGGGTATGGAAGCTAGACCACGAAGACGGAGAGAGCAGTTGGACGAATGGGTACTCCCTAGGGCCTGCAGATGGTGGCGGTGAAGAATATCCCCATGTAAGGCTACCAGGGCCAGTTATTGCTAATCTGGACGGCCAAGACGACCCTGAGATGATTCTCACGATCCCTACTGATGGCAACGGGTACGGCGGGTCTGGAGGAGCCGAATTCATTGGAATGGAGATAGGTAACGCGACTGAAATCTGGTCTTTCGAGGCATCCAATGGCTTCGCTGATGCCCCTCCTACCGCGATCGATACCAACGGCGATGGGGAGCACGACAGGGTGTGTTGGGTCACCTGGTCTGAGGAGAACCTTCTGACAAGGCACGGACACGCCGGTTGCCACGATCTAACTGGCCCCAGTCCCGCTTGGTCTGCGAAGAGTCTTGAAAGAGACAGTGGCGCCATTAACGACGAGATTGCAGTATCTCCGCCGACATGGATGGATGTTGATGGAAGCGGTGAGCCAGAATTGGTCGTAGCCTTCGGTCGCAAGGTGTGGGCCTATGACGGCGGGGACGGGACTGTGGCTGGTATTTGGGGCGGTTCAATCTCAGTTCCTCACAGAACTTGGGCCGCCCCATCTTTCGCAGACATAGATGGCGATGCTACTCTGGACATGGTGGTCGGAGTCAATGTAATCTCTCACTCGGAGGCTGATGTCAGACCACTAACTGACTCACGGGGGATTGACTTCAGTCCAAGTGAGCCAGACCCGGGAGAACAGGTCACAGTGACTGCATGGTTTGAGAATGCAGGTACAGCTGACACAGATGAACAGACTGAGGCGAAGCTGTATGCTAACGGTCAGTTGATTGGGTTTTACGAGGCTGGAACCATGGAGCCAGTAAGTCCAACTGGAAGTGGGAGTATAGAATCATTCAGCGCCTATTGGAGCGGGCCTTTGGGTGAGCACGAGTTCGAATTAGTGCTGGATTCCGGCTCTAACGTCTCACAGACCAGACGTGACAACGATGCTCAGAACGTTACTCTGGTGATTGTCCCGACCTACAACGCCACCTTCGAGATACCCAGTGAACCGGTCAGGGTAGACCCGGGCTCCCATTCTATAGCACCCCCTACCATCCGCTCCACCGGCAGGCTTGCGGGAATCTGGAGTCTGAGTGTTGATGACTCAGGCCTGCCTGATGGTTGGTCTTGGGAAGATGAGAGCGGTGGCCTGACTGGCATCGAGATCGGAATAGGACAGACTTGGAGTCCTAGATTGAGAATAGTGGCTCCGATGGATGCCCTAGGCTCAGACACCGGTTTTCTCGGACTGACTCTCACATTGGACGCAGATCCTGAGAACTACAGCGCTTACGCCTCACTCCCTGTTGAGGCCAACAGGACAAGAGGTCTTTCTCTGCGAGGTCCTGATGGCACAGCCACCAGTTCTGGTTACGGACTGATTGGTGGTGATGCTGATGCCTGGATTCTAGTGCACAATCTGGGCAATGCCGACGAGACCCCGGTCATCCAGGTAGATGGGACGCCATGGGGCGACACCGACGGAGATGGTCAGACTGACAACGTGGTCAGTCTATACGACATAGAAGGCAATTCGGTGCCAGCACTCAGCCTGAATGCGGGTGAAGTTAAGCTCGTGACTGCGAGACTGGCTGTTCCTTCAAACGCTGATTTGGGCGACTTCGTGACAACTCAGCTGACGATGTGCGTAGGTAGCGGTGACGAAGAAGAGTGCTCCACGATATCACTCTCGTTCGAGGCCTCTGGGGTAGTGGCGGATGTTCACCAGCGCAGCGTCCCCGCAAGTGGGCTGCAATGGCAGGTTACAGCAGACCTCCCCTCCAATTCATCGGAATTGACGTGGTCGCTATCCGAATCTGGGATGGCCCACCAAGGATGGATCTGGAATGCCTCAGGTGGTCTATCTGTTGAGGGAGATTCAATAGTGATGTCAGGACCTGTCGGAAGCCAGGCTTCTGGCTATTTACATCTAGATCTCCCTGCCAATTCTCCTCCCGCATTCCATCCATTCAGCGATGCGAGCTCAGAGGCTTCGAGTCATATTCTACGTTTGTCCCTTGAGGTACTCCAGATTCATAGAGCTGCTATTCTCGTGACCTCTCCTACGGTTCAACCGCTTACTGTCGATGTTGACGAGGAGACCTTAGTCATGGTGAGATTAGAGAATCCGGGCAATGGGGAAGATAACTACATGCTCAGTCATGAGGTAATTATCGACGAGAACATCACCGAGGATCCGGGAGTCATAGTCTCCTTCTCCAACGATGTCGTGTCTCTAGGTGCTGGCAGTCTGACCAGCATACCAGTCATGGTCACTCTACCTCAGGCGACCCCTGCCGGGCACCCGGTGGCTGTCTCGATTATCATGACCTCGCAGGGCGATACTGATGTCGGCGATTCTGATACCGTCATGCTGCAGGCGAGACAGGATCACAGATGGGATTTCGAGGCCTTGGTAGACGGGGTAACACTTGTCGAAGGGGGCATCTACTCGGTGGAGCCTGAATCTATTTTCTCGGTCGATATCATGGCTACCAATGAGGGAAATCTGGTGGATAATCTGGACCTGCAAGTCAGTTACAATCTCACCCTTATTGGAGAGGATGGATCGGTCGGCTGGTCAGTGAATGCAAGCTCTGCTGAGGGAGTGGGGGTCAACGAATCTGTCTCGCTGATGGTCAATGCCACGATTCCCTCCGACGCTTGGAATGGTTCAATGATGCACGTATCGGTATCCACACAGGCTCAAGGAGAGGACATGGAGTCTTTCGGCTTCAGCCTTGAAGTCGCTAGGGTACCTGGCTGGGCAGTCTATGCGAATCAGGCTGATCTGGAGATAGAACCCTCGGGATCGCAAGTCGAGCTCACTGTGGCACAGATAGGCAATGCCTACTCTAGACCCTATCCGACTATTTGGGTCAGCGGAGAGAATGGTTGGATTGTTGATGAGCCAGTTGAGCTTCCTATTCTGTCACCCGGCGAGACGGCTTCCCTGATACTCAATATCACCCCTCCTGAGTCGGCTCAGCACGGTAGGGCTGTCGAGCTGAATATCAGACTGAGGGATGGTGACGGGAGTGGTGAGACCGAGATTACTCTGCCACTTAGAGTGGCGATAATCAGGAACTTCACCATGTCTTCGCATGGAGATTGGGTCGTTTCTGAATCAGGGGGATTCCCACTAGTTGAACTGCTCAATCAAGGCAATGCTCCTTCTACGATTACCCTCCGAGTGCTGAGCATTCCACCGGGATGGACGGTCTCAGGTCAGTTTGAGATGGTTCTCGGAGTGGGAGAAATAAGAGGAGTTCCTCTTGAAGTCATACCTTCTGAGAGCTGGGATGGAAGTATGCATACGATTAGGATTCTAGCTGAGGACGAGGGGGGGAACCATGGAGAGGTAGCTCTGGATACCTCGCAGTCGACTTACTCTTGGGCAACGTCACCTGTTATCGTCGGGATGAGCGGTGACGAGGCGGTAATCGGCATACATGGTGCCGATGCAGCATCCACTGTGTCCGATTCCTCATCCGGCCCTCTTACTAGACTGGCAGATGGCGTCTGGGCCTTGCCTGTAATAGCTTCAGGAGAGGGGTGGGTTACTGTGGGCTCAGTAAATCTGGGATACTTAGCACATGCATCTGAGCCTTCCTCAAGAGTGTCGACATGCAACATCTCCGGAGTCGTGGGTGAAATGATTGCACAATGCAACATACTGAACGGAAGCTCCGGATACTACTACACAATGATGCTTATCGACGATGAGGGCAGTATGCTGGGATCCAAATCTGGATATGTTCCCGAGAACATTTCTCACGGGCCCATCAACCTGAGTGCTGATGGCTGGTCCCCAGAGCCTGGGAGCAGGGATCTGACAGTCAGGATGCTTGACGGAAGAGGCATCTTGACCTATCAGACTTCCAAGACATTCGATATCAGGAGGGTTGACTGGAACATCGGCATCATCGACGTGGAACTTGAAGGTGAAGGCGATGGTCAGGAAATTAGAGTATCTTGGCAGCGCAGTGAGGATGTTGATGAGCTGTTGGCTCAGTACGACGCAGACTGTAGTCTGACTTTCACTGTTGAAGATTACACGATGGCTCACAGTGTCGATCTTACTGCTCTGTATACTGTAGCCTTCGAGATTGGTCGTCCGAGCTCAGCGCAGGATGGCGAGGAGCTAGTAGTGACTATCGGATGCACATTCCCCTGGGACATAGACTCGGACCCTAGTGACGATGAAGGTAGAATCATCCTTTCTGGCGGCACTGTGGAGCCTTCGAGATATCCTGATCTAGGTACTTCTCTTGCTGCAGCAGTTCTCGTCATCGGAGTCAGCGTTGCATTAGCATGGATAATCAGGAACAACAGAGAGGGCAAGATGCTGATGGAAATGGCCATGAGCGCTGCCGAGGAGAAGATGATCAGCAAGGCGGACGATGAGAAACCTATGCAAGAAGAGTTGATTGACGAGCTACCTGCGGACACTGAAGAGTTGGAGGACGATGAGTCAGAAACCGAGCCGGGGCACTCGCCAGAGGACGACTTTGAGGCGAGATTACGCCGACTGATGAGAGATTGATTACAGCCTCATCCTCTTGGAGTGCATCTCCTGATACAGAGGCATTGCTTGCTCAAGAACGGACTCAAGTGAAGAGGGGAGTCTCCCTGTCCTCGGCCTGTAGGGTGAGAACCCTGTAGAAGACCATACTGAGTCGTACCAGTGCTCACCCCATATGCCATCGCAATCTCTCGGGCCCGCCTCCCAAGACAGCATGTCTTCAGAGAATGGGATGCCCAGTTCAAGGCATAACATTCCGAGCATTTCTGAAGGATCCTCAAGAATGTCTCTCGAATCAATAATCGGAGGCCTGTGGCCATCTTGCGAGGCTCGCTCAATTAGCATGATCTGCTGAGGTAGGCCTGTGGCCCAGAGTGAGACCTCGTGAGTAATCTGAGAAAGGGAGAGCAGAACCTCTCTTGGGTCACGTATCAGGAAGCAATTGTTCAGAGAATGAATCCAATCAATGTCCATCTCGGGCATGATGTGATGGCACATGTGCTTCTGGTACCAAATCCTAGCTCCATCCGGAATCTCTCCAACCAGAGTCTGGGCTATCTCCCCGTAGTCGGTCTCGTAGCTCTCGATCACTCTTTGCGAATCGGGATGATCAATTCCCGTCTGTTCTAGATAATGGGCGTAGAACGGCTCGTCGATTGCACAGCAATCTTCTCTGTTCTCAAAGGAATACATCAGTGCGGTCGAGATATTTCTCGGGCCAGACCACATCGCTACTCTGCATCCATCATCCACCGCACTCACTCCTGATTAGATCGATGTAAAGCCCCTGTAGTCTCTCGCACATTGGGCCACGGCTGCCGCTGCCCATAGGCTCACCATCAAAATTCACTACTGGAGTTAGGCCAGCGAAGGTCCCAGTAACGAAGGCCTCGTCCGCTGATTGGACATCATCGACAGAGAAATTGCCCTCGATTGCGGGTATCCCGTTTGAGTGGCAGATCTCCAACACCTTCCTGCGAGTGATTCCTTCTAGGCAGTACTCTCCCGACGAGGTCCAGACCTCTCCGTCTCGTACAATGAAAAAGTGCGTAGAATTACAGGTGGAAACATAGCCGTGCGGGTCGAGCATCAAACCTTCGTCCCCACCCAACTCAGCCGCTTCGATGCAGGCTGCGATGCAGTTGTGCTTGGAGAGGCTGTTTATCCTAGGGTCCTGAGTGTTGTGCCCACCTCTTCTTGTGATTACCGGAACTATGCTGATGCCATCTCTCGCTCTGTCCTCATTCGCCCTCTTGTACTCCGGGATGATTACCAAGGTAGGCGGGCTGGAGATAACCCATGGTGCTTGATAGGGAGTCGGTTTGAGGCCCCTGCTTAGAATCAGACGAATGTGGACTCCATCAGACATTTCGTTGGCATCGATTACCCTGCGGACCTCGGAGAGAATTTGCCCCCTGGTCCTTCCGATGGCCATCGATATTGCCTCTGCACCACGGAATAACCTGTCCATGTGGTCGTCGATGAAAACCAGATTGCCATTGTGCAGCCTGAATGACTCCCAGACTCCGTCACCTAGCAGGAATCCAGCATCGAAAACAGAGATCTTTGCCTCACTCCTGTGGTACATCTCTCCGTTCACTGATATCATCACTTCTGAGTTACGAGGATCGTGCTCGTACTCGTGAGTGCCCATCGCCTACCTCAAAACTCATTCCCGGTGAGGCGTTCGTACATAGAAGCGTACAACTGTGCCGTATTGTCGATCATCTTCTGAGGTAGAGCCGGGATAGGGGGCTCTACAAGTCCCTTCTCTCTCGCGTCGTACAGTGCTTGGTGATGGCCGATGTCGATGTAGTGCTCTCTAACGAACTCCTTGGATAAGGATTCTATTCTGCCTTCGGAATAGATTTCAGCATCCCACCATCTGTCCTCATCAAGGGTGCCGAACGAATCAACTAGAACTGGCTTTCTACCAGGGCCTAGCGCGAACTCCTTCTTCCCGTCAACGTGAATCAGTCCTCGCTTTCCGGCTTCTCTCTCAATAATCGCATCAATCTTGAGTACTGCATCCAAAATCGAGTCGAACTCCTCCTCAGTCAGATTGGATATCTGCAATGCCTCCTCTCTGTCCAGAAGTCGGTCGAACGACTCGAACTTAGTTGACACCTCGAGATACGGCTGTGGTAGCTTGCAGTTCGCCTCAATCTCTGTTCCCGGCTCAAAGCCGAATTCCTCAGCTCCGACCTCGCCCTTGGAATAGCGGCGCCATCCCGAGCCTGCCAGATGATGTCTGCATATCACCTCAAGCGGAACGAACACATTCTCCAGATCTCTGGGTATGGCCCCGGGCTCCTTGATCACCTCGAAGCGCTTGGCTAGGCACCTGTCGGGAGCGTTCATCTCAATCAGATGGGTGTCACAAATGCCTTCCTGAGAGATTAGGTCGAACCAGTGGCAGGTCGTCCGATTCAGACTCTCGCCCTTGCGCGGAATCAATGAAGGGATGATCTGGTCGTAAACGGAAATCTGGTCGGTGTATCTGAACTCCAGCACATCTGGATTGTCTGTACTCCATACCTGCTTGACCTTTCCAGCGTAAAGTAACTCGCCCATGGCATAAGCTAGATTAATCGCCTCAATTAATATTGCTAATCTGAAATTGATGTATAGCTGAGTGTCACTGCTTCCGCCTAATCTATATCTGATGCAAGTGAAGGGTATGACCCATGATGCCAGAGTCGGCACCCCTATCCCGTAGGCACAGGCACTCTGGCACAAGTCGAGTGTTTCCTATTGTCGCACTTATCCTATTACTGGGGTTAGTCGGCACCAGTCAGGCTGCGAACTACCGAAGTGGCTGGTATGTTTCGGACTCGGGAAATCAGCATGATTTGAATTGTGCTGAAACATTGGATGATCAGATCTGGGCCTTCGGCGAAGGAGGTGTGATGCTGAATAGCAGTGACTTCGGGCAGACTTGGGAGGTCTCCGACTCCGCTACCAGTGCTGATATCCACCACTGTGATTCGGCCTTCGGCGCTCTGGCGGTAGCTGGGGAATCGGGAATCGTTCTTTTGAAGTCAGACTCTGGTGCGGAATGGTCAGAAATTCCTCTGTCTGAGTCGGTCAACAGCATCTCATTGACTAGTAACAGCAGCTTGGTTGCAGTGGGCGATGAGGGTAAGATGTGGAGATTCTACGGTGGCACATGGACAGAAGTGCAGACTGGCGTGGACGAGGACCTGCTTGACGTTTCCTTCCTTGATGGCAATCTTGGAGTGGTAGTGGGAACCAATGGTACCATCATTTTCTCGGAGGATGGGGGTCAATCTTGGGACTACAGGGACGCTCCCAGTGAGGTCATCGAGCGACCTATTGTTTCAGTAGAGTTCTACAGCGCTGTCAGAATCTACGCCGTGACCGATCAGGGTCACATCATCAAGTCCGCTCGCGAGGGGACGACTGATGTGGGTTTCCTCTGGAATCTTGTTGATATCGAGAGGCATTACCCTCCTGGGAGCAACGAATTCATAGGAAGACTTTCTTCGCTGGGAGTTCAAGTCACGTCAATCGATGTTGTCTCGACGAACAAGTTCCTATTGGTCGGTGCTGATGGTTATGTCTCAATGAGCAATGATGGAGGAAACATTGTCAGACAGCAAATCAACCCATTGGGGAATAACACATCGCTCAATGATGTTGCCATGATCGATGGTTTCGATGGGGTCGTAGTCGGAGAAAGTGGGGTTGTGTTGTGGACTGATCGAGCAGGAGAAGATGAGCAGATTGGCTTCGAAGTAGTCAATTTCAACGACTTTGACAACTTCGTTGACTACTCCAAGGACATGTTATTCGCTGGTTTCATCGCTACCATCAAGATTGTCGTCTTCGGCATAGTGATGGGATTCCTATTCGGAGTGACTCTGGCGATGTGCAAGACCTCGCCCACTTCTATGAAATACATGGTAGAGCGGTTCGACTCGAAACACGTCAGACTGGCCGGATTGGTAATCGCTGTTGGTGGCCTGATTCAGTTCTATATCGCTATCCCGGTCATCACTGATTTGGGGCTTGACGGAGTCGAGAACATCTTCGTACCTGTCGGAGAGCCTAGGGCCTTCGGCAGAGTTCTGTTAGGAATTGCTCTGACCTTCGTAGGAGTTCTATTCATGACCAATGATGGCAAGTTCTCAAAGTTGAATATCAGGGGAATTAAACTCAACCCGTGGGGTGTCAGGCCTCTGAATACGATAGCCACGGTATACACTGACTTCTTCCGCAACACGCCACTAATCGTGCAATTCATGTTCATCCACTTCGGACTCCAGCTGGGCAGATTAATTCAGGAGCCTGCTCAGGCTTTACTTGAGGACTCGACTAGTGGTCTAGCCGGATTCATTAGAGATGAGTTTCTCAATGACAGAGCATACATCAGCGCAATATGCGCTCTGGGATTCAACTCAGGAGCATATCAATGTGAGACCATCCGAGGGGCCATTCAAGCAATTCCCTCGGCCCAGATGGAGGCTGGTAGGAGCATTGGGCTAACCTATATGCAGACTATGAGGCGAATCATATTGCCTCAGGCCATCAGAATCTGCATTCCACCTATGGGCAATGAGATGGTCAATCTGGTACTCAATTCATCACTGGCCATGGTAATCGGATACGCTGAGCTAACGAGGCAGGGTAAACTCATCACTGCGGTCACATTCCAGATGGCATATACTTGGGGTATGGTGCTGGTATCCTATTTCGTGATTACATGGACCTTGGCCTTGTTGCTCAGGAGGCTGGAGGAGACCACTAGGATACCCGGGCTGGGAATGACAGGAGGTGAGTGAATGGATGATGGTGTGCTGAAGATAGAAAACTTACACAAGATTTACTCTGGAGGGGTGCACGCTGTCAGGGGCATCTCGTTCAGCGTCAACGAGGGTGAGTCAGTGGCAATAATTGGCTCATCGGGAAGTGGCAAGTCAACAGTGCTGCGATGCATTAACCGGCTCATCGAGCCGACCGACGGGGAAGTCTATCTCAAGGGCGAGCAGATTAATACTCCTCACGCAAACATAAACGAAGTCAGATCTAGGATAGGTATGGTCTTCCAGTCCTTCGAGCTATTCCCTCATCTGAAGGTTATCGATAACATCACACTGGGCATGATTCAGGTCAGAGGAATGTCGAGGGGTGAAGCTGAGAAGCAGGCATTGGAGGTTCTCGATAGGGTCGATATGATGGATAGGAAGGACGCTTATCCTGGGAATCTCTCAGGCGGGCAGAAGCAGAGAGTTGCTATCGCCCGCTCACTGGCTATGAAACCGGAGGTGATGTTGTTCGATGAGCCTACTAGCGCTTTGGATCCAGAGCTGATTGGCTCGGTTCTACAGACTATCAGGAGCCTTGCCGACGACGGCATGACGATGGTGGTTGTCACCCATGAGATTGGATTCGCAAGGGACGTCGCAGACCGGGTCGTCTACATGGATGAAGGAGTCGTGGCCGAGGAAGGACCTTCTTCAATCATAGAAGAACCGAAAACAGAGCGAATGCGTAGGTTCCTGTCATCTATTCATGAGGAGGATTAGACCAATCCTTGGGCCTGCATCGCCTCGGCGACCTTGAGGAATCCAGCGATGTTAGCCCCGGCGACATAGTTACCGGGAATTCCGTATTTCTCAGCGGTCTCGAAGGCATTCTTATGGATATTCACCATAATGCGCTCAAGCTTCTGGTCGACCTCCTCACGAGACCAGCTCAGCCTCAGGCTGTTCTGACTCATTTCAAGGCCTGAAGTCGCCACTCCACCGGCGTTTGATGCCTTTCCAGGAGCGAATAGAATTCCATTGGTATGGAAGCATTCGACAGCTTCGGGAGTACATGGCATGTTCGCGCCCTCAGCCACCGCGATGACATTGTTGTCCACAAGCATCTGTGCCTCCTCTCCGTTGATCTCATTCTGAGTTGCGCAAGGAAGAGCGATGTTGACTGGCGTGTCCCAAAGACCATTCAGATTAGGCTCTGGCTTAGAGGCAGTGTACTCGACTCCATCGAACTTATCGGCATACTCCTTGATTCTGCCCCTCCTGTTGTTCTTCAGGTCCATGATCCAAGCGAGCTTTTTCCTATCTATTCCCGCTGGGTCGTAAATGAATCCACTGCTGTCAGACATTGTCACCGGCTTTCCGCCTAGATCCAGCACCTTCTCGCAGGCAAACTGGGCGACGTTTCCCGAGCCGCTGATGGCAACAGTAGCGCCATCGAAACTCTTGCCCTTGGTGGCAAGCATCTCACGAGCAAAGTAGACCAGCCCGTATCCTGTGGCCTCAGGCCGGATTAACGAGCCACCGTATGACAGACCCTTTCCTGTGAAGACTCCTGTGAATTCGTTTGCGAGTTTCTTGTACATCCCGAAGAGATATCCAATCTCTCTGCCGCCCACTCCTATGTCTCCTGCTGGGACGTCCAAGTCAGCTCCTATGTGCCTCCACAGCTCCATCATGAACGACTGGCAGAAGCGCATTACCTCTGCGTCAGACTTGCCCTTCGGGTCGAAGTCAGAGCCTCCCTTGCCACCACCCATCGGCAGCCCGGTGAGGCTGTTCTTGAACACCTGCTCAAAGGCGAGGAACTTCAGTATGGACTGGTTTACACTGGGATGGAATCTTAGCCCGCCCTTGTACGGGCCGATAGCGCTGTTGAACTGGATTCTGAAGCCGCGGTTGACGTGGAAGTTTCCGTCGTCACCATACCAAGGGACTCTGAATTGCAAGATCCTCTCGGCCTCCACCACAGCTCTGGCCACGGGCAGGTACTCTGGATGGGCCTCGATAACGGGGACTAGGCTGTCGAGTACCTCCTCAACTGCCTGATGGAACTCAGGCTGATTCGGGTCTCTTGCGATTACGCTGTCGTACACTTCCTTCATTGTGCTGTCCATTGGCTCACCAAGGGGATTTACGATTCCTGTTTGAGGTACCGGGCGCTTGCGCGACCGTGGGGGGGCTTTTGAATGGTATCATCAAAGGATGTCGATACATTCAGCGTACTATATGTCCGATAATGTCAGGAGAATAGGTGTCTTTCGGCCAACTGCGCCACTTTCTTCTGGTATTCTGGTAGAGTAATCACATACACTGCTGCCTGGCTGACTTGTCGACTCCTAAGTGCATCAGCGATTGGGGTGTGTTCGCGGAACCAGCGAGTCCTCCCGTCGTCACCTAGAATCCTGACATCGACCTGAGACATGCGAGGTTCTGCGAGGAGGAGTTTGATGTTCGGAACATCGACTGCAACATAGCCGGGAGGGAGTCCGGCGCGGTGGGCAATATCGTCCTCAAACTGGCGTCGGTTCTCGGGACTCTCGACTATACTCAGCAGATTTGAGGCCTGCTGCTCACTCAAGTCCTCCCTGCGTCTGCTTGCGCACACCTTGAGCAGTTGCCTGTACTTTAGGCGGCGGATCATATCTTGGGCGTAGTCTCCAGCCCCGGCCAAGGCCTCCCAAATCTCAGCGTCCACTCGACGCTGCAGGTCTATCGAATCCGGTAGGCTGTCTGAGCTCCTCTCTACCGCTCTGGAAAGCATTACCTCTGTGACTCTGGTGACTCGGTGGAAGTAAACCGCACTATACATCAGGGCTCGGGCCATCATCATGCCCTCAAGCGCGGGGAGTCCTCCCTCCTCGACTGCGATATCACCCCCATGCCTCTCAAGACACATAATCAGTCTCCTGTGGTCAACTACACCGTGCTTTACTCCTGTGAAATGAGAGTCCCTAAGCAGGTAGTCGAGCTGGTCACAATCGACAGGCCCGTGCACTAGGTGAGCAAGAGTTAGGTCCTGATCCACGAAGTCCTCCTTTCCAGCAGTCCAAGCGCTCAGAGAACGCTCGGTTCCGCCTGCTCCCGGGCCTCTGATCAGCCCGGCGACCTCCTTGGGATCAAGACTGTGCGATTCGAGAATCTCAGGGATGGTTCTGCGATTCGGTACCGATGACTCCTCCCCCTCCCTTAGCACATCGTAATCTCCGACGATGATTCCCTCGGTGATGGACATATGATCCATGCCTCCACGCTCGTGCAAGATATGCTCGAGAGTATGTGAGTACGGGCCGTGACCTACATCGTGCAGCATTGCAGCAGCCTGAACGGTATTTGTCTCATGCTCATCCAGACCCAATGACTCAGCCATCATACCTGCGATGTGAGACACCCCCAGAGAGTGCTCAAAACGGGTGTGATGAGCTCCCGGGAATACAAGGTGAGCCAGTCCAAGTTGCTTGATGTGACTGAGCTTGTTCATCTCAGGGGTGCTCAGTAGATCTGCTCTGACACCATCAATTCTAAACTGCCCGTGAATGGCGTCGTTGATTACCTTCATCGCATACCCTGCGGGGCTGCGAAAGGACACTCTGCCTTGAATCGCACTATCCCGAATCGCTGCAGTATTGGCAGATTACATTCGATTGTCAGAATTATTGTAATTCAATTGTATTTCATTTGCAATACAATTAATAGGCCCTACCCGGTCTGCCAGACTCAGGAGGAATGCGAGGTGGCCGGTATCAGTCCGATGGTGTCGCTGAGAATACCTGAGGATCACTTGCTCGAAATCGACCATAGAGTGGGTTTCGATGGCATGAGAAACAGGTCCGATGTTATCCGGGAGGCTGTTCGCAGGTACCTAGCATCTCCTCTACCTTCGATGGGAGAGCGGGTCGAGGTCGACCTTGGTCCCGATTTGACGGCTAGGATGAGGGATTTCTGTAAGTTGCACGGGGAGGCTCCCTCTTCTGTTCTGCGCCAGGCAGCTCGCGCTCACATCGCTAAGGCGACACTGGAGGGGACTACTGTAGACAGGGTCCTCGAGATGCGCATGGATGAACTGCGTGCGCGCTTCGATGAAGATTCGAACGCTCTATGAGGTGAGAGATTGAGCGATGATGGGATGCACGAAAATGCGGGGGGGCGTCACAGGCGCCCCCTCGCCCAAACCATTCACGGCCTGCGAGGGCTCGTCCGTAGGGCCAAACTCTCCAATGCAGCCGGATACGATGCTCGAGAGGCGCCTAGAACGTCCAATCACTTGAGAAGGGACAATCATCTTTGATAATCACACACACCGTCCCGCACATTCGTGCGGGGCACCCTAATTTACCAGTCTGAACCTTGATGCGTGGAGCGCCCATCCGGCAGCATGGACAAGGGGATGTCGGACTGGAGCCGGTTCGAGAGACTGACCCCTTTCAGGGTACGCGATGTTTTACTGGTAGCCAGCCACTTCGATCACTACCTACTCGAGGAATCAGGGTATCTGGCAGAAATAATGAGGCAGGAGTACTCGGACCTCAACCTGTCTCAGTCGCCTCGAATCATCCACAGTCCTGAGGCCAGAGATGCTCTCCTTCTCCTACAGAGTCGAGACTTCGACGTAGTCATCACGATGGCCAGAGTCGGCGACATGGATGTAAATGCATTCGGCATAGAGGCGAAACGAATCAGACCTGGTATGCCCGTCATGATGCTGAGTCACAATACCCGGGAGCTAGCGACCCTTAGTGCAGACGAAGGGATCGACAGAATCTTTGTATGGACAGGAGACAGCAGGATCTTGCTATCAATCTGCAAGCTGATTGAAGACGAGAGGAATGTGGAGAATGACGTAAGGGACGGGGACGTCCAAGTGATTCTTCTGGTCGAGGACAGTAGGCGATTCTACTCTGCCTATCTGCCATTGCTTTACACTCAGCTTGTGAATCAGACTACTCGACTCATGGGCGAAGGAGGCAATCTGCACGAGAAGCTCCTGAGGCTTCGAGCCAGGGCCAAGATTCTCCTAGCCTCGGATATGGAATCTGCTAAGTCGATTATCAATCGGTACCAGAAGAACCTCATCGGGGTATTCACAGATGGCAGATTCCCGAATGAAGGAGGGGATCGTGATACTGCAGGCCTAGAGCTCGTCAGGTACGCACAGCAGGGGCATCGTTACCTTCCGATTCTCTTCCAATCGAAGAACTTGGAGTTACGCGAAGAGGCTGAGGCACTTGGAGTCAGGTTCCTGCACAAAGAAGACAGTCAGTTGTACCAAGGCATAGAGGACTTCATGGTCGAGGAGATGAACTTCGGCGATTTCGTATTCCGAATGCCCGACGGAGAGGAAATCGGCAGAGCATCCAATCTCAAGGAGTTGACCGGAGGAATTGATTCCGCGCCTCTTGAAAGCATTGAGCATCATGCGCGTAGGAACCAGTTCTCACACTGGCTGAGGACACGTACAGAATTCTCGCTTGCTGCGCGAATGAGGCCGATGACGATTGATGACTTCGGGACACCCGAAGGAGTCAGGAAGTATCTGACCGATTTGCTCAGAGAACACATCGAACAAGTCAGGATGCGTACCATCAGGGACTTCGACTCCAGTGCAGGAGGAGTTGGCTTCCAGAGGATTGGAAGGGGCAGCCTAGGTGGAAAGGGAAGAGGGCTTGCCTTCTTTTTCACAAGAATGCCTGACCTCGGACTGGGCAAGTCTCACCCCGAGGTTGAGTTCGTCATCCCTCGCTCTATTGTTGTGGCGACTGACATATTTGAGGACTTTTTGGGGGACAATGAACTGGCTAGATTCGCATACGAGGACCACGATGACGAAACTGTAGATTCGGCATTCCTACAAGCCGAGTTCAGATCTGATGTGGTGGACGAGTTCTCCGAAATTATCGAAAACGCCGATTGGCCACTCGCTGTGCGTTCGTCGAGCCTGCTTGAGGACTCGAGTCATCAGCCATTCTCTGGCGTGTACTCGACCTACATGCTGGCCAATGATCATCCTGAGTTTGAAGTGCGGCTCAGGAGGCTGCTTGAGGCAGTTAAGTTGGTTTACGCATCGACTTACCATAGGGCCGCCAAGGGATATGTAACAGCAACACCGAGCACCATTGAGGACGAGAGGATGGCTGTGGTTATTCAGGAGCTGATTGGGGATGAAGTGAATGGCAGGTTCTATCCTATGATTTCAGGCGCTGCTAGGAGTCACAACCACTACCCTGTGGAGCCCTTGCTTTCAGAAGATGGCATTGCAGCGATATGCATAGGCTTGGGAAGGCAGGTAGCAACTGGAGGGAAGTGCCTCAGATACAGCCCTGCACAACCACGTAGGATTCACCAATTTCACAACAACCAATCCACTCTCGATACCTCACAGAGATCCTTCTTCGCTATTCCAATGAGGCAGGAGGGTGGTTCTGTTTATCCATCCGAGGAAGATAATCTGCTAAATCTGGGTCTCGAGGAGGCGGAAGAGGACGGTTGTCTGACTCTCGTCGGCTCGACGTACATCACATCTGACGACCGGATTGTAGACTCGGTGAAAGTTGAAGGAGGCCCCAGAATCGTCACTTTCGCCCCAGTTTTGAAGCACGGTAGATTCCCACTGTCCGAGATTCTTCACCGTGTCTTGACGTCCTGCGAGAACTACATCGGATCCCCCGTTGAGATTGAGTTCGCTGTATCTATAGACTCCTCCGGCTCGAAGCGTTTCGCCATACTTCAGGTACGTCCCATGATGGACGAGTCGGTTGACATCGATGTCGATCTGGAAGATGTCGACAAGGACAAGGCAATCTGCACCTGTAGTCAATCCCTGGGCAACGGCGTCATCGAGGATGTACGTGATGTCGTTTACGTTCATCCCGAAAGGCTAGATAGATTGCAAACGTCTGACCTGACGTCGGATATAGAGGCGATTGATGCGGCCCTAAGGGAAGAGGAACGGCCTTACGTCCTGATAGGCCCTGGAAGATGGGGCTCATCTGACCCCTCATTAGGGATTCCAGTGCAATGGGAGCAGATTATGGGGTCTAGGGCGATAGTAGAGGTCCCAATGGCTGACATCCATGTTGAGCCTTCCCAAGGCACGCACTTCTTCCAGAACATCATCACATTCAACATCGGCTACCTCACAATCGGCCCGAACGACTACCTCGACTGGGATTGGCTGGACTCGTTCAAGCCAGCTACTGAGTTCGGACCTCTCAGACATGTCAGACTGGAGCACCCACTCAAGGTGATTCTCGATAGTCGCGATTCCGAGGCTATTATCACAAAGTGATGGCCAATCTTCTTGGTCATTCTATCGTCAGGCAGGGTTCCATGAGTAAGGCGGGGGGTGAATCTTCGAGTTTGTTCTTCGCCCATAAGTCCGTTAGAGAATCTCAAAAAGAGATGATTGAAGATGGGAAAACTGCACTTGGAAAGAGGGGTTTTCTGCTGGCGGCTGCCCCTACGGGCATAGGTAAAACTGCGGCAGCATTAGCTTCAGCTCTAGAGATTTCAATTAATGGCCTGGATTTTGTAGAAGACAAGAAAATCATCTTCATGACGGGTAGGCAATCTCAACACAGAATAATCGTGGAGACCGTTCGGAAAATAAATTCCAGAATTCCCGATGGTTTTCCTAGAGTAAAATTGGTAGATATCATTGGGAGAGAAAGTATGTGCGAGCACATCGACAAATCTACAGGAAAGTGCTCATGTGAGGAAGATGTTGTTGAAGAATCCCGCAAAGGCAGGAGATCTGATCTGCGAGAAAAGATGCTTGAGGAACCCAGACATGTTGGATGGAGTATAGAATATGGTAGACAACGCAAGATTTGTGCATGGGCGACTGCTAGATCTGCAGCTTCAAGAGCAGATATCTTAGTTTGCGACTATAATCATATTTTCATCGATAGCATAAGAGAAAGTTCCCTACCTGCAATGGGAATTGAAATTGAAAATTCGATATTGATTGTAGATGAAGCACATAATTTGCCAGATAGAATTAGGAAGGGACTTGAAAGAAATATTAGAGAAAATGTGTTTCGAAGAGCATTGTCAGACATTGAAGAGTACAAAGGCAACCTCAACAAAATCTCAGAGCGATTAGATGTTTCTGAAATTCACGGAATAGAAGAAGCAACTATTCTGGAACGGCAGATTAAGGCACTGAGAAATGACCCTGGCGTGAAGAGGTGGTTTTCAAAGAAACAAACCGAATTAGATAATTCGGGCAATGATGACATCAGAGTTGGAACTTCAGATTTCCTAGGAATCATTTCTAGAACAATCAATAGTATCGCAGGTAGGGAGGACGAGGATGCCGATTCTACCATTAAGAGGATGTGTGAGTCACTTAGCCGTGTAATGATTGAGGAAGATGATTCATTGGAAGAAGATGAAGAAAATGATTGCATTAGACTGGCTGAATTCCTCAGTATATGCTTGAAATACAGAGATAATTCCGCTCTTGCACTAGTTTTCGATAATTTGGGAGATGAAAAGAGAATTACCAGTCACCTACTGGATCCGGCATTAATTGGTAAACCAATATTTGAGAAATCTTGTGGTTCAATATTGATGTCCGGAACTCTATTTCCCCCTTCCATGTATTCCGACATACTAGGAATTCCAGAAAGTCGGTCAAATAGCGTGGAGTACGAATCGGGATTTCCCCTAGAAAATAGGCCAATAATAATCGCAAGCGATGTGACTAGTAAGTTCACGGAAAGAGAAGAGAGTTTTCCTGCAATAAGTAGACACATTAGTTCTGTTCTAGAAAAGACACCTGGAAATGTTGCTATTTTCGCTCCGAGTTATGTCATGATGGACAGGATCTTTTCGGATATATCCTATACTTTCGGTAAAAGGAAAGAGAGAGAGGAAAGAGGGATGCCGAAGAACTTGGTTGAGCGGAAGATAGACAACTTGTATGAAAGAAGGGCAATGGGTGTTGATACTGTATTATTTGGCGTCCTTAATGGTAAGTTCTCAGAAGGGGTAGATTATTCTGAAAATATCCTTGATGCCGTAGTCTGTGTTGGTTTGCCTTACCCTCCGCCTAGCGCTAGACAAGAAGCTTTACTGGATTACTATTCAAAGCGATTCGGTAGATCGAAGGCTTGGAGATACGCTAGTCTACAACCAGCTGTGAACAGTATACTTCAGGCGTTGGGTCGACCTATTCGGAAAGCCGAAGATAAAGCAATAATTGTTCTACTAGAGAAACGTCTACTGGAGCGTAGAAATCAGGATTGCATGCCGACCAAGTCAATGCACATTATGCCATGTTCTAACTCAAAAAGGACTTCAAAGCAAATACAGAGATTCTTTGAGAAATAATGAGCAATGGGTTCATCCGAGTCTCTTGCTTCGGTGTGACGATGTCGTGGTCGAGGATACGAGTTGAGATGCCCGGTTCGAGCGCAGAGACGGATGCACGTCTGGGAATTGGTGAATCTGGACTGGATGCTACTGCTGAGCAGATACATGGCGAATTCATGGGCTCGATTCCTCATCTAGATGAAGTCAGACAGGAGCATCAATCAGTCATTTCAGATCTCTCTAACTCAGTAGAGGTTTCGAAGACCATGTCAAGAGAAATTCAGCCTGTTGGAAAGATATTGTCCGAACTTGGAGGATCCATGGGCGACCGGGAGATTACCCTCCCTCTACCCACGGCTCTGCCCGAGGATTTGGTGGTTGAGTCGATGACTCGGGACGGTGGAGCTTTGGTGAGACTAATGGTGCCCGAGAGATTTGGAGGTATTGTCAGGCACTTCTCGTTGGCCGACGGTGACTCGATTGTGGGCGCTAGATGGTCGAATGGCAAGTTGGTGCTTGAACTCAACTAGTCTCCATCGGCGATGTAAGAGTCTCTTTCGGGAATCTCCTGTAACTCGTCTATCTCCTGAAGAACAGTCGATAGTGCCATCTGGGCGCTCTGGCGATGAGGTTCTCCCAAAATGTGGCTTGAATATCTCGCTTCCTCGAATATTCTGTCCAGTGCGACGAGTGCCTGTTCGCTAATTGGTAAGGCGTTCCTGATAGCAATCTCAAACTCTCGTACGGTCTCAAAGTCTCTCCTAAGGAAGCCTCTGCTCATCAGGATTTGGCACAGACTCTCATAGCAATTGAAGATGGCTTCCCGGACTTCATCCCCTGCTGCAAGCAATTCGGCTGTGTAGCTGAATACTCCTGCTAGCTGGTCGATTGTGGCCTTCCTACGACGGCGGATTAGCATGGCGGCACCGGCAACTAGCAGGATGGCGATTAGTGCGAGACCGAGCATAGTAGTGAATCCAAATGCCTGAGATGACTGCTTCTCGTATGTGACTTCCAATCCTCCATGGAAATTAGCCAGCCAAGTCTTGTTGATAGGGTCGACATACTCAGAATCGGTGGAGAAACATACTCTCAATGGGCCCCAGAAACTCTGATTGTGGAATGATGGCAATCCTGTGAAAGATTCGAACTCATAGGTGAACAGGCCGTCCTGATTTGTAGGTCCGACAACCGAGAAGTGAGCTGATGAGCCCCTATCTTCGCAGGTGCCGTTGACCAGATATGCCGACATAGGGAAGTTTTCAACTGGTTGGCCGGTGTCAAAAGCAGTCACGTTCACAGCTCCGGAGATGATACGCTGACCTTCCGAGATGTGTTGGGATTCCGGGGTGAATCTGTAAACAACTGAAATCAGGATTTCTACTTCCACATCCATAGATTTTCCATTCAGGTACCTTGAACCGTCCGGCTCCACGGTAATTGTCAGGGTCAACGGTCCTCGTGGCATGACTTGGATTGCATTGGTGATTAGACCGAAGTGCTCGGTGCCATCGTCTGACCAAGGATTGTCCGAGAGAGGAAGCAGACTGTCCCCCCACTTCAGCGATACCGACATATTGCTCATTACATTAGAGTCGCCTCCGATCTCCAGTATCCTGCCCTGTATCTTGATCGGAGCGGTTGGGTCACCCCTGATGATGTACAGATTGTTAGAGAAAATTTCGACCTCTATGTCAGCCCTAGAGTAGACGGTTAGATTGTACTGCGTAGGTAAGTAGAATGTCTCGCCCGAGAATGAGAACTCCACTGTATGCGGACCTCTTGCTACCTCATATCCCAAATCGTGAATATAGCTAAATGTTCCATCGATCGAAGTGGTGATGGTCCCTACGATTTCGCCGTCGAGGGTTATCGAGATATCCCTCCCCTCGAGTCCGGGATTCCCGGTTGAATCGTCGTCGAACAGCCTTCCAGTGAAGTCCCAAGACCCGCCTCGTGTCATTATCGCGTTATCGACCTGTAGGGTCATGCCTGAGTGGTAAGCAATAACGAGAGTCGTTTCGGATGTTCCCAGTCTGTGATAGCCCTGCTCTGGAGCCCTGATTATCAGTGTGTGGTTTCCTACTTCAAGGAAATCTGAGACAGTCCAAAGATAGGACCATTGGCCATTCTCATCGGAGCTGGTGATTCCTATCAGGATTCCATCAACGAAGACTTGCAACGAATGGTTGGCCAACCAGCCGTCTGGGAGATTATCCTTCACGGTTCCGCTCAGCATCAATGGGTCTCCCACTGCAACTGCAGAGGGCTCGTCAATGGATATCGAAACCGGGCCAAATACGGTAAATATTGTAGAGGAATTGGAGCCGATTATGAATTCCTCTCCCTGATAGGAAATCAGAACAACCCGCGGCCCGAGTTCCATATCGGGTGGCACTGGGATATACAGGCTGAAGGTACCATTCTCATCCACAGACAGAGCAGTAAGATACTGGCCGTTCATCGATACCTCGAGCTCCCTATCAGGCAGTATACGTCCAGAGCCATCCGTTAGCATGCCTTCAATCAACAACAACTCATTCCTATCAATCTCCCCGGGGGGCGTCGTAAGTACGACCTGTGAGGTCTGGGTCACATTGAACTCTCCTGTAAAAAATGAAGGCAGGTAGTACTCGGGGTTGAGTGAGTCACCTTGTCCCATTGGGTCGACCCAAGTGAAACCACCCAGGAAACTGACGGACATTGAGTGACCTCCATAGTCTGAATCCAGTGGTAGATCGTAAGTGATTGACCACGCTCCGGTAGTTCCATTCGACTGAGTCGAGTAGACTGGCCCAACGCTTACTCCGTCGATCGCAAGATGAATTATGCCTCCCTGTGGGCTGCCTCCATGCATCAGTATCTGCCCGTGCTCGTCCAGCAGAGTACCGCTGAAAGTAACGCTCTCTCCTGCGATAGCGGAGCCGGTGATGGAATCTATTCTCAACTCAGTTGGGGCGAGGATGATTACACGAGTCGAAGTCTCGTCACCCAGTAGTCCCGTCGTCCCGTTGATTCCTGCGAAGTCGGCCGAGATAGTCAACGGACCGGGCGTTCGGAACTCATCGACTGTGATTGTCGTTGTCATCGTCCCGTTGGGTCCAGTTAGTCCCGTTGATTCCAAATTTCCTTCGACGAAAATTTCGACTGACTCGGCGACGACTGGTTGGCCAGCGTTGTCAATGAGCAATATACTGACATTAATGGAATCTCCACGAACTGTTCTGCGGTCCGGATCAAGGTCCAATGGGTCGAGTATACTGAGTAGTGAGTACCCTCTACTGTCGAAGGCTGCTTCACCAGATCCGGGGCCGTAGTAGTTCACACTGGGAGTGAATGTAGCCATCAAAATGTGTGTCCCACGTGGGAAAGTGAGGTCGAGTCTGATATCTGCAGCCCACGTCCCATTCGGCGCGACTGTCCCCCCAGTGACCGTGAACGTCGAGCTTTCTCCGTCGATGGAGAAGGTCAATGATGTGGAGAGAGCATTTCCATTACGATCCATGATGCCCGACCCATTGCTCGATGTTAGTGTACCACTTATGGTGAATGTACCGCCCGCAGTAGGGTTTGCTTGTATTGGATCGATTGTGAGATTAGTTGGAGATCTTACTGTAATCGTGGTAATCACAGTCCCAGAAGAGTGCAAAGTGGATGAGCCATTGAAGAACAGTATGATTGCAATCAACCCAAGGGGGTGAGAGTGGGGGATTTCGAAGCTGAAGTTGGCAACTCCAGCGCCATTGGTCTGAACCTCGGGCAACCAAGTGTCATGGAACTTGGCAGCGATTACTGATCCTCCTAACTGTCTGTCGTTGTCGCTGGATTCCACCAATCTGGCCCCGAAGATGACTGGGGATCCTCTGTCTACCACGGTGTTGATGATTGGAGTCTTTTCGACGAACTGTGTGACGCCTCGAACAAGGATGGAGGCGTTACCAGTCCCTGTTAAGTAGAATGGAGAGCTTCCGTTGATAACGCTGACTACGACCGTTTTCGTGCCGCTGGTTACTCCATCCCCTAGAGGGTCAGTGGGAACGGAGATGTTGAAACTGCCATCGTTTGCTGTAGTGACACTGTTGACCAGAATCTCGCTTGAATCTGCAAGGAAGAAGACCTCAAGCGCCATGGGTCCATCTACTGAGCGGTTTCCGTCGACTGCATCTAGAACAGTTCCACTCATCGAGAATACTTGGCCTGCGGTGACTTCCGTAGGTATGCTGACTATCTGTACTAAACTGGCTACTTGGACGGTCAGATTGACAAAGCTATCGTTGCCGATCCATCTGCCGGCTCCCTTGAGACTCAACGGGTCGGATAAGTCGTCAGGAGCGTGGATGCGAACTGTGTAGTAACCCGGTGCTGTGTCAGCTGGGATTGTTGGAGAGAACTCTGCTTTGCCATCTGCTCCTGTAGTTTGATTTTCCAGTAGTTGCTGGGATAGGCCTCCCCAATCGAAGTAGACATCAGCGAATACGCCCTGTAATGCGGATCCTCCCTCTATATCAGAGATACTAGCATTGATTGGCATGGTGGATCCAGCCACAACGATGATGTTTTCTGGTGAGGAATCTACTACAAACTCAGTCTGTATTCCAGCATTGTAGACCGCCCCGTCATCGAGCTTGTAGTACACTCCTCCGAAAGGTGGATTGGAGTTGAAATCCAGTATGACTTCTAGCTCGTAGACGCCAGAGCCCACTCCGGGCGGCATTTCAAAACTCAGATTGTATCCGCCTGTGGTCTCGTTAATCCAACCTGAAGCCAACCTCTTAACATCGGGAGGTGCAGGTGAACCATCGGGTGTGTCGGGTAAATCGGACGGTACTAGCAGTCGTACCTCGACAGTAGAGTTATTACCAGTAATAGGAATGTCATGGAAGATGTCATTGGCGAAACCTGAAACCCAATTCGATGTACCACGAGGAGTCCAATCCAGTCCCAACTGCACTGTGGCGTTTGCTTGACCTTGAATCCTGATTATATCGGTAGCAGAGGCTGGGCGGAGCCATATTGAGCCATTGTAGTTCAGCTCCCATGTGTAATCGCCTGCGAACATATCTTGTGGTGGTGTGAATTGGACCCCGAGTCTTGGCACATCACTGGGATCCGTAGCATTCCACACGACAGAACCGTTGAGTTGCAGATTGTAGTCACCAGGGAAATTGGCGAGAGAAGAATTTGTATGGTCAGTGAGAAGTACCTCGATGACAACCGGAGTACCGCGGGGAACAGGTTCGATGAGGTAGTTGAAATTGACAAAACTCCTGATCCCATATTGGTCTGTGAAGGTGGCTTGATCATTAGCATACAAACCATCGGAGTCGAAATCCACCTTGATTTGGACCTCTCCTGCGGGTAGAGGTACGCTCTGAGTCGAAAACTGCCAAATCAATGAGAACTCACCAGGGGATGAGGTCCAGTTGCTGTCATTTAGGTACCATGAGGTCAGAGTAATGTAAGGTCCATTGGTATTGGCCCTCCTCATATTCAGGTAGAGAGTTCCGTTGAGTGGGTCCAAACTTGGCCCTCTGCTCAATACTGAGCCATTCAGATATATACTGGAATCAATCTCTAGGATGCTATTGTTCAATCCTAGGCTCTCGATAGTTATGGTTAGATTCGGAGCAGGGGTGATATTGAGCTTGAAGTCGAGAGTATTCGGCCTTACATGATAAGTGGGGGTCGAGGCATTATTGAGGTCATCTTGGTGCCATCCATAGAAGTCTATTGAAGCGTTAATTAGTCCGAGAGGTTCAGACTCGTTGATTGGGATTAGGAATTCGAAGTACCCTCCAGCCCCAAGACTGGAGATTAGGCTAACAGGGCCATCTACAGAAGTGGTGTAATTCAGAACTACCTGCAAATCATCCAATTGAGACGGGTCGGTGAATGGTGCACTGGCCCAAGAGACGTCTCCTGTCATCAGTGTCTCAACACCGGCTCCCAGCATAGGTTCGGCGGCAGGAGTGGGCTCCCTGATGCTAATTGTCACGTCATCAGAGATATTCACTGTCCAAGACTGCGAGATTCCCTGAGATGAAACGTAGGCCCTTTCATGCAGATATAGGACTAGAGAGCCATAGCCTGGATCAATTACTTCGGCAGGAGTGCCGTTCAACGCGAAGGTCCCGTTGGCATCAGTGGTCCCAGAGGCGACGAGATGTTCGGATACAACTGCACCACCCGGGACATTACCGGTTTGGTTGGGTAGTACTAGGTACAAGTCAATGGAGATATTCTCGGCGAGAGTGGCGTTATCCACGAAACGCAGTGTACCATTCATCCAAATATCTCCTGACGATAGGTTCCTCTCTATCCACAAGGGGCCCCAATCCTGCTGAACGATCTCTACGGGTGAGGAGGGTGGGCAGGCTTCAAACGGAACCCACCCCATATCCAGGCCTCCCTGATTCTGATTAGTCTCCATGTGGACTTCTACCCAAGAAGTGAAGTCCTTCCCATGGACCTCGAATGAGCTGCCAGTCCATGTTCCACCAGCGAATCCGGTGACCTTTCTGGTAGGTAGTCCGGCTACTCTTAGCATAGCTGAGAATACTGAGGTGAATTCGTCGCAACTCCCCTCCTTCGTAGTGTTGAGAATCCAGTGGGCGAGGTCCCTCTCCTGAGATCCGGGGATGTGATTGTCATTCCTGCCAGAACCGTCATGGTTGAGAGTGAAGTTAGTGGTGCTATTCCCATTGATGATGAAGTCCTGAATGGCAAGTACCTTGTCCCAAGCAGTGAAGGCACCTGATTCGTTGATCACTTCCATTGTGATTTGATAAACAGAGGATTTGGAAGGATCTGAAAGGTGTTGGTGGATATCATAAGCGTAAGAGCTACCCGAGAAAGGTGTCGAGTTTCCTGTAATTTGGGGACCCAGAATTACGCTGGGAGAAGTAACAAACAGGGTATCTATGTAGGACTGATCAATGATGATGTCACGAGTGTAGTTGGAGAAGTTCATTCCGGCATTACTGTCCTGCCAGCTTGAGTAGTTGACCGAGTTGTATGGGGCAATCAGTTCCACTCCGGGGCCCAGTACCCCACTCTCGTAATCAATTTGCCATAAGTTCAACTCTGAGCCGTTTACGCCCCAGAAACTGGAGTCGGATACCCCCTGCGTAGTGGACCATTCAAAGGCAATCTGAGTATTCCCAACAAGTGTGTTATTGACGCCCCAAGATACTCCCGTGTAGAAGTCATAAGTGTGCCATCTCCAATAGTTCCTGATGTCATAGTCTAGATTCGAAGATAGATTGGTTACCGTGAAGTAGAGTTCATTGTCCATGATATCATCAGAAGGGTCCCATGGGTCGCCATCTGAGTTAAGGCAGCCAATGTCCCAATACTCTGAAGCACACTCCTGGCCATCTGGAATCCCTCCGCCATCGGTGTCTGGATCTCTCCAATCAGTTCCTATTTGCTGCTCTATCGTGTCAGGAATACCATCGCCATCAGTATCTACAGGGTTGCGATCATCGGCTGAGTTATTCTGAGGATTGGTGCCATCGAGATATTCTTGGCCGTCGGCAACTCCTCCATTGTCCGTATCAGTAACATTCCAGAGAGTGTAGTATGTGTCGATAGTACCGTTGCCGCCGACGCCGAAAATCAACGAACACCCAGTGGTGTTCTCGAAGTAGTCATTCAACCCGTCTCCATCGGAATCCAGAAGATTGTGACAGGGGTTGCTGGGGTCGGTCCCATCCAAGACCTCGGTCAAATCGTCAACTCCATCATCATCCGTATCGTAGAAGTTAGGATGAGAAATGTACCCCCATGTATTCAGGAATTCCTCCCAATCTGCTAGTCCGTCTCCATCTGTATCGGCATAGTCGTCATCGCATTTGGGGTCGTTGGACGCGTTCTGGCTGGCGTCCCAGCACCACGAGAAGTTCACGAATATGACGCTGAAGGCATCGGCAGGTCTGTCGACATCGACATTTCTGAGAGTATCGAGGACCACAGCATCGTACCTGAAGCCTGTCAAATTACCATTGGAAGAGAGATAGTAGGCCATCGGAGCTCCGTTCTGCCTCCAATCCTCTGGTGTTTGATCCAGTTGCAAAGTTGAGTTGAGTGTCAGCTCTGAAATCGTTGCATCCCAATTGATGATACTGAGTTCTATTTCCACAGTAGAGAGGCAGGGGTCCGTCAGGTGTCCGAAATCGAGCTCGTCTCCATCATTGACCCCGCCACCATCGGTGTCAGATACGTTCCATAATGTGCATGTCATATTCTCCTCCCAGTTGTCTATGCCATCATTGTCGAAATCTCCTGAATCCTCAATTCTAGTCGGATCTGTCTCTCCAGAATCTACTACTCCATTCCCGTTCACATCCTCCTCGCCATCGTCGAACTGGTCGCCGTCAGTATTGTTGTCTCTCGGATCTGTTGCTTGCGGAGGGTTTCCGTACAAACCATTGACCTCGACACCGTCCTCTATCCCATCACCATCTGTATCGACTGATGTGGGGTCGGTGAGGAGTACAAATGCCTCGTAGGAGTCATTCAGTCCGTCACCGTCGGTGTCGTTGTTGTTTGGATCTGTCTGTGTGATACCATCGACCTCGGCAGTGAAAATCTGGCAGCCCCCTGGGCCGAGACCGAGTACTGGATTGCAGGGGGACTCAGTACCGGTCATGTTGAATGGGCCCGGTCGGAAGTATTGAGATGGAGGGTTTGTGGATCCGTTCCGTGTACCCCAAGTCGGATTGACATACTCCCACAGGTTTCCGAGGCCATCCCCGTCGGGGTCGCCGTTGGCACCATCCATGTTAGAGTTTGAAGTTGGGTCAAGGTTGTTGGCAACCTCCCAGGCATCCGGCATGCCATCACCATCAGTGTCCCAGCCATCTGGATCCTCGTCGATTAGCCCATCACCATCGTCATCATCGCTGCTACAATCAGCGTCTCCATCGAAGTCATTGTCGAAGGTGTCGACCAGTCCATCCTTGTCGTTATCCATCTGGTCATTGCAGATATTACCCATCGGGTCCTCGTCGACCCCATCAGAACCGGACCCCTGAATAATCTGCATTGCACTCTCCTCGTCCCACTGTCTGACCGGAACAGTACCGTTCCACCAGACACCATTATCCAGTACCGTAGGTGTGGAGCTCAAGTCCCAGCCGCTTGGTATACTGTACTGGTATTCATTGAGATTAGTGAAGGCGTCTCCATCGGGATCTCCCGTGGAGCCATTGTCCCCAGAAGATGAGAGCGGATCCAAGCCATACTGCCACTCCCAGCCGTCAGGCAGGCCATCATTGTCGGAATCCCAATCTTGTGGCTGGGTGTTAATGTAGAACTCGAGGCCGTAAGTCAAGCCATCGCCATCTGAATCAGTACTCGCCATTGCCTCCCATTCTCCGAACTGGAAGGCAGCGTGTGAAGACAGCACCAAGATAGCTGTGAACAAGATTGCTGACCTGCGCTTACGGGATAGACTACATGATGTAGAGTCGTCTTGAACCGCTATCACTTCGTCACCCTTACTGCCTACGGCAGAAAGATAGGGTCTTAAGACGAATGGAGCGCCGTTCGGACAGGTATCGAAGAAGGTTCAGACCAGTTCTATCTCATCGTCGTCGTAATCATCAGAATCCTCGTCCTCCGAAACGGTGACTGGAGAAGGGATTGAGACCTCTTCATCACTCTCTGAATCTTCCTCCTCGTCAGCGCCCAAGGACTCAAGGTAGGCCAGATGAGCAGTCCACCTGCGGCGATTAATTCGACTCTGAATTCCGGCGAATAGTAGCAGAATGCCGACGAGTGCAATAATCAGAGTGGAGGCTCTCGGATGAGTGATCTCGTTGACAAGAATATCGAACAGGGAGGATAATCCGACCGTCATCGTAACGGAGGTCTCGGCCGTGTATTCGTCGGGCCAGCTCTGTTCAGTATCGAATGGTGTTGCAGTGACTAAAACTGGAATCTTGTCACCATTGTTTGCCGATTTCGGAACGGTGACTTCCAGATTGAAGGTGGACTCTTCAAAGGCCCCTAGCTCTATGAGGGGAGAACCGGATGGGCCGTCTATATCGACGGTCCAGCCCGACGCCTCCACCTCAGCATCGAGCAGGACCGTGAGCGGGCCATTTCCGTTGTTCTTGACCTTCAACTGCAATGAATAGGACTCGCCGGGTAGCAATTCGTAATTTGGAGAGACTTGGACAATCTGGAGCTCGGGGTCACCGGGCTCGATCTCAAAGACGATTGGGAGGTCGAAATAGCTCGCATCATCATCTTCGATATCCTCGATTATCCTGAGATAGATGGTGTGATTCCCGGCGACGACCTGACTGGTCAGAGTAGCATATACGAAGATTTCAGTGAAGTCGCCCGGGCCGAGAGAAACGCGCGGCACAGCATCTCCTGAGTCATCGGTTATGGTGAATTGCCATTGCCCATATGCCGGATCATTGTCGAGATTCTCCTGTAGGGATGAAGGGTTCTGGATTCTCCACCAAGTCGCAGACTCTCCTCCGGTCATGCTATTGGTTATTCTGACTCGGAAATCCACAACGGCGTTACCCGATCCGGGAGAGCACAGATCGGCCCTTATGTGACCTAGGGGTGTGCCATCGCAGTCCTGGGACACCTCGGCATGGATGCCGAAGGTTCTCTGGATGGTGAAGGCAACTGTGGTTCGGAGAGACGAATTTCCTTCGCTGATTACCTCAATCTCTATCTGACCTATGTCAGGGTCATCGCGGTCCGAAGACGGTTTCACATTGAACAGTAGAACTTGGGTCGAATGGCGCTCGAGGATGGCTGTGTGGAACGTCCCGTCGCCCTCGTCCTCAAGTATCCTCTGTCCGGTCTCATTGTCGTAGATCTGGATAATCGACTTAGCCCTCTGTAGAACATCGACCCGGAAGGTGTCGGCGTCGAACCCTGTGTTGAAGATCTCTAGCAGGAACGGGGTGAACTCACCGTACTCGACATACCTTGGAGCGGTTTGGTCGAAGTCATCTGGCCTCGTAGAGTTGGCCATCTGTAAATCGTGTTCCTCATTCCAGACTGAAACCTCAGGTGGTTGGAAGACGTCTATCTTGTCGAGGTCCAGTTGCAGGATGTCCTGATGCACGACCTGCAGGACACTCTCCACCTCTGCCTCGGCTATCGCCCTGATTTCAATGCTCTCAGGAGTGCCGGTCAGGTCATCGGGAGCTGTCAGAGTGAGGATTGGGTTGAGGATGTCTCCTCCCGCATTGAGAGTATAGCCGCCGGGAGAGTCGAACTCAAGAACCCAAGAGTTGCCGAGGTTAGTCAGTACTTCCAGCTCGATCTCCATGGACTTGGTTGAATCTCCCTTATGCACTAACTGGAGCGGTATGGCAGTGGTCTGACCGGGAGCGATGTACTCGGTTGACTTGTCGAGGCGATGGTTGATTGATACGCCCCATTGATGCATCTCTATTGGCTCATGCTCAATCAGGAAGTCGTTGCCCTGAATGTCGGTGATCTCAAGCTCGACAGAGTATTCGCCGGCAGGTAGGCCACCCGGATATGTCCAGATGTACTCACCGAAAATACCCTGACTCGTGTCTTCGATATCCTCATCGTCCTCGTTGATGATGTGGTCTATTCGGTAAACTCCGTTAGGGTCGCGCATCAGGAGTCGGGTCGATTCGATGTCGTATCTGCCAAATGAGCTCTTGACATCGAAAGTGAATTGCATCGATCTGTCTGACAGTATATCATTAGGGTACCAGTCCAGCTCCGGCCCTTCGGCCAGTTCCGCCCCCTCTCTCTGCAAGAGAACCAGACTGTTCGATATCGCATTGGCCTCTACCTCGATCTGCGAGAATCTGTCAGGTTCGCCGTCAATCTCGTTCCATGCAACCTCTGCTTCGCAGCTCGAGCCGCCAGGGAATGAGCCGCCATCACACCCAGACATCTCCGCAGAGATGGAAATCTCCAGCATCTCGTCCTTCAACACGGTGAACGACTGGTCCTGACCTAAGTCAACATCCAACTCCTCGTGATCGAAACTGCAGCTGTTGGTGATCCCTTGCGTGCACGCATCGGTACTCCAAGAGCCAGTGCCGACCTGCGAGCCGCCGGCCTTCAGAGTGATGGTCCAGTCTACCGTCGCTCCGTTGGGTCCAGTGGCCCTGAGGAACAGATCGAGTGGGACATAGTAGGATCCTGAGCTGCCGTGCTGGGATCTCCCGTGGACCAATAAAGAAGATAGCATATCGCTGGATCTGAACTCAAGTTCACTGTCAAGGGCGCTGGCCGAGTCTTGGCCTCCAGAGTCTGGCACCTCAGTGGTGATGTAGCCATCCCCTCCTGCTGAAGTGTTCTGAGAGGCGAGATAGAGCGTATACATCTTGAGTTCGACCTCGTCTTGGACCATCAGCTGCTCAGAAGTCTTCAGTTCAGAGGGCTCACCCATGGGAGAGTAGATGGGAGCCAATAGCACCAAGGTTACGAAGAAAGCCAAGCGGGCTTGGCCCGGGAGACTATTCGACGTACTGCTCGTATGCACGATGATTCGGCCGTCGGAGTGGCGTTAAAGCGTTCGTACCCCAAGGGTACGAGACGAGTCAATTCCACACGGTATCTTGCGCTCGGTTCAAGTGAAGAAGGCCCCGCTGACCGGTTGCAGGGGTACCCGAGTGGTCAAAGGGGCCGGACTTAAGCTCCGGTGCTAAGTGCTTCGCAGGTTCGAATCCTGCCCCCTGCACCATCATCTGACCCTTGTCATAGTGCAGCCCAGTCTAGAGTCGTCATCGGTGACATCCAGCTTGCTGGCGCTGACCGAAGCTGCAATCACCTCGGTTGGCGCCATCACCTCATCGAGGATTCTTGTGATCAACGTCTCAAGCAAAGAGGGGCGTTCCATCGCGATCACCCTGTCGAGAGAAGATGTCAGATATTCATAGTCTAGAACATGATCAATCGAGTCACTCGACTGTACCGACTCATTGACTACCACATGGATGTCGAACATAATCCTCTGGGGGGAGCCGTGCTCATGAGGGTGGATTCCTACCTCGACTTTTCTGATTGCGCCCTGGAGAAATAGGGAAGATGCCGAGCCTACGCTTGAAAGAAGAGTCTCGATAGCATCGCTGTGACTCGTAGTCATTCAATCACTCCGTCTCGAAAAGAACGTCTCTGGCGCGTGACAGGAACCGCTCCCCAGAATCGACGAATAGTATCTGTCCTGTCACTGCACTGGCGCCCATCAGGTAGCAGACCGCGTCAGCGATGTCCTCAGGCCTAGGCCCGAAACCCAAAGGTGATTCTGACTGGGCCCTATCGAATCCAGCTTCGGTCTGATTGTCGCTTGGCAGAGTGTGGCCTGGAGCCACTGCGTTGACCCTGATGTTGGGGGCGAGTCCTCTGGCCAGAGCATCGGTGAGTCCCAGCATAGCATATCTCGAGGCAGTGTAAGAGAGATGATCGGGATTAGGTTCTGCGATCTTCTGGTCCAGTACGTTCACCACACAAGCGATCTGTCCTTCCTCAAGACTCTCATTCAACGATCTGATAAGCAGCATCGGAGATCTGGCGTTGACATCCATGTGAGCATCCCATCCCTCGGAGTCAATGCTGTGTATGTCATCGTGGATGAACAGCGAGGCATTGTTGACAATACCGCACAGGGGTCCATTCTCACTCGTTCTGGAGACAAGAGTCGAGGCTGATTCAGCGTCTGATAGATCTGCATGCACGGCGAAGGCAGTTCCACCAGACGCCTCGATGGCTGTAACGACCATTTCGGCTTCTTCCTTCGAACTCCTATAGTGGACAGCGATTGAATATCCCTGTTCGGACAGGCCCATGCAAATCGCCCTGCCAATGCGCTTGGCCCCACCGGTGACTAATACGGTGCCCCTCTGCATGCTTGGCCGGAGGCAGCATCTGATATTACCAGTTGTATCGGCACATGCCAGGAGGTCATGCGCAGCAGAATGGTTAATGTCGGTACTCCATCCGACGGTTCGATGGCCCCTCGCCTACCTACCATCGATGCGGATTCATCTCTAGCGGGAGGTTGTGGTGGAGTCTCGAGACAGAGTGCTGCGGAGCGCCGCAGAGCATTACGTAAGCGCCTCCCTCCTTGGTTCAAGACCTCACTACCCACCGGTGATGCTCAGTTCAGATACAATGAGACTCGTTCAAGCGTTCACGAACACGGTCTACACACGGTTTGCGAGGAAGCTCGATGCCCCAACGTGCACGACTGTTGGGGCCGAGGTACGGCCACATTCATGGTGGCCGGCGAGGTCTGCACAAGAGGCTGTAGGTTCTGTGCCGTGGGAACTGAGAAGACACCTCCTCCAATAGATGCATCCGAGCCCTCAGAACTGGCCGAGGCCGTTGCGAGGATGGGGCTAGACCACGCTGTAATCACAGTCGTCAACAGAGATGATCTTGAGGACGGGGGGGCGGGCCATTACAGGGATTGTATCCTAGCTGTCAGCGAGCTATGCCCGGGCGTTGGACTTGAGCTACTCTGCTCAGACCTAGACGGGAATCTGGAGGCTCTTGGGGAACTGCTTGAAGAACTGCCGCTAAGGGTGTTCGCCCACAACGTTGAGTGTGTTCCGCGGCTAGACTCAATCGTTCGCGACCCCAGAGCCTCATTCAAGCAGTCACTCGACGTACTGAGGGAGGCTCGTAGACTCAGGCCTGACATTCTGATCAAGTCAAGCATTATGGTCGGTCTCGGAGAGACTGATGAAGAGGTGAGTGAAGCAATGAGGCTGCTGTTCAACGCAGGCGTGGACATGTTGACTCTAGGTCAATACCTGCAGCCGAGTGATCGTCACCTACCAATCGACAGATTTCCTGAGCCTGGGCAGTTCACTAGTTGGGATGGGGAGGCGCGAGAAATTGGATTCAAGGCCGTAGCGAGTGGGCCTCTGGTCCGTTCTAGTTACAGAGCCGGTTTGCTCTGGGAAGAGGCGCGAGGAGGAGTTCCGGTACTACTGGGTGGTCAAGTAGAGAATTGAGGTGATTTTATGCCGAAGAAGAAGCCCAGCCTGAACATCCCTGACGCACCTCATCGCCCGGGAGATGATGCCAGCTTCGACACTTGGCCTTGGAAGCCCGAAGATCTTGACAGGCCTGACCCGGTGAAATGCAGTTCGGAAGATACTACTCCACACACCGAGGGTCTCATCAGAGTTCTAGGTGAAGACAACAAGGCGTCGGGAGCATGGGATCCTGAACTGGATGCAGATGAGCTCAGGCAGGGCCTTGAACACATGACAAGAGTCAGGATTTTCGACGACCGTATGATGAAGATGCAGAGGACTGGTAAGCTCTCCTTCTACATGCGATCGTTCGGCGAAGAGTGTGTAGCCATCGCCCAGACCATGGCTCTTGAAACTCAAGACTGGATATTCCCGACCTACAGGCAGCCCGGTGCCCAGTTCGTCAGGGGCCGAGATATGGTCAGCATGATCTGTCACTGCATCGGCAATGTCGAGGACAACATCAAGGGAAGGCAGATGCCTGTTCATTACTCCTACCGAGATGGCAGATTCATCTCTGTCTCCAGCCCTGTCGGAACTCAGTTCAGCCAAGCTGTGGGAGTCGCCATGGCCTCACAATACAGAGGCTTAGATGAAGTGACAATAACATGGATTGGAGATGGTGCAAGTGCAGAGGGAGACTACCACTATGCCCTCAACTTCGCGAGCGTGTACAAGGCTCCAGTAATCCTCAACTTAGTCAACAATCAGTGGGCCATCTCGACTCACGCGAACTTCGCGACTGGGAGTGGTGGTTTCGCTTCCAGGGGGCTTCCCTACGGACTTGCATCGCTGCGTGTCGATGGCAATGACTTCCTCGCCCTCTACTCAGTGACAAAATGGGCCAGGGAGCGTGCAGCATCCGGGGTCGGTGCGACACATATCGAAGTCCTGACTTATCGCGCCGGGGCTCACAGCAGCAGTGATGACCCAAGCAGATACAGGTCTGGCGACGAACACACGAAATGGCCAGGTGGCGATCCAATCGAGAGATTGCGCGACCACCTGATTGAAATTGGCGAGTGGAGCGAGGAGAAGCACACAGAATTAGAGAAGAGGCTTGATGAGGAAGTCATGAGCGCGTACAAGGAGGCGGTTTCGCACGGTGACCTAGCTACTGGACCATATCCCAGCTCGGACAATATTTTCACTGAGGTATATCAAGAGATGCCGTGGCATCTCGAAGAGCAGTTCGATGAGATGAGGAGGGAATTGAATGACTAGCATGAATATGATTCAGTCCCTCAATAACGCATTGGACATAATGCTCCAAAACGACGACGGAGTGATTGTCTTCGGAGAGGATGTCGGCTACTTTGGGGGTGTTTTCCGAACCACAGACGGACTCCAAGCTAAACACGGAGAGCACCGTGTCTTCGACTCTCCCCTCTCAGAGGGCGGAATACTATCCACGGCCTTCGGCATGGGCCTCAATGGCCTCAGGCCGGTGGTCGAGATCCAGTTCGCTGACTACATCTTCCCGGCCTACGACCAGATTGTCAACGAACTGGCCAAAATCAGGCATCGCTCTGGTGGCGAGTACTGGTCCCCGGTCACCGTACGCACACCCGCAGGTGGCGGAATCAGGGGAGGACACCACCACTCCCAGTCTCCGGAATCACAGTTCACCCATACCCCCGGCCTCAAGGTCGCATACTGCTCGACTCCATACAATGCGAAAGGATTGCTAATCAGCGCCATCGAGAGCGATGATCCGGTAATCTTCTTCGAGCCCAAGCGCTGCTACAGAGGACCGTTTTACGGCGACCCTCACAATGTCCCTACTTGGGAGGGACACCCTGAGGCTGAGGTCCCCGAAGCCCACTACATCGTCCCTCTGGGTGAAGCCAGATTAGCGATGGAAGGCGATGGCTGCACTGTGATTGCATGGGGGGCTATGGTTCACGTGTGTGAGCAAGGAATCAAGGATAGCGGAGTTTCATGTGATCTCATCGACCTACAAACCCTAGTCCCATGGGACCGTGAAGCGGTCGTAAACTCGATTGAGAAGACAGGTCGGTGCGTGATTGTACACGAGGCTCCCAAGACTAGCGGGTTCGGAGCTGAGATGGCTGCTTCTGTCCAGGAGAGGTGCTTCTACAACCTCGAGAGCCCCATACAGAGAGTCACGGGATGGGACACACCCTTCCCCCATACTACTGAATGGGATTACATGCCGGGACCCTCTCGCATAGCCGAGGCGATACGCAGGACGCAGGTGGATTAGATGTCGAATCACTTGTTCAAACTTCCAGATATCGGCGAGGGGGTTGTCGAGGGAGAAGTCGTCCAGTGGCACGTTTCCGTAGGCGATTCCGTCTTAGAGGACGATCAGATAGTGGACGTCATGACTGACAAGGCTACAGTGACGATACCATCTCCAGTCAACGGCACTATCACCTCTCTGAGCGGTGATGTCGGAGACATGGTGGCTGTGGGCTCGACCCTCGTAGAGTTCGACACGGGAGGTAGCACCCCGGCACCTCCTGAGCAAGTACCAGAGCCGGTATCTGAGCCTACTCATGAGCCAGAGCCGGAACCAGTATCTGAGCCCGTTGCACCTCCTACAACAGCGCCTGCACCTGCCTCCACACCAGCTACGTCAAACTCCGGAAGAGTTCTGGCAAGTCCAGCGGTTAGACGTCGTGCCCGTGAGGCTGGTGTGGAACTCTCTCAAGTGAGAGGTTCAGGTCCAGCTGGAAGAATAAGACATGCAGATCTCGATGCATTCATCGCAGCAGGAGGATCTGTGGCCGGGGCTGCCCCAATAGCATACTCGACCAAGCGGAGCGATGTAACTGACGTGAAGGTGGTCGGTCTGCGACGTAAGATATCTGAGCAGATGACACTCTCCAAGAGCAGGATTCCACACTTCTCCTACTTCGAGGAGGTTGATGTCACTGAGCTAGAGTCTCTGCGCCGAATGCTTAATTCCACACGTGACCCCAGTCAGCCCAAACTAACATACCTTCCATTCATCATGCTGGCACTTTCGAGAATCATGCCAGATCATCCCGAGTGCAATGCTCACTTCAGTGACGATGAGGGAATTGTCAGGAGGCATGGCGGCGTGCATCTTGGAATAGCCACTCAGACTGAGAGGGGGCTCTATGTCCCAGTAGTCAAGCATGTCGAGTCTCTCGATATCTGGCAGACTGCAGCAGAGATGCAGAGAGTCTCAGGTGCGGCAAGGGAGGGGAGCGCCAGTCTGGATGATCTCACCGGTTCTACTTTCACTATTACGAGCCTAGGGCGAGAAGGCGGTTTGGGAGCGACTCCGATTATCAACCACCCGGAGGTCTCAATCCTAGGAGTCCACAAGGCTCGCGATATGCCGGTGGTCAGAGAGGGCCATATTGTGGTTCGCAAAATCATGAATCTCTCCAGCGCATTCGACCATAGAGTGGTAGACGGAGCTGATGGGGCAGCCTTGATTCAACACCTCAGAAGATTCCTCGAGTACCCTGCCCTGATATTCATGTGAGGTTCGTATGTCTGAGACTCGCAGGTGCCAAGTTCTAGTCGTGGGAGCGGGCCCTGGAGGATATGTCGCTGGCATCAGAGCTGGTCAGCTTGGACTGGAGACAGTTGTCGTAGAAGGTGATAAGGCTGGAGGGACCTGTCTAATCAGAGGCTGTATCCCAAGCAAGGCAATGATTCACGCAGCAGATCGTTTCGATGCCTTGCAGCAGCACAGCTCCGGAGATGGACATATGGGCATCTCGGTTGAAGGAGAGCCTGTAGTCGACATGGCCGCCCTAGTTTCCTGGAAAGATAGTATCGTTGATCGCCTTAACAAGGGAGTTGAGGGCCTACTGAGTGCGGCTGGGGTAGAGTTGGTCAAAGGCTGGGCTACTTTCACGGGACCCAAGAGTTGTAGCGTAAAGACTTCTGATGGCGAGGTCAATATCGAGGCTGAAAACGTCATCATCGCTACTGGCTCCAGTCACATCGATTTGCCTTTCATGCCATGCGATGAGGAGTTTATTATCTCCTCAACAGGGGCTCTAGACCTCGACGGCCTACCCAAGAGTGTTGCCGTAGTTGGTGGTGGCTATATCGGACTAGAATTAGGGTGCGCCCTGACCAAGTTAGGTACCAAGGTAACGGTGGTCGAGGGCTTGGACAGCATACTTGCAATCATGGATAAGGAGATTCGTAGGCCTCTTGAGTTGTGGCTAAAGAAGCACGGAGTGACTGTTCACACCAATGCTCTGGCACGGGGTGCAGAGGTCAAGGGTAAAGGCGCTGCGAGAAAAGTCGAGTTGACTTTCGAGAAGGATGGCGAGGAGGAGTCTATCAAGGTCGACAAGGTCCTTGTGACAGTAGGCAGGAGTCCGAATACCAAAGGATGGGGATTGGAGAATATGGGCGTTCGAATGGATGCCTCGGGTCGTTTCATCAGAATCGACCGTAAATGCCGGACCTCAGTTCCTGGAGTTTACGCGATAGGAGATGTGGCTGGTGAGCCTATGCTTGCTCACAAGGCCAGCGCCGAGGGAGAGATGGTGGCCGAGATCATCTCTGGACGTGAGCGCGAGTTCGACAAGGTTGCCATCCCTGCAATCGTATTCACCGAGCCTGAGATTATCACAGTCGGACTTACCCCCGACGAGGCCAAAGAGCGCGGTGAGGAGATAATCGTGGGCAAGTTCCCACTAGCGGCCAGTGGCCGCGCTCTGAGCATAGAGGCAGAAAAGACTGGAGGATTTATCCGAGTTACTGCCAGAGAGTCAGATCATGTGATTCTGGGCGTTCAGGCAGTAGGTACGCATGTAGCCGAGTTGCACGCTGAGTTTGTCCTCGCATTAGAGATGGGAGCTCTCCTCGAGGATGTGGCAGACACTGTTCATGCTCACCCCACAATGTCTGAGGCTTTCCACGAGAGTGTCTTGAAGACCCTTGGGCATGCCATCCACATCACTTGAGGTGAGAGAATGAGAGATGTCAGAATCCTCAGAGCGGGGATGGTCGAGCATACCGTCATGGCCGACGAGATGAAGATTCTTCAGCAACTCAGAATCGACGACAAAATACCTGATACCATAATCATGGTCGAGCATCCCGAAATCGTCACGGTCGGACCTAAGGCGATTCGTGACGGCGTAGTTGTGGAAGGTTATCCGACGGTGACTACTGACCGAGGTGGTGGAATCACTTGGCATGGGCCCGGTCAATTAGTAGCATATCCAATCATCAAGTGGGGAATCGAGGAGCAGAGTATTCGAGCAATCATTGGGAGGCTTGAGGACTGGGCAATCGATGCTCTGGACCAGTGTGGTATCAGCGCTTACAAGGACCCATCAATGCAAGGAGTCTGGGTTGACGGGCACAAAGTGTGCTCGATAGGGCTATCTTTCTTGCATTGGGTTAGTCGGCATGGCATGTCAATCAATGTGAGGACTCCTGGCACTAGGGTTGAGGACCTAGCGGGGTGTGGGATGACAGCTGGCGTGCACACGAGCCTCTCACAACTTGGATACGAGACTGATTCACAGGGCAGATACATGGGACTTGCAAGGATGGAAGAAGCGCTCATTGAGACTTGTGAGAATCATCTTGGGAGATTTCCCTCGGAGCCCGTTGAGTGGACACCGGGGATGCTCGCATGAGGCTGCCTCGCAGAAGCGATTTAGCCCATCATTGGCCCTTGGACCCTCAAACCGTATTCCTGAATCATGGTTCCTTTGGAGCCACTCCCTCAGAGGTGCTTGAAGAGCAAGGGCGGTTCAGGGGCCTTTTGGAGAGGGATCCAGTCAGGTTCTTTGAGAGAGAATACTCAGACATGTGGGACGAATCGAGGTCGGCTGTCGCCCGAATGCTGAATGCCGATGTGGATGGAATGGCCTTCGTCAGCAATGCCACTCAGGGTGTCAACACCATACTTCGAAGCCTCGACCTAAGGCCGGGGGACGAAATAATCGTCCCAGATCACTCCTACCAAGCATGCTGGAACGCAGTCGACTATGTTACTGGGAGATCGGGGGCCAAGACGGTAGTAGTCGAAATTCCATTCAGAGTTGAAAATCCTAAGCAAGTCATCGATCTGATAATGGAGGCAGTGACAGAAAGGACGGTTCTGGCCCTCATCGATACCGTGACAAGTCCTACGGGAAGTAGGATGCCGTTTGAGGAACTGACCAATCGTCTGCAGTCAAGAGGTGTCGATGTTCTGCTAGATGCAGCTCACGGCCCGGGCATCGTCCCAATCGACCTTGATAGGCTCGAACCTGCTTACTGCGTCGGCAACTTCCACAAGTGGGCATGCTCACCCAAGGGGTCAGCGTTCCTGCATATCCGCAAGGATCGCAAGGACTTGATTCACCCACTCAACATCAGCCACGGTTTCTCATTCGAGGGAACAGCTCAGGAGAAATTTGAGTTCGAGTTCGCTTGGCCAGGCACTCAAGACCCGACTCCCTGGCTATGCATCCCCAAGGCGATGAGTTTCATGGAGGGACTAGTCGATGGTGGATGGCCTAAGATAATGAATCTTAATCGAGAGCTTGCACTACAAGGAAGAAATCTGATTTGTGACGCCTTGGGCACTACTCCACCAGTTCCAGACTCGATGGTTTCCGCACTGGCATCGGTGGAAATCCCGACAGATGAGGAGGTCGGTCAAATGAGTCTTGATGGTGATCCGTTTCACAACTACTTGCTCGACGAATACTCAATTCAAGTGCCTGTGATGCCATGGCGGCACCATGGCACGAAATACATCCGAATATCTGCTCAATTATACAATCACATAGACGAGTACAGGTATCTGGCTGATGTGCTGACTGACAGTTTGTGAGCCAATGCAACCATTCAAGGCCAAAGAGAGGGACGGAATAGTATGCCCGAGGCAGTTGTTGCAATCACTGGTGCATCCGGGGCTCAGTACGGCGTACGCCTGCTAGATGGGCTGCTAGATGCAGGCTGGGAGATCAGCCTCATTGTCACCAATGCAGGTGCAATCAATCTGGACTTGGAGTGCGGCATCACTCCTGAGGAACTGGCTAATCGGGACGGAGTGAGCCTTGAGGATAATCGTAATCTCGCAGCTAAATCGGCGTCAGGATCGGCTAGATACGAGGCCTGCGTGGTCTGTCCCGCCAGCGGCACAACAATCGGTAAGATAGCCGCGGGAATATCGGACAACTTGGTCACTCGCAGCGCACTTGTGGCACTCAAGGAGAGACGGAAGTTAATACTCGTTCCTCGCGAGTCTCCTGTGGCTACTCCCCATCTTGAGGCCATGGCGAAGATGTCTGCTTGGGGTGTGGTGATCCTGCCCGCGAGCCCGGGCTTTTATCACTCTCCTGAGAGCATAGATGACCTCGTCGACTTCGTAGTAGCAAGGATTCTCGACCAGATGAGGGTCAAACACTCGATAGGCAAACGATGGACTGGTGAAGAGGTCTCAAGAGAATAATCCGTTTTGCGCGTTCAGATTCAGCGTGGGTTCAATAGACGGGTTCAGTCGGGGCAGACCGTGGAATCGGATGCCGCAGATGGTGCCATCGAGGCTGAGATGGCCCCCTCAAGTATGAGTGGGCGAGTATCTACTCTTGTGACTCAGATCAAGGAATTGCCGATTCAGGTACTGGTGGTGAGTGCTCTGATACTAATTGGAGGCTCGGGTGGAGCGGTGCTCTACGGGGACCGAATAGTCGACTGGATTAAGGGGGAGCCTGATTATCAACTAATTGATTTTGATGCAGAGCAGACTAGGGCTTACGCACAAGCTCTCGTCGATTTGGGCCATCCCGAGTGGGAGGGCAGACTATCGGGCACGATAGAAGAGAAGAACACTGCCGATTCGATTAAGCTCAACTTCACATCGATGGGGATACCTTCGACACTCGAAGAGTTCGATGTGCCCATGTTCATCATAGGAAACGAACCTGAGCTCTCACTATGTACGCCCGGAGACATCGGAGTCATCATCGGCGGCCCTACACCCTGCACATCGGCGGACATAAATCGCCAGATTGTTGAATTCAATCACAGGGAGGAATTCGTACTGCAGGGCTACAGCGGCTCGTCCTTCGTCCGCTATGTCGACGACATGGACGTTATCGACTTGGGGACGGGTAATGACACCGCCGACTGGGGCTCGGCTTCTAACGCAGTCGGGCTAGTCTGGCTACAGCCCGAGACCGAAAGCAATACCGTTCTGTTTGAGCGTGCAGCAGAGAACGACCTAGCGGGGTTGATTCTGATCAATGACCGGCAGAATTGTGACGACCTAGTTGCCGATGACTGCGTCCCTTACTTCAAGTCGGTCGGAATCTCTTCGATAGATCCGATTCCCGATGGACTCGGATTCATCATGGTCTCAAGGAGTGTCGGTCAGACCATTATCGACGAGGTAATCAACGGAGAAGCTAGACTGCAGTTCATCACCGATGTCGATAACGGAGGCATGGCAACCATTCGGGTGCCATGCGGCATAATTGAGGGTAAATCGGAGTCTCTGGTTATCTTCGGAGCTCACCATGATACGGTGTACAATGGACAAGGCGCGGTGGATGACACCTCAGGGGTAGCCACTCTACAGGAAATAGCTAGGCAGTTCGGATTACTTGAGTCCAGCCTAGGGATGCCTGATGTGACTCTTTACTTCTGCACCTGGGGAGGAGAGGAAGAGGGACTCTGGGGCTCTAGAGAATGGGTCGATAAGCATAGAACAATGCTAGAAGAGAATCTCAGGCTCTACATCAACCTCGACATGAATCACGTCGATGTCGAGCGAAACTCAGGACTAACTATGTTCGGCAACAACCAAGTGGACGTGGATTACATCACGGGGGTCGTCAGAGCATTCTCCAAAGTTTACCCAGAACTGGCAGATAAGTATCCAATCAATATCATGAAGTTAGCCTCGACGGATATGCCATACAACTCCGACCACGCTCCCTTCGTCTACGACATAGACGAGGATGATGGCGAGGACAAGGAATACGGCAGGGCACTGGTCTGCTACGGCTCTGGGTCAGCTGAATACCACACTTACCTAGACAGTATGGATCGATTCAACGAAGAGAGCCTCATCGTGTCAGGGGTAGTCTATGGCTCGATTGTCAGATATCTATCCTATGGCGAGGCGCAGTGAGCCATTACGGCCTCGTAGTCCGGCTCCATGCCCGGGTTGTCTGCAACCCAAGCATAGCCGATACTGCCATCAGACTCAACCACGAAAACTGAGCGTTGTGCGACGGTGTAGCCGGGAATCACGAAATCACCGAGTGCGACATCGTAGGCGTCAACTGCCTCCCTGTGAACATCCGAGAGCAGTGGGAAACTTATTCCATTGGCATCAGCAAAGGCAGCATTGGAAAACGGAGCGTCTACAGATATTCCGAGAACACTTACTCCACTTGAGTCCAGATTGGCCATGCCATCAGTGAAAGTGCACATCTCCTTGGTGCACACTCCTGTGAAGGCAGCCGGGAAGAATGCCAGAATCACCTTGCCCCCTCTCATCTCACTGAGAGTCACGGAAGACTTGTCGTGAGTAGTCAGTGTGAAGTCGGGGGCCATGTCACCTACTGAGGGCATGGTACCTCCACGGGGTCTGACTGATTACATTTGCTCGGGACTTTCAATCCCCAGCAGATCCAAGCCAGTGTATAGAGTCCTAGCGGTTAGATCGCAAAGCACCAATCGGCTCATCCTAGTGTCATCATCCTTGGACGATAGTACTGGACAGTTCTCGTAGAACGAAGCGAATGCTGAGGCTACTGAATGGAGGTATGTGCAAAGACGGTGTGGAGAATAAGTGGACAGGGATTCATCGACCATCGCGGAGAAGTTGATTAAACGCCTTGCCAGCAGAGCTTCCTCGGGTTGTTCAATCGAGATGGTTGTGTCTTCAGGCAGAGGTCTGTCAGTGTCTGAGCGGCGGAAAATGCTGCAAATCCTAGCGTGGGCATACTGTAGGTAAGGAGAAGTGTTGCCATCGAAGGACAGCATCCTGTCCCAGTCGAAGACGTAGTCCTTTGTCCTCTCAGTAGAGAGATCGGCGTACTTCACAGCTCCGATACCTATTGCTTTGGCGATTTCTTTCCTTTGATCGCTATGGATTGAAGGGTTCCTGTCAGCGATTGCCCGCTCAGCCCTTGAAACAGCCTCATTGAGTAAATCTACCAGTTTGATTGCTTCCCCTTCACGGCTCTTCAGTATTTTGCCGTCGGAGTCCAGAACCGAGCCGAACTTGACATGTGCAGTGTTGTGTGTGTCATTCATGAATCCAGCCTGGCTGGCGACCTCGAAAACCATCTTGAAGTGCTGAGTCTGTGGGGTCCCGACGACGTACAGTAGGTCGTTGCAGCCCAGCCTCTCAACTCTGTCCACGATACACGCAAGGTCAGTGGTAGCGTAATTATAGCCTCCATCTGCCTTCTGAATGATTAATGGCATAGGCTCACCCTCTCGATTCACCCAGCCACCGGGGTACACTACCTTGGCGCCCTCACTGTCCTCGAGCATACCGAGTTCTCCGAGTCTGTTTACGACCTCTGGCAACAAGTGGTGATAGCTGGATTCGCCCATGATATCGTCATTGGTAAGCAGCACCCCAAGCATTCCATAGACCTCGTTGAAGTAGCGCATCGACTCGTCCACCAGAACGCGCCAAAGCCTGAGAGTTTCCTCATCACCACCTTGTAGCATGACTACGCGGTTGCGAGAACGCTCGACAAATTTCTCGTCTGAGTTGAATTTTGCTCTGGCCTGCTTGTAGAAGCCGTCTAGGTCTCCCATCCCGAGTTCGTCGGCCGCATTGTGCTCTCCAAGGTCCAGTAGGTGTTCGATCAGCATCCCGAAAGGCGTCCCCCAGTCTCCCACGTGGTTTTCTCGATGCACTGTGTGACCCTTGTGCATCAGCATCCGAACAATCGCATCGCCAATTACAGTCGATCTGAGATGGCCAACATGCATCTCTTTGGCCACGTTCGGTGCAGAGTAGTCAACAGCAGCAATCCTCGCTTCTTCGGCCTCAATGCCCAGCCTATCATCGGGAAGCAGTTCGCTGAGTCTTGTAGCAATCCATCCCGGCTCGGCCCGAATATTGACGAATCCACTAACTGCTGATACTTCGGCTATGCCAAATAGAGACGGGGCGAGGGAGGAAGATATCGCCTCGGCTATGTCTACAGGAGATCGCTTAAGGAAAGGCGCGAGACTGTGGCATGGAAGGGCTAGATCTCCGTGCTCATCTATGGTAGCAGGGCCCAGAAGGTCGCTCCAATCATCTCCCTCGGCGCCGGCATCAGAAATTGCCTGTGTCACCTTGTCCTTGACCGCCTGCTCGAGAATCCTCATTCGATCAGCTCCATGCATACCTCAGAATGGCGGCGATTCCACCGAATGAGTCGTTGAGGGTAGCGCCCTCCTCGGTATCCATCGAAATGAGGCTGACCTTGGCAGAGATGCGGCCAGCGAGCATGCTCAACTCGTCAACAAGGTCCATTGATCTATCCGGATCCTCGGTAATGTTCTCCGAATCGCAAGATGGGCAGTCCGGTATGTCGGATAGACTGCTCTGCGTGGCCTCCCACTCGTGTTTGCACTGCTTACAGGTCCAACCCACTCTGCGCTGCCTAAGTCCTTCAGAAAGGAGCAGTGTGTGGACCGCACCTTGGTCGAGAGCGGATCTGACCATAGCCTCGCCATAGGTGGCCTTGGGATGATTCTGCATGACCTCACGCAGAAAATGATCCACTAGATTCCTTTCTGCTTCGAGCTCGATCTGATCCATCAGACCACCGGCTCTCTGAATCAATTCCCGCAGGCCGCTCTCGTTGGAGTAGCCCACATCGAACAGCGGCTCTCTGATGAGTTTCTTGATCTCGTGGTGGAAGTAGTCCTTCTTGACGACGAAATCCTTGGTCGCCCCAGGTCCTCCAACTATTATGCCCTTCAGATTCTCAATCTGGGGCAGCCAATAGTTACATGCTCTCTCGGTAGACTTTTGGAAGAAATTGTGGGCGGCCTCCTCAATGAGGCGTTCGAAACGCTGGGCCGACTGGCCTCCTCTACCATGTTTGGATGGGACCTGTGAAGTGATGTGTTCTTGGCAATGATGTCGCTTCCCCGAAGCTATGCCGTAAGCGGACTCAGAACGGTCGATGACAAACAGTCCGTATGCCGTCCTGTCAATCAGCATCTCCTCCAACTGACTTACCTCAAAAGTCGAGTCGCAGCGATACCTGAATGATGGGAAGGGCTCAGGTGGATCATCGATTACAGAGGTAATCAGTCTAGTCTTGTTGTTGCCTACGATGACGTGTCCTACAAAGATGGCCAGACCACGCTCTCCTGGAGTCTTGTAGCGGTTGATCGAGGCTATTGCCGACTCTATTGCATCGGCCACGTGCTTTCTGGTCGATTTTGACTTGATATTTGCAGCTTGACCGGCCTCTTGCGATAGGTGCTGTCTTACGTCATGAATCATCCTGTCAGGAGGGATGATGACTGACACCAACTCCGTCCCCATTCCTCGCATAGATGATAGCTCCTCAAGCGCCTTCTTCAGACGGAGCCTGCGCTGTTGCTGCTCTAGGTCTTCAGACATGCGATGCCTCTGTCAGAGGCCTGAGGGGCGGCATTTCAACCCTTCACCGCGCCCGAGCCGCAGGCATTGAAAGGGTGCATGTACGCGCAGCCCTCGATGGCGAAGGTCGTAGCCGCCCTTGGAGGCAGCCTACTCAGGCCCGAGGTCGAGTTGAGGCACGCTTGGCTAGAGAGTCTGACTGAGGTCGTTAGAGACAGGGTGGCAATGGATGACAAACTGGGCATCGTGGTCGGCGGGGGGGCGTCTGCTCGCGAGGGTATTGAGCTTGCAAGGCCGATTGTCGACTCCGAGAATCGCTTGGACAGGATTGGAATTGCTGCCACTAGGCTCAACGCCACAATTGTGCGAGAGAGCCTAGCTGATGCGGGCATCCCAGTCTCGGGCAGCATTCCCCTCAGTGTGAACGAGGCTGTATCTCTTCTTGAGGAAAGACCGGTAGTTGTGATGGGAGGGACTCGGCCCGGCCACACCACCGATGCTGTGGCCATCAGACTGGCTGTTGCATCGGATGCTGATCGTTGCATCATCGCCACCAATGTCGCCAAAGTGCATGACTCGGATCCCCGAACCAATCCTGATGCCCGCTCCTTCGACAAACTTACTCATTCTCAACTACAGGATATCGTCGGCCCTGCAGAGCACTCCAAGGCAGGTCCTTCGCAAGTTGTTGATCCGATAGGTGCTGATGTGGCTGCCGAAGCTGGAATGCGTCTGTGTATTCTTGATGGTAGAAGCATCAGCGCACTCAGGGCTGCTATAGAGGGTGAGGAATTCGGAGGAACGGTGGTAGGATGAGTCAGCGCGACCGGATAATGCGGGATGCTCAGAGAACCGCTGGAGAGGCCCGTGATGCTGCCAAGCGAGGTCGTGAGGCCAATAGGCGAGAGAGAGCCAAGCGAAGTTTCTCCACTCCTGACCACAGACACTGCTCGGTGTGCTGGGCGCCAATACCACTTGATGAAGATCCGGCTGTGTGCTCTAATTCTGAATGCGCCGAGAAGCAGCGCAAACGAGAGTCTTCGCGTAAGCGTCTGACCGTGATGCTGTATCTATTCCCGGCCATTGCAATCCTGTTGGTTTTCCTCCAAGGCATAGGGACGCCAGGTTGAACTATGAGTCGAAGCAGGGGTGATTGCAATGATGATTAGGATTCTGTCTATCCTCCCAGCTGCGATGGGAGTAATCTGCGCCATCTTGGTCTTGGTTAGTTTGTACTCACCGACACTAGAGTCAAGTCGTACCGAAATCCCCCTGGTCCCATGTACGGATGACAGTGCAGGATGCCCTGTAGGGTTGAGTGGGGAGGATCTGAGTTCTCCTACTGCGTTCATTCTGCTTGACATCGAGGTCACCATCGAGTGGGAACAATTCTCGACCAGTTGGATTGGAGTGATTGAGAGCCCTCCTCCTGATGGCTGCGAGCCAGACCCCAACGGCCTCACGACATGTACGGCGGAGGATTTCGATTTCATTGCAGGAGGCGCTGAAGAGGGCGATGGCTCACTGACTTTTGATCTCAAACCCGGAGATTACAGATTCGCTACTGCGAGTACTGACACCTCGGGTATCGGTGGCGAGCAATTCGTCATCATTACTCCAGAGATTGCACTCAATCCGATAGTTGAGATTCTCCTCTCGATAGTCGCTATCCTACTCCTAGCTGGCTCTGGCGAGATGTTCGCACACCGGAACATAGTTAGGGCTTGGAAGCGATTCAAGGAGGCGTGAGTCGATTCAGTCTTGTTGAAGAACCAGTAAGCGGTGCCGAGAACATGGAGAAGAGTTGCGAGAACTGTGGTTCAGCGATTGACGTCTCTGGATTGCCTACTTCGTTCGGGGGTTACAGCCTGTACTGTACTATCTGCGGTCACCACTGGAAAGTGGATTGACTATTCATTGCGATGCCAGTTCTCAGGTAGACTAAGTGGGTCGCCGACATCGTCGGCCCCAATCACTTCGATTAGTCTGGATCTGAGTTCCTCCAAGCCCTGACCTGTCTCAGCACTGATTGGTGTCTCGACTTCCTCGGGCAGATTCTCGATTATATCCGCCTTGCTATGCACGACTATCAAGGGGCGCTCAGACATCAACTGACTTACTTCTGATAGCAGATGCTTCTGCTGATCCAATGGAGTGGTGGTGCCTTCAGACGAGTCCACAAGGAACAGCAAGACATCGCCAATGTGTTCGAGTGCTGCGATAGCTTGCAACTCTATGCGATTGCGTTCGGACATCGGCCTGTCCAGAAGGCCAGGGGTGTCAACCATCTGGTATGCCCTGCGCCGATGCTCAAAGTGTCCGAGATGCAGTTGCTTGGTGGTGAATGGATATGATGCCACCTCTGGCTCGCCACTAGAAAGCGCAGAAATCAGTGCCGACTTTCCGACGTTTGGAGACCCTGCAACTACAATGCAGGGCTCGCTAGGATCCAGCGAGGGGAGGTGTCGGAGAATATCGCGAGCCTCTCCCAACCACAAAATCTGCGGCGAGACCTGATCAAGAATGGATGAGAATCGGCCATAGGCGTGGCGTCGGGCCTGATGGAAACCCTCTATGTTCCTGAGTCTGAGGATCTTTCTCTGTGTCTCTCCTGCAATCTTACGAACCTGCTCTGCAGCCCACTGGATTGCGCCCAAACTCTTGCGGTACTCATCATTGCCCACAGCCGCGTCTATCAGGGCTTGGTCGAACTGAGATAGTGCGTTCAGACTAGGCCATCTGTCAACCCACTTCAGTAGTGTCGAATCGATAACATCGGCCGCTGACTGGACCATTCTGTCCATCTGCTTACGTACCCTGTGATACTTGTCAGGATCCTCGACGAAGTCGGACTGACGGCTGGCCCTGCTGAATGCCTTGTCGAGAATCTCTTGTGGGTACAACACAGTTGGAATGCTCCTCCAGTCTGCCACCGCCATACACTCGCCTCAGGTTTGCGGCCTCTACCATCCCCTTTCAAGCCCACAGTCGGCGATGTGGAACAACACGAGGCAATCCTACTCCTTTTCAATCACGACTGTAACGCGATAACATGACAGGAGCACGCAAGGGCAAGAGAATCGATGATCTCCCAGGATGGGCAAGGCAAATTCACGAGGAGTACGGATCCCCCGAACTATCTGATTTGAAAGATATCTTCCACGGCCCACTACTTGAGCGCAGGTCGGGCCTTCGTAAGGACGACCTAATCGAGGTACTGCTAGACGCCAGGGCACTTCCAGAGGATGCTGATCCGTGGGTTAGAGGTATGCTACTTGGAACCTCTCGTAACGCTGTCGAGATTCTCGACGAGAGTGGTGATTTCAGATCGATTGCAAGGGATGTCATAGTCGAAGTCAGGCTGGTGACTCACCTGCGTCGTCCATACATCGAAGACAAAGAGCTCCTGACCTTCGAGAAGGAAGATTTTCGACGCCGCTCCAGTATGCAAGAAGAAGCTGAGCGGAGTGCCGATGGTAGTGACGATAGTCACCTCTGGGGGTGAGAAAATGTCAGATTTGGCCGCGAAGCGTTGTGAACCGTGCGAGGGTGGTGTCCCTCCTCTGGGCGAGGAGGAGCAGTCCGATCTTCTATTGCAACTTGCTGATGGGTGGAGTATTGCCGAGGGACATCATCTGGAACGAGAATGGCCCTTCCCTGATTTCGTTTCGGCTCTCGAGTTCACAAATTCTGCAGGTGCAATCTGCGAAGAGCAAGGCCATCATGCCGACTTCGAAGTCGGTTGGGGCAGAGTCAAAGCGATGATTTGGACTCACAAGATAGACGGTCTGACCGAATCAGATTTCGTTCTAGCTGCTAAGTTCGATAGGATCTAGGTGTTCGGATGGCTCATCAGTTCAGAAAGCACGTATTCGTGTGCACGAACGAGAGGGCTGCAGACAACCCAAGAGGATGCTGCAGTTCCAAGAGTTCGCTCGAGTTGTTGACTCGTCTCAAGCGCGCTGCTCGTGCTGCTGGTCTGGATGATGTCAGGGTGAACAAGGCGGGATGTTTGGACAACTGTGAGGATGGTCCGTCCTGTGTAATCTATCCTGAAGGGACCTGGTACACCCTTCCAGATGATGACGAAGGATTGTTCAGAATACTCGAGCACCTGAAAGGCGGCGACGTGGCAGAAGAGTTCGTGTTGGGTGATTGAATGCGTAAGGTGGTCTATCCAAAGGTCGGTGGAGTGGATTCTATACAAATCATCGAAGAGGACAATCCAGTACCTGAACGAGACGAAGTATGCGTCAGAATCCATCGCGCCGGCATCAATTTTGCTGACTTGATGATGAGACAGGGGCTGTACGGTTCTAACCCTGATTATCCATTCACTCCTGGATACGAGGCTGCTGGAGAGATACTCTCAGTTGGCGAGGGAGTCGAAGGGCTGAGCGAAGGTCAGCGTGTTTTGGCTATGACTGGATTCGGTGGCTATTCCGAGATGGTGTGCCTAGATGCTAACCGGGTTATTCCCCTGCCTGATTCAGTATCATTTGACCAAGCAGCAGCTCTTCCAGTAACTTATGGCACGGCCTACCACATGCTGGTATATCTTGGCAATCTGTCCCAAGGAGATGCAGTTTTGATCCACCATGCTGCTGGAGGAGTTGGTACCGCAGTAGCACAAATCTGTCAGGCCTACGGAGTCTCGAAAGTGATTGGGACGGCGTCGGCTCCGAAGAGGGAATTCGTAGAATCTTTGGGAATGTACTTTGTTGACAGTAAGTCCGAGGACTTCGTCTCAGTATGCAAGACGCTGACTGATGGAAAGGGAGTGCATCACGCCATAGACCCAGTAGGTGGCAAGCACCTGATGCGCTCATACAAAGCTCTGCGTCGAGGCGGGAAATTGTACTGCTTCGGAGCGTCTTCTGCTGTCAAGGGTGAAAAGCGCTCGATGCTAACTGCCATGGCAATGTGGGCATCTACTCCCAAATTCGACCCATTGAAGATGATGAGATCTAACAAAGCGGTGTTCGGGGTCCACATGGGGCTGCTGGATGATGAGTCTGTGTTCAAGGGGCATCTGGAAGCACTCTCGGGCATGTTACTGAAGGGACAAATCGACCCAATTATAGACTCAGTGTGGCGATTTGAGCAAGTAGCTGACGCTCAGAAGCACATGCATGACCGCAAGAATCGTGGAAAAATCCTACTGGACTTCTCGTGACTACATCCCACCGGGGACCATCATTGCGAGAACATCACCATTGCAGACGAACTCGATGTCTTCCGAGAGGTCGATTCCGCCGGCACCCCATGATGCGCCCACTGCCTCTCCGATTACGGAGTAGTGGTCGCCCTCCACGACTGCTTCCAGAGTAGCCATATCGGGCCACATCGAGACTGCGATGATTCTCTCTTCATCAGCAACCAGTGCCCCCCTCAGGCATCCGTTCTCCATTGCGTAGTCCAGAAAGTTCTCCTTCCAGACATTCACCATATCTTCTGTTACTTCATTTCCACCGGTCTTCACGACCCAGTACCTTGCTATTGGCATGATATTGCTTGGGCCAGGTGCGGTATAACAATTCCTCCGGCATCCTATATTGGCATCAGGGGAGTCCGCAGACTCAGAGCCTGACTGGTCTAGTGGCCCCACAAGCCTGGCACTTCAGCAGACTTGTCCTGCCTTCCTTGATGAATCTGGTATCAGGGGCGCGGCACTGGCCACACAGAATGAATGCCTTGACGTAGGCGACAAGCTTCTCCTTGATTCGCATAGGGGGAACCCTTCCCTTGAACATGACACGGACCTGCTCGCGGATTCCGGATGTTCCCAGCTCGTTGAGCAGGAACTGGTAGACATGATTGGCGTCCCTGTCCATAGCGTTGACGATGTCCGAGAAATTGCGCAGGATGGTCTGGCTCCCCTCAATCAGCACATCTGGCTCAGGCATGGTCCAGCGAGACCTCTCACTGATGTCCTTGGGGATCCGCTCACGGGCGCGGTCGAGTAGGTCATCGTACTCGTAGTCAGCCATCGGCTTGGCGAACCGTGGCCCCCTTTTCACCCCACCGGGGCTAGATGTGTCTTGCGAACGCTCAAAGAACCGAACCACACAGGAGTGCTATGGGCTCGGACCTTGAAGTCAAGGTTGCTCGCACCCACCCTGATGCACGGATGCCAACGATGGGGAGCAGGCACGCTGCCGGATGGGACTTGTACGCACTACAGGACACAAAGGTTCCATTCAGGAAGAGCGTAAAGCTGCGGACTGGCCTACATGTGGCGATTCCTGTAGGATACGAGGGGCAGGTCAGAGCACGTTCCTCATTGGGTTCCAAGGGCCTGATACTCCCTCACAGCATAGGGACAATTGATGCAGATTACCGAGGTGAGCTGTTCGTTCTGATGACTTGGATTGGAGAGGGCGACTCATACACAGTCAAGGCGGGTGAAAGGATAGCCCAGTTACTCATTTCTCCCATTCCTGACGTAGCTTTCACAGAGGTGTCGTTTGAGGAACTCGGAGAGACCGAAAGAGGAGAAGGTGGATTCGGCAGCACGGGCCGGTTCTAACACAAAGCAGGATTTCCCATATTTTACCCCCGGTGGGTTCATAGATGCCCGTCAGTGGGACAGTTTGATGCCACTCAGTATAGAGGAGTTGCGAGGCAAGGTCGAGACGCTTCGCAAGAAAGGTCTGAACACTCAGCAGATTGCAGACGAGCTTTCACTGTCTCAGACCACTATAGATTGGCTATCTTCAAGCGGCGCTGCTACAGAAGAGAAGCCTTCGGACATCAGAGTCGGATGGCGCTCGATTGCGGTAAAGGCTGGGAGAATAGAAGCAGCCTCCTACATCTTCGTAGACATCATCGATGAAGAGATTGGTGACGAGGTCGATGCGATTGTTGGAATCAGCCTCAACGGAATTGCCTTCGCACAGGCAATAGCAGGACAGATGGATCTCGATTTGGCAATCAGCAGAAGCATTAGCGAGGAAGAGGGAGGTCACCTCTCCGAAGTGTTCGCTGGTGTATCGGGCAAGAGCGTCGTAGTTATTGATGATGTCATTTCCTCAGGAACGACGATGCGCAAGACCATCAGAAACCTCAGGTCAGCTGGAGCTGACGTCAAACTCTGCTTGGTGCTCGCGAACAAGTCGAATAATAACGAAATCGAGGGCGTCCCTCTCCGTGGACTAATCAGAGTAGTAACAGTCTGAGGTAGTCGAATGCACTGGGCGGACCACACCGCGCAGACTCTCTCAAAGCGAGATGTCCCTCAGGTCATCGCCTCAGGCATCACTCCCTCGGGAGAATTTCATGTCGGCCATCTGCGTGAGATTCTCACGTCTGAAATGATTCACCGTGCTTGTCTGGATTCGGGTATGGAGTCACGATACATCTTCATCGTCGACTCGATGGACCCGCTTCGCAGAGTCTACGACTTCCTATCTGACGAATATGAGCAGTACATCGGTCACCCTCTCGCCTACATTCCCGCTCCCGGGCCTGAGGGCAGGCCAAATCCCGAGGGTGGGAGCTATGCCGATCATTTCCTATCTCCTTTCCTTGCCGCTCTCAAAGAGATTGGTGTAGAGCCTGAGGTAGTGATGAACCACGAGACCTATGAGAATGGTGATTTCGCAGAAAAGATTCATTCAGCGATTGAGCAAAGAGATGAGATACGCCGAGTCATCGAGGATGTCTCAGGCAGAGAAGTTCCCGAAGACTGGCACCCCTACAATCCAGTAGGCTCGGACGGCAGCCTTGATGGCGTCACGGTGACGGGGTACGAACGCCCATACGTGAACTGGATCGACAGGCACGGAGTCGAGGGCAAATCGGACATCAGGACTGCTGAGGGGAAGATGCCTTGGAGAGTAGACTGGGCGGCCAAGTGGGGTTTTCATGGAATCACTTGCGAGCCTGCAGGCAAGGACCACGGTGCTGCTGGGGGCAGTTATGACACAGGGATTCCGATTTGTGAGATGCTGGGCAGCAAGCCACCGCACAAGATGGTCTACGAGTGGATTCAACTCAAGGGGATGGGGCCTATGTCGAGCTCTTCGGGCCTGACTGTAGGTCCGATGGACGCTCTTGCACTAGTTCCTCCTGAAATCATGCGCTATGTGATTGCACGCAGCAAGGTTGGACGCCACATCGACTTCGATACTGGTCCAGCTCTGTTCACAACTGCTGACGAGTACGAGCGATTGGTCGCCAATCCCCCGAGTGGCTCGGACGAAGAGTTATCGCGACGCCAGCAGGTCGCACGGGACACTCAATTGGGCGCACTGAGACTAAGTCAGACCGAGAGAGGAGAGGACCCTGCTGACTCTATTGCAGGGGTATCATTCCGTCACCTATCCATGCT
>JBJLJN010000008.1:0-33278 GCA_045559735.1 Candidatus Thalassarchaeum sp. | reverse complement strand
ACTTCCTTGAGCAGCAGTTTGAGATCGTGCATGCATACTCCGAGTTGGGCATAGAAGCAATACTTTCGTGCACACCTTATGACCGAGGAATTGAGGATGACGAAGGAATCGGATCTTGGGCTGAATCCAATGCAGTTTGCTTCTCCAACTCCTACACTTCACTCATCACCAACAGGGAATCAGGCCTTTCGGCCCTAGCTACCGCACTAACTGGATGGGCTCCAAAATGGGGGCTCCACCTCGCCGAGAACAGGGTCCCAAACATCCTCGTTAAGGTGGATTGCGCTATGGTTGATCCCACCGATTGGAGCATCCTAGGAGACTGGATAGGCAAGCAGATTAGTCCGGATTGGGAGCTACCCTGGGGGCCGATGCCCAACATTGTGGGTCTTCCCGAATGGTCCAGCTTTGAGATGCGTAAGGCACTCACCGCTGCAGCTGCGAACTATGGCTCCCCAATGCTGTGGGCCGAAGGCCATACCGCCAATGCTCCAGAAGTTGATGATTATCAGGGAGAACTAATATTCACCGAGGATGATTTGGCAGAGCGATACCGCGAACTAGCCCCTAGGGGACAAATCGATTTGGTAGTCATAGGATGTCCGCAAGCAAGTGTGGGAGAGGCCAGAGCAGTCGCTGCTGCGGCCAGGGCTAGGATGGAGTTGGGAGAAGCTATCCCGGACCAGAGACTCTGGATTTTCATGAGCGCTCACAACCACAACTTGATTTCTTTAGACGGAACGCTCGATGTGCTAGAGGAGTCCGGCGCCTTGGTTCTTCGAGATACTTGCCCGGAAGTCACTCCTTACAACCGCTCCCGCTACAACCACCTGCTGACTAATTCTCTGAAGGCTGAGCACTATCTGACAAGTGGATTGAATCGGATGCCAACAAGCGTTGCAAGCATCGAGGAATGCGTGGCTCACGCATTTGACCCAACGCTAGCAGCAGGGGAAAGGCCTGAATTACATAGGTCTGGAGCCAAGCTGATCCCGTCCTCGAAGAAACATGCCGACGGAGATTTCAGGACGACAGGATTAGGCATCCCAAGCCAGTCGGAGTGGAAGGTGACAGGTAAGGCTCTAGTCACTGATGTCCCGATAACATACCTCGGATATGTGAACCGCGATACGGGGGTCATTGAGGAGCCAGGCCATCCATTGGATGGGGAGTCAATTGGCGATACTGTGCTAATCTATCCGAAGGGATCAGGTTCGACTGTTGCCCCATTCGTACTGATGGGGTTACTATACACCGGAGCGGGTCCCAAGGCTATAGTGAACCGTGATGTCTGCCCATTGACCTTGCCTGCAGCATCTCTTCTGGGCCTGCCTTACGCCCACGACTTTGATGATGACCCAACTATGAAGGTCAACTCCGGCGATGAGGTCGAAATCTGTCTCGAAGAGGGAGTCACTACTCTCAAGGTCCTAAATCGTGTATGACAGCATTGATGACTCCGACTCTTCGCAGAGTATACATGCCTGCGCGTGCAGACCCCGAACCCTGTCGCGAGCAAGACCTAGGTCTGTTCGAGGTACTGGTTCGCGATGGAGTGGCCAGAATCGGCCGACTCCACACTTTGCATGGCTCTCTACAGACCCCTGCCCTATTGCCAGTGGTCAATCCGAATCTCAGGACAATCGAGCCGAGAGAGATGTGGGACAGGTACGGCGTCGATGCCCTCATCACAAATTCATATGTCATCTGGAAGCATGAGAAATTGAAGGATAAGGCTCTCTCTGAGGGAGTTCACTCGCTACTAGACTTCCCAGGAGTCGTGATGACCGATTCGGGCACCTTCCAATCGTATGTCTACGGCGATGTTGAGGTCGGAGTTAGTGAGATTGTCGAATTCCAGAGAGGCATAGGAGTCGACATAGGGACTATGCTCGATGTCTTTGGGCGACCTGATATGCCTCACTCGGAGTTGGAGGAATGCGTTCAGGAGACTGCCCGCAGAGCCTCCGAGTCACTGGCAGCAGCTGGAGAAAAAATGCTACTAAATGGCCCGATTCAGGGAGGTACATATCAGGATCTCAGGGCCGAGGCAGCAAGCCTGATGGGGTCGGCCGAAGGCGGAGATCGAGGCTTCTCTGTACATCCTATCGGAGGCATAGTTCCTCTGATGGAGAAGCAGAGGTACAAAGATCTCTTCGAGGCACTGATGGCTGCCAGATCAACGGCACCCCCTGACAGACCGATTCACATGTTCGGCTGCGGTCACCCGATGCTGTTCTCGATGGCCATAGCACTGGGTGCCGATCTGTTCGACAGTGCCGCTTACGCTATCTTCGCCCGTGACGACCGACTTCTGTCTCCCGATGGCACCGTCAAACTAGAGGGCTTGACCGAGTGGCCGGTAACTTCCTCGGCCCTTTTCGGACGCACTCCTGAGGAGGTTAGGGAGATGGATGAGGAAGAGCGCTCGATTCTCCTTGCTCATCACAATCTCGAGGTCACTCAGACAGAGCTCGCTAGGTGTCGAGAGGCGATACGGGAAGGCAGGATATGGCAACTGGCCGAGAGGAGGAGCCATGCTAATCCTCAGTTGAGAGAGGCCTTTCTTTGGGTACTTAATCAACTAGAGGAGATTCCCGATGAACCATCAGGTGAGGCTGCACTACAGATGCTGGCCTCTACCAATCCCGTGAGGAGGGGCAGAGAGGACCTCAGTGACGATGTAGGATCTCGTCCGCACATTCTGCATTTGCATGCACTGCTTTCGATGCGATGGAGAATCCCCGGATCATGGTGGGATGGCAGTGATGGCAACCCGGATAGAGTGGTGCTGATTGACTCAGCACCACCTCCCTGGCGTATCACTGCTCTCGGTGCAGCTATGTCCGCACTTCTTGATAATCCTCGAAGTGTGGTGATGATCTCCACTCCACTGGGTCCAATCCCATACACTTTGGAGGACGTCTCCCCTTGGTGCCATTTGGAATGTTCTGATGAAACTTGGTTGGATTCGTATGATGATGAGGAGATATTGGAGGGACTTGAAGAGCTCGGACTGCAAGGCCTACCACTAGTCAGAGTAACTCCAATTGAAGCTCCTGATGACAAGAGGTCCCAAGAGGTCAGATACTGGCTCGACAGGTGCTCGATCGTGGACAAACTGTCAGTACTGTGCGCCTTGCCCCCGCTTGAAGCTTGCAAACTGACAGGAGAAATGGAAGTGCGACGCTCGAATACTGATCGGGTAGTCAACGTTCTCTGCGAGGGCCAACATATTCTCTCCCCGAGGCTGACCGACGGAGGAATCAGCCTTGCTCTCGAAGGCGCATTGAGACTCAACTCCAACCCCGACCCTCCAGCCCGATTCGACGAGTCCAATCCAGACTCCGGCAGCAATCACCCTGGCGTGCCCCGAGTCAGATTGCTGAAGGACGCCATACCCTTCGTAGGTAGGGGGCGCAATGTGATGCATGGATACATCCTCGGAGCTGACCCACATCTGATTCCCGGGCAACCATGTCTTGTTGTAGACGACGAGGGCGCCCTAGTTGCTCACGGAACGGCCGTGACAACTCCTAACGAGATGTCTCATCTGTTGAAGGGAGTCGCAGTAAGAGTCCGCGAAGGGGCTCTCAGGGATGATTGAGCGGACTCCTGACGGGGATTAGTTCAAGTGACGAATCGCGGAGCAAGAATCGACTCCAAAGGAGTCGAGGTGACTCATGCAAGACCCGGGCCGCCCAGAACCAGTCATCACATCTCGCAATCTGCGCAAGATGTACGGCCCCCACCTCGCCCTCGATGACATCAATCTTGACATCCCACCAGGCGCCATCGGTATTCTAGGTCCGAACGGAGCTGGAAAATCAACCCTCTTCAAGTGCCTCTTAGGGCTGATTACGACAACTTCGGGCGAGGGGACCGTCCTAGGGTATGACATCAGGACGGAGGCTGAGAAGATTCGCTCTAGGATTGGGTACATGCCAGAATACGATGCACTGGACCCCGGGCTTTCAGGTGTCGATCAGGTCAGGTACTCAGGAGAGCTACTCGGGATGAACCCGGCCCATGCAACTAGGAGAGCTCACGAGGTGCTGCATTATGTGGGCCTCAAGGATCAGAGATATAGAAAGATTGAGACCTACAGCACAGGGATGAAGCAGGCGGCCAAACTGGCTTGCGCTCTGATTCACGATCCCGATGTCCTGATCTGCGATGAGCCGACCAACGGCCTTGACCAGAGGGCTAGGGAGTTCATGCTCCAGACACTCAAGAAGACCGTAATTGAGGGGAACAGGACAGTTCTGATGAGCAGCCACGTCATGGATGACGTCCAAGAGGTATGCGACAGGATTGTGATGATTCACAAGGGTAAGATAGTGATCCAACGCAGGATAGAAGATCTCGCAAGCCAAGTCGAAAGGGAGATTGAGATTTCGGTATGGGGTGGAGCCAGCAGTATGCAGGCCGAACTCGAATCAAGGGGATTCACAGTCCGTCGGATGGGGCGGGTACTCAGGATCATCAGGGCGGATGACTCAACCACCTCAAAGATACTCGATGCGGCAGTTTCAGCGAAAATTCAAGTCCGTCAGATGCAGGAGTACGACCCCGATCTAGAAGATATCTTCTTGCTCATCATGGACAGACTCGGGGCCGAGGTCAAGGAAACCTCGGACCTGATGACTGAAGGCCATACAGGAGGTGAGGAACCTGCCTGAGGAAGACATAGACATCGAGGGTATCAAAACCCGCATGGAGGTCGCTTACGGAGCCGGTGACGGCGATGAGGATGCCAAGGCTATAGTTGCCAAGTCAGAAGCCCAGGTCGGCACCCTGTTTGAGCAGACATACCGCCCTTGGGAAGGGGAACTCGGACCTCGATGGGTAAGGAATTACGCGATATTCCGACATCATGTCTACGGCCTGTTCAGAGGCACCGGCCACAGACACTATCACCCGATGGTAAGGCTCACCATCTTTGTAATTCTACTGTACTCTCTTCTCCCGGTCCTGATGCTTTTCCTCTCTTCTTTGTCAAGTGATGGATTCATTAACGATACATTCTCGAGGCTCTGGGGAATCAATCGCTACAATCTGTGGGGGCAGGTCCTCGGTTACTTCCCACGGAACCTGTGCTGCTGGCCGTTGCTGACCGCCTTGGTTGTCGGCGGAATGATTTCGGATGACCGGAGGTTCGGCACCAGCGCCATCTATTTCTCTAGGCCTGTGACCAGAGTTGATTACACCGCAATGAAGTATCTCAGTGTAGCCGTAGTGCTCGGGTTCGTCATCGTACTCTCATACTTCGTTTACTACACATCGGCAATCGTCTTCAACGGCGAGGGTTGGGCATATCTGGTCGACACCCTGCCTATGTTCCTCGGCGGGCTAATCGCCGGAATCATAGTCGTAATTACATACACCTCGATTGGCTTGGCACTCTCAAGCATCAGTCAGAGCAGGTTCTTCGCCGCAATCGCCTTCTTAGGAGTAATTTACGGGACGAAACTGCTCGCCTTGCTCATCGAATCGCAGTTCGGAACATCGATACTGTATGTGCTCAGTCCGTATGACTCACTGGCCCATATTGGGCAGTGGCTCTTGGGAATAGAGTCCAACTACGACCATCCGCTGGCGTTCTCGATAGTATCTATGCTGCTTTATAATGCAGCATCAGTAGCCTTGCTCACTTTCAGAGTAGGCTCGCTGGAGGTGACTAGGGAATGAGTCAGAAGACTCCTGCAGTAGTGGTAGATCAGGTTTCAAAGTGGTATGACCAAGTGATTGGTCTGAACGACGTCTCCTTGGCTATCGATGGAGGAGTGACGGGAGTCTTAGGTCCGAACGGTGCAGGCAAGTCAACGCTGTTCAAACTCCTTATGGGCAGGCTCAAGCCCAGCCAGGGAAGCGTCAGACTGTTTGGAGAGGATCCTTGGGTCAACCCCTCTCCATATCGGAGAATCGGATACGTCAGTGAATCCGAGAGATTGTACGACTGGATGACAGCCCTCGATTTCGTGTCCACTCTCGCCAGGCTGCATGGCATGACTCGTGAGGAAGCTACTGCGAGGGCCGAGCATGTCCTTGACTTCGTTGGCCTCTCAGACGTTCAGAACAAGGAGTTAGGTAAGTACAGCAAGGGGATGAGGCAACGAGTCAAGATAGCCCACGCATTGGTCCACGACCCGGACCTGATTATTCTCGATGAGCCTCTACACGGCTGCGACCCAATCGCTCGAACCAGCATCATGAGCGTCATCAGGGAATTGGGCTCTCAGGGCAAGACGGTTCTTGTTTCGAGTCACATTCTGGAAGAGATAGAGAGGATAACCGAGCAGATAGTCATCCTGAACGAAGGCAGACTGCTCGCACTAGGCAACCTGCACGCCATCAGGGGGCTACTGGACAAGCATCCCCATCGTATCCTGTTGACATGCGAGGACCCAAGAAAGCTTGCTCGTAGATTCATCGTAGAGGATCCAGTCTACGGCGTCCGCTTCCCTAACGAGGACCAGTTAGAAATCCAGACTAACGACCTCTCGGCAGCCCATTCGATTCTCCCCCGTGTCATTACCAACTCCGGAGTCGCCGTAGAGGCTATCGACAATCCCGATGACAACCTAGAGGCTCTGCTGGGCTATCTTATAGGAGGGAGTTCGTGATGGACGAGAAGGGCAGGTCACTTGCGCAGTCCGTGTGGACTCGAATGGACCGCAAGGCGGGGGCTATCACAGAACTGACCATCAGGCAACTTAGGCATCGAGTCTCGACTTGGGTAGTTCTATCCGTAGGTGCTCTGGTCATGGCTCTTCTACTGGCATTCTACATAGATGGCATCAGAGACGAATTTGAACCAGTCGACAATGACGGCGACTCAGAGGACTGGGACAATGACGGATATCCTCGGGGTCAGGAGGACAAGTATGGCACTAGCGACTGGGACGGAGATGAGTATCCTGGATCGGGGTACTACGTCCACGCAGGAGAGATCGACTGGAATGATGTATCCAGAACTCACTCTGGCAATCATACTTGGGATGGGAGTGGGCATCTCGATGCAGAGTGGATTGACGTAGATTACTCGGGCAGTAGATGGTCCGGTATCGTAGATTGGGGCGATGTAGACTCTTGCGAAGATGGACAGGCAATGGAAGATTGGTGGATTGAGTGGGGCTCTGCATGCATGTATGAGGACAACTCATTCTTCGTCAACGGTCGGTTCAAGGCTTCAGGCTCCGTTAACGTACCTGAAAACTACTACATTGAGTGGGGCTACTACACTTTGGAGACCCATGTAGAGCCGGACCCGGCCTCAATGTACATCGATGAGGATGGGATTGACTGGGACGGAATCGATGTTCGTGAAATAGGGACTGAGGTGGACGATGATGGAGACTGCCTTGCAATCCAAAATGACGACAACAATAACGGAATCCCGTGCGATGTAATTTGGGTTCTGGATGCTGACGGCGATGAGATTATTGATATCAGAGCCGATTACAATGTCAACGAGGACCCCGCTGAGAGCGAGTTCGAGGGAGAGATGATTCACAGGACATTCATCATCGGAACCGGCAAGATGGCATTCGTGTTGATGTTGGGAATATTCATCCCGTTGTTCCTAGCTCTGGGGCTCATCAGGGACGAGACTGAGAACGGCACCCTGCATTATCTGCTCTCGAAGCCAATCCATCGAGCTGAATTCATCCTATACCGTCTGCTTGGCTATCTCTTCCTATCCGGGACCTACATTCTCATACTCGTGTTGATTATGGCATTCATTACTTCTCTAATTGCCCCTGGAGACAGTATAGTCAGATTATCTGACTACCCTGTTTGGCTGGGGGTGGGATTAGCTACCATATTGGTATTGGCTGCCTATGGCGCTCTGTACAATACAATCGGCCTGATTGCGCCCAAGTATGGCGTATACTTCTGCATAATTCTTGGAATCTGGGAATTTATCATGGGCATGTTCACGATGACCCTGCCTTCCTCCACGGTGCCGATGCTGTCGATATCTCACTGGGCATTGCAGCTGATTGACGCTGTAGTCCTGATAGCATGGCCGGATACATTACAGTACACTCAGATTGCCGATGCGTTCGGAGTAGATTCTGGGCTGCCTTTCTTCTGGCAACCACCAGTACATACTCTCGATACTCAAAGCCCGGTAGTTGCATTGCTAGTCAGTTGTGTTGTCCTCATCATGATCACCTTTCTCATGATAGCCATCGGCCAATCCAGTTTCAAGAACCGCGAAATCATGTGAGGCCCCTGCATGGAGAAGATGGAGAAGTTTGTCGGCGACCTCTCGCTGTTGTGGAGACTCGATGTGATGCCCCCTATCCCGAGACTTTCTTGGTGGTGGTATTGGGTGATTATGTTCGTACCCGATCCAGATGAACCAAGACGCACCCGCCAACTGATGATTTTATGGTCAACCAAGGAGACCCCTGCAATAAGAGTCAATGGGCATTGGTGGAAGCCAGGCTCGAGGATGTCGATAGATGAGGACGGCGGACATGTCATCCCCGGTATGGTCTGTGCTTGGTGGTATGACGGCAAGCGCATGTTTGAACCTCTGGTTATTAGGGAATGCAGGATGGCTCTTGTCGACGACAAGCACCCCCTTTGGCCCGCAGATGGATCCGGAGAGGGAACCGGTGCGATAGTACCGATTCTTGATGAGGACTTCTCTCTTGGGATGAGGCCTGGCAACAAGGGGTTCTGGCTCTGCCTAACCAGTGATGAGGAAGCCCGCTCCGAAGGAGCTCCGACTTCATTTGAGGCCGAGATGACTCCTTGGTGGGGCCCTCCCAGCACCCTGACCTACAGGAATAACGTCTATGGATTCGACATGGGTTATGACATCCTCAGGCTTCAAGGGAGCAAACTCAATCTGAAGGTGGACGGGGAGGAATTCGAAGGCTCTGCCTATTTCCAGAAGGTCTCTGTCCAAGCTCCTTCGTTCCCATGGTTCTGGGGAATGCTCCACTTCGATGATGGCTCCTATATCGATTGGTTTAGGCCGCACATCACTCCGGGAATGTCTTCGATGGACGATAAGCCATGGCGCCGCCGGGATTTCTTGCGCACTCCAGCTATAGGCACAGGCATATTCCATGATGCCAGACGTGGCAGAACTGAGAACTTCAAGCGCTGCGAAGTCGAAGTTCTGAAGCCTGATGAAGGGGAACCACTGCTTGACAATCATGGTAACCCGCTGCCCAAGTTCAATGTAAGGATCTGGAACGGGCGCACCCAGATCTCAATCGAAGTCAGAGCAGTAAGCAGGGCACGCTGGACCTTCGATCAGCCCACACGCGCGGGTATGGTCAGTCATCTGACCTACAACGAGTACCCGTTAGAGGTCCTCAGGATATCGATACTCGATGAGAAGGGATTGAGGACGGCTGATGACTATGAGTGGATGGTTGGGAATGCAGAGCACACATGGGGAATTCTACACTAGCGCTGCCGCACCGTTCATAACCACCGGCCCATCAAGTCGAGACTGAGGCGATAGGATGAGTGACGAAGACTTGGAGACGAGAGCAGCACAGCATATCACACAAGGTGATTTCATGGGTGCCATGGGCCTGTGCGAGGCCCATGTCGAGGCCAATCCTGATGATCCATCCGGATACCACGGATGGGCCGAGGCAGCCCTGTTTGAGATTCAGCAGAACGGAAATATTGACGATAATGGAAACGACCGAATCAATGAGGGCCAAGTTGCCGCATACTTCCGCAAGGCATCTTCCCTGGTACCAGATAATGCCGAGTACTTGGCCGCCCACGCAAACGCTCTCCTCGAGTTCGACCGCATACCAATGGCAGTACGAGAGCTCCAGAAGCTGCGTGACCTCGGTGCTTCAAGTGAAGAGGTCGACGTCTCGTTCCATCTCTACGAGGCTGCCCGTATGCTCATCGACGCTGTCGACCTGAAGACCGATTTAGACAGAAGTCACCCATTCGCAAGACAGTATGTTCCAGTGGCCATCGAATTCGCACTTCTAGGTCTGGGTTTTCCTTCCGCCCAAGAGGCCACCGAGTACCTAGCCGAGGAATAGTGGAGGCAGTTGCTTGGAAAGCGACCGTGTGATGGTCGCCTTAGGCTATCATGGAGATTCCTTCCATGGCTCTCAGACCCAGCCCGGCATTAGGACTGTAGAAGGCTCCTTGACTAGGGCACTAGAGGGACTAGGCTGGTGGAGGCCAAACTGCCTAGAGATGTCGAGCCGGACAGATGCTGGAGTAAGCGTGAGGATGAATCTGGCTAGAATCGATCTCCCCAACGAGGTGGCAGGGCCGATTCAGAGAACCAATTTTCTGAGGGCGCTCAATGACAATCTCCCGATAGGAATGATTGCCTGGGGTGCCAAGGCAATACCCGAGGATACGAGAATCAGGCACTCAACTTCACGCCACTATCTGTATCGCACAGAGGTATCCCATGACTGGCCCAGAGTTTTCGATAAGGGTGCATTCGTCGAGGCATGCCAGTCCTTGCAGGGTCAGCACGACTTCACAAACCTGTGCCGCCTTGATGAGGGAAAGGACCCGGTCAGAACTGTTGACGAGTGCATTCCCTGGATGACAGAGGAGGGGCGAATAATCGGCATTTCCGTGAAGTCTCAGGCCTTCCTCTGGAATCAGGTCCGCAGGATGGCCAGCGCGGTATCAGGCGTGGCGTCGGGAAGGAACACTATCGAAGACATCCGCTCAGCCCTCGAAAGGTCCGATGTACCTGTTGACCTCGGACGCGCTCCTTCTGAGGGCCTTATGTTGTGGTCGATAGATAACCCGCATACTTCTGACATCATCGATTCTTCTCTACCGGATACGGGCTGGTTCACCCACCCCCCTGATGATCCCAGGCAGCACACCAGATGGCGCTCGCTCGCTCGTCTTGAGATGTCAACGCTATTAGAGAGAGAGTGGACAAGACTCCTCAGACGAGCCTGATGAAGACTTCGTCATTATCCTCACAGGGCAGCGCTTCGCGCAAGAAGGAGGGAGATATCACCTCGGCGATTTTGGTATGGCGAGTCAGGTCCGGTATCAGTATGGCGCAGTCTATCCACTCATTTCCACCACGACTTATCTCCGCTCTGAAGGCGGTAGCCCCTCCAAAGGATCTCCCTAAACGCTCGAAGCCATGGACCCTCAGTGCCTGAGTCCCCTGGGCCTTCTCTCCTTCCTCCAGACCAGCTAGAACCCTAAGGCTCCGATATTCTGCGAGATTGTCACCAAACAACTCGATGTTCAGAGTTCCAGGCCAAGCACCCGTTCCCAGAATCGACTTGAACTGGTCTTGATAGTGGGGCTGGGCCATGAACACATGGGCCCGGCCGAGCCCACTAGATACCACTCCGGACAGATGCACGTCCCTTCCCTGAGGGGGCCGCTCATAATGTTCCTGATACGAAATCAAAGCGAAAAGTGCTGACCCTGCCAACCGACTCCCCAACCCATCCCAGTCAACTCATCGTACTCTTTCTCCCGATTTAGAAGCGGATTTGAGTGATTGAGGTGTATGAAGTGAATCTCAGGATCTCCTTCACCTCTCTCTCCGAGCCTCAACAGGCTCTCTGAAACAGTAGGATGAGGGATTTTGCTCATATCCCTCCCGGGAAGTTCGCCAGAGTCCCAGAACGAGCCATCAATCAGGGCGATGTCAGCTCCAAGCTCGGAGAGCCACCCTCGAATAGTCTCAGCACCATGCTCGGCAAGTGTGGAATCCCACTTGTCATGGTCTGGTAAGAACAGGGCCGACCTAGAAGGCCCCCTAATCAGGATGGCATGAGTATCTGCGTACTCATCTCGATGAGGTACAGGGACGAAAAACAACTCAAAACCGCAACCCTCGGAAGGCTCGAACCCTTGCATGGGAGAAACTTCAGATGAGTCGAAGGGCTCCATCGCTTCTCGCCTTTCCATCGCGGCTATGACCGAACTGCTTGCGTACAGTGGCAAGTTACTGACTCCCATGACCTCCTTGCCGAATTGACCGAGACCATCCACGTGCCCTAAGTGCACATGTGTCAAACTAACACTGTCTGGAATGGCTACTCCCTCCAAGCCCAACGTCTCAGCCCACAGTCTCATCTGGTCGGGCAGCGACCTGCTGACCTCGATTAGGTGCATGCTGCCATCAGTGCCGAGAACGCCGCATGCGACAGGATGCCTGCGCAACTCATGATCTCGGTGCGCAGCCATGCAATGCGAGCACGCGCAACCCGCATGTGGGACACCACCGTCCTGAGCAATCCCTAGCAGAGTCAGCGAGACGGTCATACTGGTCGGTAGGGGGCATTGCGGATGAAGGACACGCAAGACAGATGGGGATTGACGTCCGATGGAGCAATGAACCTGAACTGGTTCTGCGTGACATGGCAGCCGACCTGTCGTGGATGCGTGAGCGTTACGAGGAGTTGCGCTCTCAAGGACTTGTCTGGGATCCTCCTGCCCTGCAGTCGGCAAGCGAGCCGCGTTGTATTGTAGACGGTCAAGAGATGATTATGCTCTCGGCCAACAACTACCTCAACCTGGCGACCCATCCTAAAGTCGTCGAGGCCTCGATTGAGGCCACTCGAAAGTACGGGGCAGGTTCGGGCTCAGTGAGAGCGATAGCCGGAACCCTTGACCTCCATCTCGAGGCCGAGCACCTGTGCGCCCAATTCAAAGAGGTCGAGGCCGCACTCATCTATTCGGCAGGATACACTGCAAATGTCGGCCTTATTCCAACTCTCGTCCGCGGACCACAGGATGTGATTATCTCCGATGAGCTAAATCATGGTTCAATAATCGACGGAGTCAGGCTGACCAAGTCATCGAGGGCGGTGTACCAGCACAACGACATGGACGCCCTCGAGAGTACCCTAAAGCAGCACAAGCACAGTGAGAGGAAACTAATCATTACGGACGGAGTTTTCAGTATGGATGGAGACATAGCACCTCTCGAACGAATAACCGAGCTCGCTGAGGAGCACGATGCGATGGTGTTCGTAGATGACTGCCATGGAGAAGGAGTTCTGGGAGAAGGGCGCGGGATAGTTGCCCACTTCGGACTACAAGGAAGGGTTACCTTCGAAATCGGCTCCTACTCAAAGGCACTGGGAGTGCAGGGAGGAATCGTGGCAGGCTCGGAGGACGTCCGCAGGCATGCTCTGAATCACAGCAGGTCATGGCTACTGTCTGGAAGCCAACCACCCGGTGTCGCAGCAGCCCAGAAGGCAGCCGTGGAGGTGCTTATGACGGAGCCGCAACATGTGCGAAGACTCTGGGAGAACACTGAATACTTCCGCACTGAACTCGAGGCACTCGGCTTCGATACAGGTTTGAGCGAGACTCCGATAATCCCTGTGATGTGCGGAGAGAGCTCGGCGGCCCAAGACCTGTCTTCTGCACTCAGGGAACAGGGCGTGATGGTGGGCGCCATTGTTTTCCCGATGGTCCCCCGAGACAAAGCAAGAGTGAGAGTCCAGATGTCTGCTGGCCTGTCCCGCGAGGACTTAGACGAGGTTCTCGTCAAGTTCGATTCGTGCGGCCGAAAATTAGGATTGATATGAGTGGTTGACATGCAAGATGAAAGACGGGAGAGATTGCTGGTATTGTGGTTGCTTGCCTCGGCCTTTGGGATAATGTTCGCAGTACTATCCTGGATTCAGGAGGCCGGCCTCCTGTCGCCTGCGGATGAGCTCGGCGGATGGAAGGGAGTACTCGCACTCGCAACCGGCTTCCTACTCTACTGGCTGGTTGCCAGACAGATTCCAGGAGGTCCGGGAGATGTCTGACTTAGGACGCTGGCCCATCAAGTGCGAGATTCCGGTTCAGTGGGGCGATCTCGATGCTCTCAACCATGTCAATCATACCGTCTTCCTTACTTGGATGGAAACGGCCCGCATGCACTACTTCATCGCCTGCGGTTTCGATGAGTTGCATAACTCGGAGGGAATCGGGCCCATTCTAGCTGGCCTACAAGCCGACTACTTGTTGCCCGTGAGATTCCCGGACATCGTGACTGTTCATACTACAGTTACTCGTATTGGCAACTCGTCCTTTGAGATGAATTATCGAATCACAAGCGAGGCCAACGGAGGGAAGATGGTCGCCCGAGGAAGTGTCTCAGGCGTGGTTTTCGATTATGAATCAGGCAAGAGCACAGCGATGCCCGATTCGCTGAGGCAGAGAATACACAACCTAGAGGCATCTGCCTGAGACTATGTCTGCTCGACTACTTCTTCCAATTCGTTGTCCTCATTGGCAACAAGTTCTTCGGATTCAGGCATGTCAATTGTTCTAATCATGCCCTCGAATGGGTGTAGGCCGCGATCCAGTCTGTCGACTATTCTCCACCTTGGAGCATAGGAGAGGTGGATGTAGAGTGGACCGGGGAGGACGAAGCACACCCAACCAGAGAATATGACGTAATACGGTATCTCATTCATCATTGAGACCGATATGATCGCCAGACCGATGAATGGAAAGGGAAACAGGAATCTTCTACGATTCTCTAATCTAATCGGCGGACGCTTAGATACGGAAGCGATAATCGAGGAAGAACCTCCAAGGAAAGAGCATAGTGTAATCAGTATCAGAGTCTGCACCCCCCAAGCCTTGAATGAATCCATAATCGGAATATCGTCGACGCTACCAAAGTATGCGTATGGGAGGAGCAGAGTGAGGCCCACTAGGAAGCCGTAGAATGAGCCGATGAAAACCGGGTGTGAAATGGAGAGCGGATAGCCTAGAAACAACTGACTGAGGGTTCCACCCTCGAGCATATGGCGGTGTTCCGAATCTAACTCGTCCAACCGGTCGCGCCAATCAGTCACGATTATCGCCGCAAACCTCCATGATTTCACCATTCCGGGGGGATTTGAGGACAATTACCTACTAAGAAAATAAGATTCTAGCCTGCCATCGGCCTCTCGATTCACTAATCTACTGTCCGAAGAGTTATCATTGACTACTCTCTAGGTCCAATGCTAGGTGATAACATGGGTGACGGCGACACACTTTTCACTATCACTAAAGATAATCTGGACTCCGGCCTCCGAGGGATACCTGTCGGGACATGCAGAACCTCCTTCGTAGATCCCATCGAAGGTGTGCATTACGTAGGCTATCCGGTTGGTGACCTCGCTAATCTTGAGGAGGAGGATGTAATCTACCTACTGATGAACAAGAAACTCCCGACCGAAGAGGAATCAGCCGCGTTTCGAGCAGAACTCGCTCATAGGGCTGAGGAGATTCCCACTGGGGCGCTCAGAGTGCTCGAGTCGCTGACTCCCGGGAGCGGTCACCCCATGGACTGGCTGTCCATCGGCATAATGGCACTCGGAGCAACCGACACCAACACTGGAAGACCGGGATCAAGCCGAGCCGATGCAATGAATCTCATTGCTAGGATGCCCGAATTGATGGCGAGACTATTCCTTATGCGCGGCGGCAAGCCTGAGAAACTCAAGCCGCGCAAGCCCGAACTCGGACTGGTTGAGAACTTCGTACACATGCTCGGAGTCGAGGGCGAGGAAGCTGAGAGGATGGAACGCGTACTGAGGTTCTTCTTCATCCTGCACATGGATCATGGAGGGGGAAACCTCTCGACATTCTCAGGTAAAGCGGTCGCTTCTGGCCGTGCATCGATTTATTCATCGATTTCCAGCGCGATGAATGCGTTGTCAGGCCCACTGCACGGCCGAGCCAACCAGGCTTGCCTAGAGTTCATCCAGCGTATCGGGACTTCTGACCCGGCAGAAATCGAGGAGTTCGTCCGCTCTGAATTGGCGGCCCGACGACCAATCTACGGCTTCGGACATGGAGTTCTAAGGGCTGAGGACCCTAGAGCACGCTTACTGATCGAACTCGGCTCCGAGATTTGCCCCGATGACGAGAATTACAAGATTGTTACAGCCCTCAGAGAAGTCGTTCCACCTATCCTCAAGGAAATTCCGAAAATCAGCAACCCGTATCCGAATGTGGACATAGCAAGCGGTAGCCTGCTGCATTCAGTCGGCTTCCGAAAGCCCGACTACTACACCACTTTCTTTGGTTGGGCTCGAGTTGCAGGAATCTGCGCCCAGATACTCGATGAGAGAAGCGCTAGGGAGGGCAGAGGCACTCCAATCTACCGCCCGAAGTACATACCGAGAGAACAGCCGCATCAGCGCCTTGAGTAGTCACCCGGCCCCATAGGTCCTTCCGGCACCTCTGTGACCTATCACCCTGCATGCCTCCCAAGGCATACTCGACTCCCGAGACTCGGACATCAGAGTATCCACATCTCTCTCCCAAAGCCACTTCTTCCTCCAACCTTCTATGAATTTCCTCTTCTCGGAATTCGATAACTCGGGCCATGGCGGAACTTCCTGCTGCAACTCAGCAATTACTGAGGCATGCTGTTCGGGTGACGTCGTGTCTAACAAACTCCGATTCTTTTCACTAAGTGGCTGGGTAGCAGGCCTCAGCCATCTGGCCTCTCCTGTGGGCAATGTAGTGAGCTCGGGCGATAACTCATCCGAGATTGCAGTCAAGCCAGCTTCTAGCAGAGCTCGCTCCACTCGAAGTTTGGCCGGCCAGACATATACTGGGAAACCCTTTCTCTTTCGAGTCAGATTCGTCAGCTGCCTTCCTTGTAGGCCCACTGTTGTGCCGATGGTCAAATGACGCTTCGTCCCATCGAGATAGTCGAGAGCTGCAGGAAGCATTGGAGCGCCAACATTGCGTTGTAGTCGCATAAGCATGGGCAGTGACAGGCCGATGAAGTAGGGCGAAGCGAACACCCTCTTGACGAAACTGTTTCCCCACGGTCTGAGATATGGTACCAATCTAGCGAAGCGCAGATTACTACCCGATTTGTTTGCAGCTTTGAGCAGTTTAGGCTCGAACGAGTAGACGACGGTGCTGGACTCGCCTATATCCAGAGGCTCCAATGCTTCGTCGACCAGCTCAATCATCCGGCGCATGTGCTCGACTCTAGCATGCCCCGACCTCAACCAACCAGTCTTTCCGCTGCTAGGGTGAGGGGTCTTGAGCTCGATACACGCGAATTTCCCCCCCTCCAACCAAGGTTTGATGAAACCAGGCTCAGATAGCATCTCGTCGAAGGTGCATACATAGTCAGGCATGGAGGACGAATCCTCACATTCTGGAAACCTCCCGTCCGCCGTACGAGTATCGTGGAAAGCGACTAATTCATCATCAGCAGACAGCCTCAGGTCAAGCTCGACACCATCTGAAACCTGCATCCCATGCACCAGAGCAGCAAGCGAGTTCTCAGGGGGCTGCTCCCATGCCATCGACACCACGAGACGAATCAAGTCCAAGAATGCACGGACGAAGCCCTTTCACAGCAGCCCCAATGCTCAAACCCTTGTTCCTCCACCGCACCGTAGGTATAACCATGTCAGAGATAGTCGAATTGGACCGCGCATCAGATCCACAAGCAGTTAGAGGGTATGCATTCTATGATTGGGGAAAGTCCGCATTTGAGACCAGTGTAACCGTTGCCATTCTTCCGGCCTGGTACGCATATTTGTTCCTCGAGGCGAATGGCCTCACAACTACGCTGGGTTCAATCGAGATGACTGGCGATGCATTGTGGTCTTACGCAGTGGCCGCCGCGGCATTAGTGGTAGCAGTACTATCTCCTGCATTCGGTGTGGTCGCCGATAAGCGACCAATCAAGATGTGGTGGCTCAGGACCCTGACATACATCGGAGCGGGAGCAACCTTCCTTATCGGATTTGATTTCCTATGGGGGGGCTCGGAATGGGTATGGCTGATGGTTTTCTTTATCCTCGCAAACGTGGGTCTGAATGGAGCGGGTGTGTTCTACAACGCCCTCCTGCCGCATATGGGTACTGATGATGAGATGGATGATATCTCGAACCGAGCCTTCGCCTACGGTTACATCGGAGGAGGAATACTCCTGCTTGTACATTTCATCCTAGTCTTGGGCGTAGGGGGCGATTTCGTCATCAGAATGTGCTTGGCTTCTGCCGGAGTTTGGTGGTACGGTTTCGCACTTCTGACCTTCAAGTACGTCCCAGAGCCGTCTATTGAGGGCGAGGAGGAATTTATCGACTTGAAATCAGCTTACAAGCAGGTTTTCCAGACTCTGAAGGAAGTTAGCAAATTCCGAACTCTCTTCATCTACATGCTAGCCTATTTCTTCTTCATCGATGGGATCAACAGCGTCACCGCCTTGGGAGGAGTCTTCGGCGCCACTGTTCTCGGAATTAGCACCACAGAGTTGATGGTGACCATTCTGGCAATCCAGTTCGTCGCTTGGCCAAGCGCACTATACTTCACCAAACTGTCTGCCAAATGGGGAACTAAGCAGGCCCTGACATTCTCATTGGTCGGTTGGGTCATTTTGTGTTTTGCTGCTCTTGCCTTCGCACCTCTTGCCCTAGACTCTCATGAACAGTACGATGTGCTGGTAGAATGGGACTACAATGACGATGGCACACCAGACTCAGAAAACTGGGATGGCGACTGGTTCAGCAACGATGAGGAGGCCGCAGCAGGTACCGATCCCCTAGATTACAATGACAACCCATCTGACCTACCCCAGACCTGGCTCCAACAGAGGCTGAGTTCAAGCGGTTCCTATGTGGTCTATGTCAACTGGAACGCTCATGAGTTAGCTCAGAAGGCAGATTTCTCAGATTCTCAGTTCGACGAGCAGGGATGGGCGACTACATTCTCCTCTGCTCTGCCTGTGGAGGTCGACAATAGGAGTGGACTGCATGGGTGGACTTGGGGTGAGGCCGAGAATGAGCCCCACTTCGTATCTGGAGTCAGCGCTGAACAAGTTCAAGCCCTGCTGGACTCAATGGCTGACTCAAGATTCAGTGCCAGTGTTGCTGGAGGTCCATTGGACTCATCCACAGCCTTGGGAATTGATCACCCGACTAATTTGGGAGACGGGCCTATCGATGTAATTCCAGATACTGCTAGGAATGTAGTCTGGGGCCCTCTCCACCTCTCTGTTGGCCTCCAGTTCCTGCTTCTGGGATGCGGTATGGGGACTCTCCTTGGTGGCTCACAGGGTCTGTCTAGGAGTTTGTTCGGACAAATGGTACCAGAAACTCGCAGTGCGGAATTCTTCGGCTTCTTCGGCTTCTTCGGCAAGGTCGCCGCTCTAATCGGACCATTGATGTACGGAACTCTGACTGTAATGTACGACAGCAGAGTTGGAGTACTCAGTATCTCCATGCTAATTCTGATTGGAGCGTATATGATGCGAATGGTCGATGTCGAGGATGGCAGAGCCGCAGCTAGGGCTGAGGATGCAAGGAATCGAGGTATCAGCCTCGACTAGTCAACTTATCCAGAATCAGTGCGGCCTCGAGTAGGACCAAGACAGGGCCGCCCACAAGGAAGAGTGAGAGCGGGTCAGGAGGGGACAGGAGGGCGCCGAATGCAAGAGCTGAGAACCACAATATCTCGCGATTATTGGCGATACTCGTTCTCTCGATAATGTCATAACGAAGCATTAGAAGAACAGCCAAGGGAACTTGGAATCCTACCACTGATGCGAAGAACAGCCCGACGATGAAACCAATCCATGCTTGTAACTGCCAAGTGGACTCCAATCCGGAAGCAGCAGCATCTTCGGACAGGTATTCAAGCAGCATAGGGATTAGAATACCATCCGAGTAAGCAGCCCCGGCCGCGGCAAGAGTGGTCATGCTCAGCAGGACGAACAGAAGACCCCCTATTCCACCCCCCGTTGGAACAAACTTCTTCCTGTATGCATCAGACAGAATCCTGCGACCATTCCAACCGAAATCAATCAGAATAGCCAGGACGACACAAGCAATTCCTATGTTGACAGCAATCCTGAGCCTGAGTAGCACTGCCTCCATGGGTTGGAGTATGATGATGTAGACTCCTTCTGGTAGGTACTTCTCGTTGCCGATTAGCCACTCGATGATTTCTGTGGCAACAGGGTATCCGCCTACGAATCCGGTCAGAAATATGGCACCAAGGATGTACACTCTTCGCCTCATGTGTTCGATTAGCCCTCTCAAGGCGGCACGAGGCATGACATCCCCTACGGCCTCGTCCATGCATCGTGTAGGCGTACCGTTCGTGAATACATCGCTGAGGGGACTTACTTACGGACGATGATGGTCAATAGGTCTCTATCCTTCAGAACATGGTCTAGTCCTACTCTCTGCCAGTCGAACTTGGCACTAGGCCCCTTAACTCTCGCATATCGGAACTTGCGTACAAAGTCGCGATGCAGTTTGGTGCATACATCCCTAACAGTCGAAGTATCCTTGACAATAAGCGGCTCGACCAGATCGGCCTCCTTGCCCTGAGGCTTAAGATAAATCGACATGAAATGTAGATGATCGAAGATGAAATCCTTCATCGTCTCAATGCCCTCGCCGGTCTTAGCAGACACCTCAAGCACAGGCCAACCTTCAGGGAGCATACCCCTGGTCCTCTTGATGTCCTTTTTCGTAGCTAGATCAATCTTGTTCAGAACCACCACAGCTCGGCTGTAGATACGGCTGCCAGCCAACGTGTCTACGATATGGTCGTCGGTGACGTCGGTTCGCAGCGTTACGGTAGCAGAAACGATGCCAAAGCTGCGCACAATACCTCGTATCTCTTCCTCGGTCAGATTAGTCTGCTCTAATGTGGAGCGGACGACGATTCCCCCCCTCTTGGTTCTAGTGATGAACACCTGAGGCGGTTGTTGGTTCAGTCTCATCCCGGATTTCCAAAGCTCTCGGTCCAGGATGTCGAAATGAGAGTCTTGGAACGGGTCCACGACATAAAGCACCATGTCGGAGCTACGAATGACATTCAGAATCTCCCTTCCCCTGCCCTTACCATCCGCAGCACCTTTGATTAGACCGGGAAGATCGAGAATCTGGATTTTGGCACCTCGGTGCTCCATCAGGCCAGGTATGCAAGTTAGGGTCGTGAACTCAAACTCCCCCACATCCGAGTCGGCTTCGGTCAACTGGGAGATCAGACTGGATTTTCCGACGCTCGGGAATCCGACCAGAGCAACTGATGCATCTCCTGACTTCTTGACTTCGAAGCCGGGCCCACCACCGCTCGACTTGGCGTGGGCCTGAGCCTTCTCCTTGCGGGCCTTGAGCGCGGCTATCTTAGCCTTCAGCTTCCCTATGTGTCCCTGAGTGGACTTGTTGTACTTGGTCTTGCTAATCTCATCCTCAAGGGATTGGATCTGCTCCTCAATGGTGGCCAAGGTACTGCCTCCTGCTCTCCAGCGAATCCGACGCCCAGCCCCGGGTTATTGAATCCGGTGGCATCTCATTGCCCGCCGAAGGCGAGCGAGGGTTCTTTGCGTAGCGCCCACTGGTCGGTTCGAGGCGAGCCGATGGCCGACATCATCCTGCAACTGGTCGACAGATTAGCGCTCATAAGACTCCTCTCTATGCCCTTGGGAGAGTTGCTCGAAGGCATGGGCTCGCAGTCTCTCAGGGATCTTCGGCCCGATGCTGATCTGAGATTCCACAGGCCATTCGATGTTGATCTTGAGGGAGACATTCTCGAGTGGTCTGATACCAAAGTTGGAATCGATCGATCAACCGCACTCACCAATCAGAATCTGGATGAGGATTCCATCTGTGAGATAGCACTGCATCTGACGCATTGGTGCTCTTTGGCAGAATGGCGTTGCTGGGATGCGAGACTCTTCCTTTATGTCGAGCCATTATTGGACAGGGACATATCTGCAAACGAGTTTCTCAGTCACAAGATGTGGTCGGAACTATCCGCTGCCTTGTCAGCATCCGACAGGGTGTCGTACTCAGAGTCCGTGGTGATGGATTGGATGAATAGAAGGCAGGAACTCGGAGAGACCATGGAGCCCTCGGAGGACCCGAGAATTCTTCCGACCATGGAATCGCACAGTAGTGCCAGCGATTCCCTATTCTCATTCATAGAGAGGCACAGGGAAGAAGGCCTATCTCTGCTGATTGGAAGAGAGTATCTCGAATCTTCTTCGTGGACCCTCGACTCGAGTTCTCCGATGGATGTTTTGGAGGTGGAGGTCTGACACATTTGCCCATCACACCAGCACCTCCAGAATCACCCCCTCCTCCGGGAATCGTCGTTCTCGGCCGCTTTCAGCCGTTCCATCGTGGTCACGAATCACTCCTTATCGCTGCAGAAGAGTGGCGTAGTGCAAACGCACCGAATCTACCGCTAATCATCGCAATTGGCTCTTCCAACAGAGAGGAGTCTCTGCTGAACCCATGGAGTGCCGAAGAGAGAACAGCGATGATCGAAGTATGGCTGGGCGAATCGGGATACGAAGACACAACAATCGTGTCAATCCCTGATATCGAGGATCCTCCGAACTGGGTAGCTCATGCAGAGCAATATCACGGAATGGCAGGAGTTTTATTCACTAGTGATGTTCCATCAGCTGAACTCTACGGAGTTGCAGGTTGGCAAGTATTGACGACACAGCTGGAGCACAGGGAGAGCTTCGAAGGCTGGAGAGTCAGGGAGACCGCCCGTATGCTGTCTACAATCAGTGACGAGGAGGCGGTGCGAGCAGTATTATCTCAGACTATACCGCCCACTATAGTCGAATATCTGGTCAGGAATGATGCTCTTCGACGTCTAGCCTTCCTCGGCGAGGGTGGTGAGCCAGTAGGCTAATCACCAGGTTCCTTCGAAGTAGCACTTCCCAGAACAGGTGTCCCCAATCATTCCCGACATCAGATATCCATTAGCCAGATTCACTGCCGAATCCTGCCCTAGGACTTGATTGTGAGCGAGTGAATGGTATTCCATAGGTCCCTGGATGTTACCTTCAGGGACCTCCGGGAAAAGACCATCAAAGTAGACAATCCCAGAACCATCTATCGGAGCCATTCCGACCTCTAGTCCGTAAGGCAGGTAAGTCGAATTGTCAATAACAGGGATGCCTGATGTCCTAGCTGCCCTATCGGCAGAAAGGATGGAGACTTGGGCATCATTAATCGAGACGATGTATAACATCTCGTAGGAGTTGAGTTGACCATTCAGCCCACCTTCTCTGAACGCGAGATAAGTTTCTGCTTCTGTCGAATCCCACATTGACTGCATCAGGGCGAGCAGAATAGATCGGTCATTAGTGGAAGGGTACGCCATCTCATGCCCGAAGAGCATCTCAAACTGGGTGTATTGCGTCGATCTCTCAGCAATGAAACTGAAGGATGAGCCAGCAACGAACAACACCCCTCTATTCAATTCTGGAATCAGTGAAAGCATCGACGGCCCCCTGATTCCACCCAGTGAAACACCCATGTAATCCAATTCGCCACTAGAGTCGACGAGGTTAGTCCCTTCATGATAGAGCTCGGGAATATCTGAACACACGCCCTTGATTGTCCTGATCATCGCTAGATGATTGACTATAGATTGCTGAAGTCTCTCAGCTTGGTGTTGCAGGTAATTCACATTCATCAGGCCGAATGTGATTGCATCGAAGTCCCCATCTGAGCTCCAACCCTTGAAGTCGGTCCCAATAGTAGCATAACCGTGCTCGTTAGACCATCCTCTGAATCCTTTGACCATACCATTTCCATCACCGAGGAAGCCATGTCCGAGGACCACCAGGGGTACAGGAATTCCCGAATCTGCAGCGGATTGTGGAATCGAGAGAGTGAATACGACCTCACTGTTGAATGTGAAGATAGGCGAACCGTTGGATTCTCTTCGCATCGAAGTAGGAGGATGAACTGACTCGATGTAGTGTGGAGTCGTGATGGTGCCCTCAATAATCCTGAATGTCTTGTTATCTCCTCCATAGTTGTCCTCAACTGAGGTTATGTTGCAACCCAATCCTCCTTCACCGAGCCTATGTGAGGCATCATCACGCATGGTGATTAGGTCGCCTGTAATCGATTCGGTTGAAGCGGTGTGGAACCACCACGCAGCCTGCAGGCTCTCTCTCTCGAAGCCGACTTGGCCCAAAGCATCGAACATGGCATCGTATCCATCTCTGCGACTTTCGATATCCGGAGAGTCGGTGACCGCTCTATCCCTAAGTGAGGCTAAGGCCAGCGAAGCTTCGATATCAGCCCCATTATCATCCTGCAGGCCTCTGAAGGCAACCGCATACTGAGAGTCATGATCCAGGCCCCTGATGGATCTGATGTGAACAAGAGTCGCCTCATCCTCTTGAGTCCTTGAGGAGACTTCGACCCAATGAGGGAGTATCTGCCCCGAATCCATGTTGAGCAGAACTGTTCCGTGATTCGCATCAAGAGAAAGCGGTATGTTGTGCTGTGAGGCGAGGCCAGAAACATCCGGAGTACGCTCGAATGTGGTGAATATCTGAGATGAGGGAGAACTCCCGTCCTTGTAGTCAAAGATGGGGAACGAATTAGATACAGCAGATCCCGAATCTGGAATCGCACTGCCCTCGATGTTCAGCCTGTATCCAGTTACGGTAGTCGAGTCCTCGACCAAGAAGGCAGCTGAAGGGAATGGAAGCAGGCAGTGATGAGGGTTGGTGTTGTCACAATTGTCTGTGTGTGGTACCGAAATCACAGTCGAATCATCATCCGGGTAGGTGCAAGATCTGTCTGACACAGTAGCATCCGGATTGTAGTTCTCGGCAGCTTCATCCATACAGCCCGGGGTCTCAATTTCTCCATCATCAATCTCCTGACCGGTGCAGCCGGAGAACAGCATGCATACCACTAGTAGTGTGGCGACTCTCGCCTTCGCTCGCTCATCCATGCGCCGCCTCAAGACAACAGAGGTTATCAATTCCCCGTCAAGAAGTAATGATTCTGTGGAAGTGATGCACGCCGGTTTCTCTAGTTGGAGAGTATCTTCCTCTGTCGTAAGCACCTGACCCCACTCCTCTGTGTGTGGCTTCGACAATATCTTGGTCCTCAGTTTCTACCTTGTCGAGATCTCCACCGGCTCCTCCTCCTAACTTTGAGCGGTCCCAAACGTAGCCTTGGTAGACGATTCGGGTTCGATCAACCGTGAGTGGGATGACCAGGTTTACCGATAGACCCCAAGGGTAGAAATTCAGCATCAAACCCGGGTATAGCCAGTAATAATAGGCCCCAATTCGCTGACCGTAGTCGGGAGACGACTCAGGTAAATCAAAGCAGGATTCTTTACCGCGGGCGATTCCGACTTGCAACACTCCACCCTCAAATAACTCGGTGCGGTAAGAGTCGTAATCAAGCTCCTCGTGCAAGTCATCGTGCACATAGGGAATGTGAAATCCCTCAAGGTAGTTATCGACATAGAGTGCCCAGTTAGCATCGATCTCGTACGAGCGGTATCGCGCTGGGTCGTGTTCGAACGATTCTATCGGCATCCATCCTATCCTAGACTCAAGCTCCCCCAGGCAATCCTCGAACCGACTCGGTTTACTTCCTGTGAACAGCAGTCCCTTCCAGCGCTTGAGGCCGAATGATGTAAGATTGTCAGAGGGGCTCGGGAAGTCCACGACATCCTCGAACTCCGGCATGTTTCGCATGCAACCGTCCAGCCCGAAGGTACGGCCATGGTAACCACATCGCAAGGTCTTCGCACTGCACGCCTCGGTCACTATCAGCATCCCGCGGTGCGTACATACATTGGACATGCACCTGATGGCATCACCTCTCGTGAGGAGCATCGGCTCGCCGAGTAGCGATTCTATGTGCTCGAGGGGTAGTACGTTGTTCTGTGTCAGTTGACTCTCATGGGCGGCGAAGTGCCAGCACTCGGCGAAACGCCCTACTATCTCAGAGAAGGCTGACTCTTCGGTGTAGAACCGAGAGGGTAGTGTATGCGCCTTGCGTATGTCAGGGTCAATCAGATTACTCGACACTTACTCGTCCTCGGCCACTATCACTCTAGTAGCACGCAGGATACGGTCATGGTACATGTACCCGTCCTCGACAATCTCGATTACTGAACCCCTCTCGCCGCCATCTGGTACCGGGACTGTGGCGATGGCCTCCATGGTGGTGGGGTCGAAGGTGGAACCGACCTCTATCTTGACGACTCCCTCGGATTCCAAGGCTGCCCTGGCCCCTTCAAGAGTGAGTCGCACACCCTCGCCCAGTGACTCCGAGTCTTCCGCCTCGACTGCTTCAAGGGCCTTCTCAAGACTGTCCAGCAGAGGGAGCATCCTCAGAGCAAGGGACATGCCACCGTACCTGATTGCATCCGAACGGTCACGAGCAACCCTCTGTCTGACATTGACCATCTCTGCGGCAGAATACTGAAGCTCCTTCTCTAATTCTCCGACCCTCGCTTCCAGAGCAGCTATAGGATCCTCTTCCTCAACACCTCCCTCCTCTGACTCTTCCACTGGCTCATCAGTCACATCGCCACGTCCTATTCGTCATTCAATAATCCAATGGTAGGCCTATTCTGCGTAGAAGTACTCGCCAGAAGCCTTCTGCTCCCTATCTTTTACGCTGTCAGTCTTGTTGATTCTTGGGCGGTGCGAGTCGTGGTCACGTCGAAAGGTCACACCAACTTCTGAGAGGAACCGGTTCATACCCTTCCTGAGGCTCAGAGGTCCTATGGCATTTCCATTCTGCCCGCCCTCGCCCTCGAACACCAGCAGGGAATCGGAGACGATGTCGATGAAGTAGATGTCATGGTCGATGACCATGGACGCCTTCTCATTGCTTTCCATGGTGCGTCGGATGGCCTTGGCCGCCTCCATCCTCGCATTCGCGTCGAGATGCGCGCTTGGCTCGTCCAGCAGATACAGATCAGCCTCCTTGCCGAGACAGATGGCTATGCTGACAGCCTGCAACTCGCCGCCAGACAGCTTCTTCGCACGTAGCTCCAGCATCTTGTCAATCTGTAGCGTGCGAATGACCTGAGTATGGAACGCACCACCCCTCCACTTGTTTCCAAGCTCTGTGTCGAGCCAGTCTTGCACAGTGCCTTCGAAGTCCGTATTGACGTGCTGCGGCTTGTAGGAGACCTTGGCATCCATAGTGCACCACCCCTCATCAGGATCGATCTCTCCTGCGATGATTTTGACTAGCGTGGTCTTTCCAGTCGCATTCGGGCCGACGACCCCGACTACTTCAGCCGACTTCACCTCTCCTTCACCGGTCTCAAGTTTGAATTCTCCGAGAGCCTTCTGAATCCCGCCCCACTTCAGTATTGGTGAGCCGATGTCCTCGCCGCGAATTCGCCCTCGTAGAAATTGAATCGGCTTTTCTCGGATTCTAATATTCTCTTCGGGTAGAAAACCTTCGAGATAGGAGTTGATGGCAGTCCTAGTGGAGCGTGGCGGAGTGAAGATCCCGTAGGCTGCGCGCTCTCCGTAGACCACATGAAGAAGATCACACAAGACGTCGAGGATTGCGAGGTCATGTTCGACCACTATGACTCGCTTACCTCGTTCAGCTAGGTCTTGGATGATTCTGACTACCCGCATCCTCTCATGGATGTCCAAGTACGACGAAGGCTCGTCGAAGAAGTACACATCTGCCTCCTTGAGTAGGGTGGCGCAGATCGCCACACGCTGCAACTCTCCTCCAGAAAGTCTGCCGAGCTTGCGCTCTAGAACGTGATCGATGGCGAGTAGTTTCGCATACTCTTGCAATTGACCTCTGTCATCTACTCGCTCAAGCAGCTCCCTGACTTCGCCATCGAAGATCTTCGGTAGTTTGTCAATGTACTGCGGTTTGACTGCAATGTCGACTCCTTCAGAAGCGACCAGACGTATGTAGTCCCGCAATTCTCCTCTCGGAAATGACTCTAGGACCTCACCCCATTCTCTTGAGTTGATTGTCCAGTCTCCGAGATTGGGCTGAATCGTTCCCGCCAGCAGATTGACAGCGGTAGACTTGCCCATCCCATTGGGCCCTAGGATTCCGACCACCTGCTTCTCTCTTGGTGCAGGGAGTCTGAACAGGCGGAAACCGTTCTCACCGTAGCGATGGGTCATCTCACCATCCAGTTCTTCTGGCAGATTTGTGATAATCAGGGCGTCGAATGGACATTTGACTACACAGATTCCGCAGCCGATGCACAGTGATTCGGAGACAAGAGGCTTGCCGCTCGAGTCATCCAGTACTATACACTCAATACCGTTTCGCACGGGTGGGCAGAACGCCCAGCACTCCGCATTGCACTTTTTGGGCTGGCAGCGATCTTCGAGTAGAACTGCCACCCTCATGCTCTTTACCCCGCGATGATTCACTCAATACTTCTTCCATCTGGCTAGCCGTCGGCAGCCGCTTCTGCTCATAGGGCGAGGAAGCGGTAGCGGACATATACGTACGCTGCAAAGATCATCTTCTCGGCCTTAGAGAGCTGGATTCTCTCGTTGAAAACATCTCCTTCAAGTTTCTCGATCTTCTTAAGTATGGATTGGTAGAATGTAGCCATCGCTGCAGGCGAGTATCTCGACCTGCGGTCGAGTAGCGGAAGCAGCTTGAACGCCTTCTCCTTGTATCGGTTGCATCTGCCGATGTATTCCTCGACGAACGGCTTCCAGCCGGGATGATCTAGCAACGCACTACCGCTCTTCACATCATCCTCGGTGATTCCATACTTTGCAAGGTCATCGAGAGGCAGGTAGATCCTGTCCCTCTCTGCATCCTCGGCGACATCCCTCAGAATGTTGGTGAGCTGCATGAACACTCCCCATGACTCGGCGTACTCTCTTGCTCGATGGTCGTCGTAACCGTATATCTCGATGCATACCAACCCGACAGTTGAGGCTACCCTGTAGCAGTATGTGTACAGATCCTCGAAGGTCTGGTATCGGTTGCGGTGGAAATCATCCTCCATTCCACTGATCATGTCATCGAGGAACTGCCGGGGGATGGAGAATTTCTCTACAGTATCCTTCATCGCCATGAAGATAGGATCAGTAGAGGTCACGTCGTCGTAAGCGCTGGAGAGCTTCTTCCTGTAGTAGAACAACTGCGACATCTTGTCGTTATAGGTGGATCGCTCAACGACTGGACGACCGGGACTCAGGGACTCGATCTTCTGGCGGTAATCTACGGACTCCTGCTCTTCAGATGATCCCCCCGGGAATATGTCTTCGTAATCTCCGTCGGCTATGTCGTCAGCCCTGCGGCAGAAGGCGTAATAGGCCATAATCGACCTTCTCTCATAAGCGGGAAGATACTTGAAAGAATGATAGAAGTTGCCAGCCTCTCTCCTCGTCAGCTCTTCGCAGTAGTCGTAAGCTGTATCTATCATCTCTCCAGGAATTTCCGGCTCGGTCCAAATCGCAGCATCGATGTGCCTGAACGGATTGACCAGCTCTCCTCTGGACCCGATGACGCCCATGAATAGGGCTCCTTCTCTGACAGCCTCGAGGGCAGTGATGCTGATTGCACGGACCGCCTCTTTGGTGATGGTGACCGCGGATCGCACCCTATCCAAACCTCTGGCTGGAACATCCTCGAAATCATGCATAGAAATGCTGCGCTCAGAGTACTCCAGACCCTCAAGGGCCGAACCGGACTGCTGCTGACGTGGCATACTGCTCATGACTAGCGACCAGAGCCCACCTTTGAAACCCACCCACGGGCGCGCGGGACATGTATCAATGTACCAATGAGGGTGCAGTACCCCGAAAATCAGCTACGTCCGGACTTTCTGGCCCTATCAAGCAACTTCGAACTAGTTCCCGGAAGAGGAATGGCCATAGCGACCTGCTTCAAGACCTTCTTGATTTCTTTCCTCGAAATCTTGATTCTCTGTGCCGGGTCGAGAACATTGCCCTCTCTCAGTTTCCCTAGGGTTCGGTATGCAATCAGCACTGGTAGCATACATGCCCCTCGAAGCCTAAACTGAGAGTGAGGAAGCATCTCGATGTATTCTATGGCAGCCTCGAGATGCCCGGCTGTAAGGTCCAAGTATCGAGAATACAACGGCCTGAATCTTTCCATATTGCCTTGATCCAAGAGGCCCGAGGGAGTGAGGCCGAATTCGGACAAGGCAGCGGCAGGAATGTAACTGCGCCCCATTGCTAAATCTTCGGGTATGTCTCGCAGGATGTTGATCATCTGCAGTGCCTTGCCGAACCGAATTGCCAACTCATACATCCTGCTCTCTTCCGCTTCATCTACACCGAATAAGTGGCCCAGCGAAACGCTGGTCCAGAACTCGCCTACACTACCTGCCACACGGTATGCGTAGTCATCCAACTCGGAATCATCCTGCAGAGAAACCATGTTTTCTGTATCCGCATCGGCGAATCTCTCCAGATCGAGTGTCTGTCCGCCGATGATGATACCAAGACAGTGCCTGATTCGGACTCGGTCCTCATCAGAGAACCGGTCCACGCAGGCCACTGATGACTCGACTACCTCCAGCAATCTCGCCTCAGCGGGATTCCGCTGTACTGCGGACAACTCTCTCAGGTCCGGTGCCCCCTCTGTGACTCCCTCTACGAAGTCACCATATTGCTTGAGCCAGCCAAGTTTGTCGGCCGAGGAACCCCTCTCCGAGTCTGCGATGGTGTCAGAGGTCCTAGCTAGTAGGTACAGCAATCCGACCTGAGAACGGATCTTCTTTGGGAGCTTGCTGAGGCTGAGGTAGAATGACCTTGAGGTACCCTCGAGTATCCCATCCAGTTCCGGATTGAGCAACTCGGCCATGCCATCCCTCGTACCGGCTCAGCCGACACATCATCTAAGACTCTCGCAGTCCGGCTTCTATCAGGACACGTAGCAGTACATCTCCAATCTTGGATGGGTCTCTGGCGATGTGGATGCCTGCTGCCTCGAAAGCTGCGAACTTCTCCTCAGCAGTCCCTTTTCCCCCTGAGATGATGGCGCCTGCGTGCCCCATCCTCTTTCCCGGAGGAGCTGTCGCCCCGGCGACGAATCCGACAATCGGCTTACTGAAGTTGTCTGCGACCCATGCGGCAGCGTCCTCCTCGGCAGTGCCGCCAATCTCGCCAATCATCACTACGGCCTCGGTCTCAGAATCTTGCTCAAAAGCTGCAAGGCAGTCGATGAAACCGGTTCCGCTGACCGGGTCCCCCCCTATGCCGATACATGTGGTCTGACCCTCACCGACACTCATTGTCTGGGCCACTGCCTCATACGTTAGAGTTCCAGATTTCGAGATGATACCGATTCTTCCCTTGGCGTGGATGTATCCGGGCATGATTCCTACCTTGCAGCCGCCATCTTCACCGGGCGTGATGATGCCCGGGCAGTTGGGTCCAATCAGTCTGATTCCTGGCATTTCGGAGATATGTCCGACGCATCGGACCATGTCGAGGGTTGGAATTCCCTCGGTAATGCAGACGATGAGCCCCTCTTCCTTGATCTCGTTGAACGCATCGGCAGCCTCGATAATTGCCGAGGCTGCGAATCTCGCAGGCACGTAAATCACACTCACGTCAGCATCAGTCTGGGCGACCGCTTCCGACATGCCGTCGAAAACCGGGACATCGCGGCCGGGCAGCTCTACCACTTGACCTCCCTTGCCCGGTGTGACTCCGCCCACGACATCGGTTCCGTACTCTACCATTCGAGTAGCGTGGAAAGTGCCCTGACTGCCTGTGATACCCTGGACAAGCACCTTGCTGTCCTCGTTAATCCAGATGCTCAAGCTCTTGCCCCCTCTATTGCGGCGACTATCGCTTCAGCACCGTCAGCAAGAGTGCCCACGGTCGTAACTTCCAGCGAACTCCCCTCCAGGACGGCTCGACCTTCGACATGGTTGGTACCGGAGAATCTGACCACCAGCGGAACCGACAGCCCGACTTCTCTGGATGCATCGATGATGCTTCGAGCCACAATGTCACAGCGGATGATTCCACCGAAGATGTTCACCAGTATTCCTTCAAGGTTAGGGTCCTCAAGGATGATGCCGAAGGCAGTGGTGATCGATTCCTTGTTGGCTCCCCCTCCGATGTCGAGGAAGTTGGCCGGTTCGCCTCCGTACAGCTTGATGACGTCCATCGAGGCCATTGCCAGCCCAGCACCGTTGACTAGGCAACCGATGTTTCCATCCAGCTTGACATACGACAGGCCGGATTGCTTGGCCCTAACTTCGATCTCCTCCTCTTCGGACAGATCTCGTAACTCTGCCCTCCAAGGATGCCTGAACGAGGCATTGTCATCGAAACTGACCTTGGAGTCCAGTGCTATCATCGAGCCATCCGCAGCCCTGACTAGCGGATTGATCTCGATCATCGAGCAGTCCCTGCTGACGAACATAGACACCAGACGCTCGAGCATCTCGGTGAATGAGTCATGCGAGGCTCCTGTAAGTCCGAGAGATTCTGCCATTACGCTACTGGCTCCGGGAGGCAACTGTCCAGATGAGTCAGCCCAGGCCTTGTGAATCGCCTCAGGCGTTTTCTCTGCGACTTCCTCGATGTCCATTCCGCCCTCAGTCGAGGCCATCACGAGGACAGCATCCTCCTCGCGGTCGACGAGTATGGCCAGATAGTACTCGTGCGCGATATCGCAGCCAGCCTCGATGTACAGGTTGTTCACCATCTTGCCTTCCGGGCCGGTCTGCTTGGTAACCAGGACATGCCCGAGGATATTCTTAGCATAGGTCGCGACCTCTTCCCGCGAAAAGGCGATCTTGACTCCGCCCTCCATCAGAAGATCTCCGGTATCGGGGCAGTAGAGATTCCCTTTTCCCCGCCCGCCCGCGTGAATCTGACTCTTGACTGCGACCACCTTGCTCCCCAGAGCGTCGTAAGCGTCCAGTGCCTGCTCCACATTGGTGCAGTGAACACCCTCTTGCACGGCGACACCCTCCTCTCTGAACAGCGCCTTGCCCTGATGCTCGTGGATGTTCACGGCCCGGCCACCCCAACCCTGTCTTTCAACGATGCGCATGCGCGCCGTGCATGGCGCGGACGCGAAGCGCTCAAACGCGGCCGCATGCCCGACAGGGTATGGACGTCATAGTTCTGGCCGGTGGCTTCGGCACAAGGCTGCGACCGTGGACAGAGGGACGGGCCAAGCCGCTGCTACCGCTTCTCGACAAGACCCTTCTGGAGCGGGTGGTTGAGGCAGTTCCTCCAGAGATGATCGACAGAGTAGTGGTAGCTGCTGGATATGGAATCGACGAGATGGAATCTTTCTTTGAAGGCTCGAGCATGCCCTATGAGATCGTACTATCAATCGAGCAAGAGGCCTTGGGAACGGGAGGTGCGGTAGCGTTGGCGCGGCAGCACCTCAGCGGAGATGGACCAGTTCTCGTGCTCAATGGGGACCTAATCTCAAGCGTTGATGTGGCCGCTCTGGCTGCTCATCATATGGCAACAGGTGCCAAGGCCACACTGTCCCTTTGGGAGGTCGAGGACCCGAGTCGCTTCGGAGTCTGCGATCTCG
>JBJLJN010000007.1:0-33335 GCA_045559735.1 Candidatus Thalassarchaeum sp. | reverse complement strand
GAGCGGTACGCCGAGTCCCTAAGACTCGCGACTCGCATGGCTTAATCGAACTCCAATAGCGGTAGCCTCCGGCAGGATCAACCGGATTTCGCGTGAGCGGAATCACATGATCCTTGCAGAGCTGTTTATCACAAGTTGTCACTAATTGGTTAATTGGCGCAGATGCACTTCATTCATTGAAATGTAATTTATCTGCTTCTTGCACCCCCTGTATCGGGGGTCAAGTCATAATTGTGGTTAACCTCCTCAACCACGAACTGGTTCGTGGCCGCACTTCCTCGGCAGCGCCGAACCTGAAGGAAGATATCATCGCACTAGGTGCTCAATCTCCAACGCCGGTTAGACGCAGCGTCTCGCCGAACCTCCTGCGGTATATGAAATTGACGAGGGGGGATGATTCGGGGATGACTAGCAGTGCATCGATTATCGAATCAATCGGCTCCGAAGAAATCACGCAGGACCGGATGCATCTCCATTGCCTGCTCCTTCTGAATCTGCTCGTAGGTCCGCAGGATGATTCCCACCGCCAACAGCAGTCCCGTACCGGTGGCGTTTCCTACTGTTCCCAGCAAGTCGGCCCCTGCTGCGAGCAGCCCGACGAAGGCACCAGAGAACAGGGTAACAGGGGGGATGTAGCGCTCGAGGATACGCTCGAGGACGACTGGGTTCTTCCTGAATCCAGGAATCTGCATGCCGGTGCGCTCAATCTGCTTGGCGACGTCCTTAGCACCCATATTGGTGGTCTCAATCCAGAACTTCGCGAACACGGTAGAACCCGCTGTCATGAAGAAGACATAGACGAAGACGTGAGTCATAATCTGGCCAAGGCTATGCCCATAGGCATCTCCAGTCTGATTGAGCAGCGGTATGAGCCAGTCACCCACTCCATTGACCATAGATGAATACCAGGCGAAACCGTCTGATGGAGTTGTAGCACCTAGCTCATAGGAGCCAAACCAATGGGCCTTGCTCCCCCATCCATTCCTCCCTAAGATAGGCACTGTAGAGAGGACTGGGTGACTCCAGAACAAGAGAGTGAACATGTTGACGTTGGCCAGCAAGGCCGCCATCAGAATGACTGGAATGTTGCTGGCGTAGACCAGTCTAATCGGATACTGCCCTCTGTGACCCCTGACCTTGCCATGGGTTAATGGCAACTCGAGTTTACTCGACTCGGCATAAGCCACGACAAGGAACACTACAATCGATGACACGAGGGCGGCTACAGGATTGGCGTGTTCAAGTAGAATCAATTCAAAGCCGTTCTGCGAGACGAGTTCCGAGTTAGTGGCTGTGCGTAAGGTGTAGAATATCATCGGCAGAGTGCCCGATGGGGGGTTCTCAAAGCTCATCGGCGAGCCCTGCACAGTGGGCAGTGGAGATAGCGTTCCGACGAATGTGGATTGGGCGACTCCGGCTGCGATAAAGAGAGAGATACCACTGCCGATTCCCCATTTGCTGACCAACTCGTCGAGCAAGAACACGAGGTACGAACCGATGAATAACTGAGAAACGATAATCACATTGGCCCATCCTATCCCAAACCTATCGATTATGACCACGCTTGGGTCGAGGAACCCGTAAACTTGTGGTATTGACTCAACTGGGATCATGAACAGGACGAGAAGTTTCTGAACGCCTTGGTACAGTTGCTTATCGCTGGAGTCTTGAAGATCGAGTTGGATGATTTTGGCGCCGGCGAATAATTGCATGATAATCGAACCGGTGACGATTGGTCCGATTCCCAAATGCATGATTGAACCGGAAGCACCCGCCATGATGGCACGGAACGAGGAAAATATGTCGAGGGTGTCATCAGACAGACCCCAAATCATGACATTAGTCATCATGAAGTAGATTATGAGAACCAAAGTAGTGGTCCATAATTTCTGGTTGAATCTTACGTGGCCCTCTGGCTTGGTAATGCTCGGATATACATCTACGAGTCTAGATAAAGCATACAATCTGCTCGATTCAGAACCTGAGTAAAGCAGACAAGCCATCGCCATTGCGGCCCCCAAACCAAGCAGGGCGACACCGACCAGAACGAAGCCTATTGCTGCCCCGTCAACCCAGCCCCAGTAGGCCAGACATAGGACGAATACAAGCCAAATCACTCCCTTCAACGACTTACCTATGTAAGGAATCTCCTTGATCTGTTCAGGCAAATCCCTCATTGTGGCCCACATAACGTAGCCGACATACACGAATGAGACAAGGATCATCTTCAGTGCACGGGTCTGCTCGTCGGCAGCCCCGTCAACCAAGTCGTCCCTGAGCCAATAGAACAGTGCGCCCCAGTAAATCGAGACCATAATCGCCAGACCAAGTCTACTCGGCCGACGCTCAACCATTCAGATCACTCCTCTTCCCACTCGCCCCAGTCACCGTTATCTCCCTCATCTAGGGTGACAGACCCGCCTGCGGCTTCGATCTTCTCGATTGCTCTGGCGCTGGCCTCTGGTACTGTGACTTGCAGGGAGCGGTTGACGCTTCCCTTGCCCAGCAGCTTGTCATAACCTAACTCGCCCAGATTGATGGAATCGCCCTTGGCCAGCTTTGCTGTCTCTTCGAGATTGATGGTCACATTGACATTTCTTAGACTTGGATGGCGGTTGAATCCGTACATCCCCCAGTGCCCTGGCATATACTTGAGGCGGGTCATAAGCCTGTGCTTGTTGATACCGGCATTTCCTCTGCCTCCTCTCTTACCAGCCCCTCGGCCGGCCTTCTTGCCACGGCCGTGATACCGGCTGCGTCCTCGGAACTTGTTTGTCCTAGATACCATTGAAATCCCTCACATCATCCTTCCAGCGAGATCAGTGATAGCCTCGCCCCTGAATCCAAGGGCACCGCCAACAGTGAAACTGCGCTTGATTCCGCCCCAGCCCTTTGGACCTCGGGGGGGATGGAGTCTGAAGACGGGTTTCATGCCGTCTATGTCACCGGTTCCGGCTTCGCCCGAGGCTATTGCCTTCGATACGGCCTTGATTGTGGAGTAGTCACTGCCAGCCTTGACTGAGGCATTAGTCACTGGTTTGTCGCCCACTAGGCGACCCCGCTCGGAAATCAATGTGGAAATGGTGTCTGCGTCAGTCTCTCCCCAGGTGATGTAGTCCTTGGCCTTGTTTAGCATGCCCACATAAGCAGGGGTGTCTGGAACCAGAACAGCATGATTGACCCTAGTTAAGTTGAGCATAGACATGGTGTCTCTGATTTTCGGCTTGACGCCCCGGTCACTGCGGACTCGAATCACTAAGAAGGTCATCCGATATTCCTCCCTTCGATGATGTTGAGTCTCTGTCTGTCTGCATCGGTGATTCTAGTTCGGTTGAGTTCAACAAGTGCGTTGAAGGTCGCTCTGGCGAAGTTGATGGTAGTGCGAGTCTGGCCAGCCGAGCGCGACCATACATCAGTGATTCCGGATAGGGACAGAACCCTGCGGCCATAGTCGCCGATTACCAGCCCCTTACCTGCAGGAGCCGGCATTAGTGTGATGCGTGTCGAACCTGAGCGGCCGGTCACCTTGAACGGGATGCTGCTTCCGGGCCCTTCCGAGGACTCCCAAGATCCGTTTCCACGCATAACTGGAATCAGGTTCAGCTTGGCCTTGTCTATGGCCTTGCGGATTGTGCTTGCGACTTCCTTGCCCTTGCACACCGAGAGTCCGACGTAACCATCTGAATTACCTACTACGCAAAGGACGTTGAAGCGGACTCTTCGACCTGAATCGGTCATCCTCTGAATCATGTTGACTGAGAGTACATCGTCAGTTAGATCTGGGAGGAGTGCATCGACAATTTCGACCTCTCTTATTGGGAGGCCCGATGCTATTGCCTGCTCGTAGGTGTGAATCTGGCCGTTCATCACCATGCGGCCGAGTCTAGTCCTTGGCTGCCATGCCCTCAAGGCGGCTAGTGGGTCGGGTCCACGGCGACGTGTCTCGGTCGGTTGCTCATCTGGGGGGGCGAGTGCCATGGCTAATCCAGGAGCTAGTACCTCTGGCACCTCTGGGGCCTTCTCTTCGGGTTGCTCTACAGAATCACTCATCCTGATGCCTCCTCTATCGCATTCTTTGCTGCCTCTACCGCTGCAGCGAGTGATTCGTCAATGTGCGCTCCGTTGACTCTTTCATCGGAAGGCAGTACGCCATCTCCATGAGGAATGTTCAGACCTGCATCTATCATGCCCTTCAGAGCTGCGAAAATTCGGTTTCCGGGAGATGAGGCAGCCAATCCTATGTCCAGAATTGCGCTGTCATGACCAGTCGAAAGGGCCGACTTGCCCAAGGCATATCCAGCAACGTAGCAGGCTGGGACCGACTTGGTCGATACGTCCGCGGGCCAGCCGTAGTTGGTTAGGTTGCTACCACTTACTGAGGTGACGATTTTGTCACCCTCAGGGTCAAACTGAGCCAATTGGCATACGACCTGAGTGTTGGAGACTCTGACAATCGCTCGAGGAACTCCGCCTCTGAGCATCCTGAGTCTCCTCCTGTAGTCGGTCTTCCCGTTACGCCTTCGCTTGAATCGAAGTCTCTGACTCTTGCCATGTGCCATTACTCATCGCCTCCTATGGTGATTCCATCGAGTCCTATATTGGTGCGCATGTGGGCGACTGAGCGGTATGATCCGCCCTTCGCTTTACGATAGTAGTAGCGGTACTGGGAAGGAGATAACTGCTCGCTTGAGCGGAGTTCCTTGAGTTCCCTCCTCTGAGCTCTGATTAGACTCATCCAGCGTTGTTTCTTAGGGTTCCTCGAGTTAGCGCTGCCCTTGCGAGAGCCATGTCCCTTACGGCGGCCCTTGGCTCTCTGGGCTGCTGCCTTCCTTGCTCTTGCACGGCTGGTTCCCTTGATTGGCTTAGCCTTGATTAGCCCCTCCTCAATCAACTCTCGAATGTCGTCCTTCTGGACGGCGCTGGAGATCTCATCGAGGTAGTCTGGGTGAATCCATACTCGATGGGCACCTACGATCCTACCCTCCCTTTGGGAGAGGATCTGTGCGGCCATCCTACGCTGATTGGTAATCATCATTCCATGTCCCCCTTGCGCTCGAATCTTCTCCTGTTGAGTACCCTCAGGCCAAGATCATCAGCCCTGTCATGAATCTGGGCCCTCTTCCTGTTGCCCACCCTAGCACCGATGCGAATTGCCTGCCGTTCAGGGTCGACGCCATCGAGATCAGCTGGCTTGTGTACCATTATCTCCTCAAATCCGGATGGGTGGAGTCCTCTAACAGAAGCAATCTTGCGGTATCCAATCCTGGCCATCGGGGACCTGTACTTACGGTTCACTCTCTGGCTAGACTGCATTCCCTTTGGCTTTCTCCAACCAGTCTTTGAGAGTCGCTTGTACCTGAACCACTCCTGCCTCCTGAAGGCCGGTTGTTTCTTCTTCTGAGACTTCAGCACCGCTATGTCAGATGTGGTGGAGTCATCGAGTACTGGCTTCTGGCGAGCGACGTGGAAATCATCCCATTCGTCGTCGAAGAAGTCGTCGTCTGAGTCGTCGTCGAAATCATCGTCGAAAACGTCCTCGGCTTCCTCAATAAACTCCACCTCAGCAGATGAGTCGTGCTCGTCCAGCCTTGCAATGAGCTCGGCCTTCTTGCCCGAGACGGGTAGCTCGCGCTCACGAAGCAAATCCTTCAACTTGGCGACAGTAAGTGATTCATAGTCTTCAGCCATTCTCTCACACTCCCTTTGATACGATGTAGACTCCGTCTTGGAACACTCTTCTGTCTCGCTTCTTGATTTTGCATGCACTCTCGATGTTAGCTGCGGTCTGCCCGACTTTTTCTCTGTCGGCTCCCTTGACAAGGACGTCTGTCTTATTCTCGACTCTGACTTCGACCTCTGCGGGTGTCCAAGGAAGCTTGGCGACTCTCGGGACCTTCTCTCCGAATAGATTAGCGATAGTGAATTTCTGACCTTCGACCTTTAGGCTCATCGGGAAGTGACTGAACACTGCCTTAAGGCGGTACTCAAAGCCCTCGTCAACGCCTCTGGCCATGTTACGCAGGTGAGCTGCCCAAGTTCCTGCTATCGCCTTGTCAGCGCGGCGGGGTAGGTTGCAAAAGACCTCTATCGCAGAGTTGGTCGGTCTGATCTCGACACTGTGGTGGCGGAACTCTCTCGACAGCGACTGGCTGTCCTTGGCCAGTGTTACAGTGTTGCCCTCGATGCTCGCACCCACCCCCTCAGGCAGGTCTATGAGGTGCGAGATGTGGTCTAACTTTGGCATTCCCTTCCCTCCTAGAATATGTATGCGAGAAGTCGCCCGCCGACTCTCTCTTTCTTCGCTTCGTAGTGATTCATGACACCTTGATTTGTAGTGAGTATTAACAGCCCAAGATCTCTGGCTGGTAGGTATCTGGACTCCCACTTATCGTAGTCTGAACGCTTTACGGAATGCCTGGGCTTGATGACTCCACAATGATTGATTGCACCAATCAACTCGATTCTGAACGAGCCTCCTCGTCCATCCTCAATCCTCTGGTACTCTCCGATGTAGTTCGAGGTCTGCATGATATCCAGCATACTGCCGAGCATCTTGCTGGCTGGGTTTACGGTCACCTCGTAGTGACCTGCTTGCTCTGCATTGAATATGCGAGTGAAGGCGTCGCTAATTGGGTCAAACTGCATTTCTTTCACCTCATGAGTACTTCTTGAATCCGATATCCTGGGCCACGTCTCTGAAACACTGTCTACACAGCCTCAGTCCGTGTCTGCGAATCATTCCGCGCTTGCGGCCGCAGCGTTGGCAGCCGTTGGAACGGCCTATCTCCTTGCCATGATCATGTGCCATCCTAATCACTCCTCCACAATTTCAAGCTCGAATCGCTCTGTGAACCATTTCCTACTCTCGCTAGGGCCGACTCTGTGCCCATAGCCTACACGAGAAGATCCCTGTCTGCGGCGCGAGACCCTGTGGCCAGGTCTTTCGAGGACGATGTTGATGTCCATACCAAAAATGCCAATGTCTGGATCATACTTCTGATTCGGGAAGTCAGTATAGTCCGAGATTCCGAAAGAGAGGTTACCTTGTGAGTCGAAGTTGTATGAGGGGAGGGTGTTCTGGCGGACCCAAAATGCGTCCTTTAGGAACGAGTCGATAGTGTCGTTATCACGGATGGTAACCTTGCATCCTATCGGGGCCCCCATGCGGGTTCCCAAATCACGGTTAGTCTGAGTGGAGAGGGTGCGTAATGGCTTCATTCCAGTCAGCAGTTCGAGTACTCGCTCTGCGAGTTGTAGACGCTGACCACCCTCGCCGACACCGATGTTCACAGTGACCTTCGTAATCGAGGCGGCTAGCATTGGATTGGCTCCTTCACTCATGATTCAGCCTCCGGGATGTCTGCGGCCGAACCGATGACGAAGACATAGTCGGCAATAGTAGAGAAGTCGTCGAACTGAACCTCATTGGGCTTGGAGGAACGCTTCACATCGTGACCCGTTATGGTCGCAATCTCTCCGATGTGGCTGCCACCAGTAAGGTATGATAGTGAGCCTTCGGAGAACTTGTGGTGAGAGGATATCTGCTGATCTGGTAGTGAGAGTACTATACTGTCTCCAGTGCTGTAAGGTGATGCATTGTCCATCAGAATATTGCGGCCATCGTGCAGGTGCAGTTGAGTACGACCGCCATGGATGGTGGTCTTGCCTGTGACTCTACAGATCTTGGAGTCTGCATCGCTGCTGGAAATCGGGCGATAACGCAGCTTGCCGTTGGTGTCCAAGACACAACGATAGCTGTCATCTGCAACAGTCAGTACGTCCATCAGCCCCACGCCACGCCCGCCGTCAGTCTCGATGCGGCCATCGACTTTGACTTGGCGAGAGTGCAGAATACGCTTGGCCTCACGGCGGGTGTGTGCTACACCTAAGACGTCTCGTAGAATTAATGTCAGAGGCATGCAGTTCTCGATGTGATGTCCACCTGGATTAGGCTTCTGGACCCAAATCGAGGACTTTCTTGGAAGCGGCCAGCTGCGAGGCATTACGAGTCTCTTGATGTGGCTTCTACTCATCTGAGGCACCTCCCGATCTCTCTAGAAGTCTCTTGATTCTCAATTGGTCGCCGTCGAATAATGAAGTGACCACGATATTAGAGGGCCTAATCGGCACTCCCTCCTCCTTCCCATCAGCTGTGCTGGATGTCATTCCATCGACATATATCAGTGACCTTTCAGTATCGACTGAGGCGACTTTTGCCTTGATTCCGCTGCGGCCTCTCGATTGACCTAGGCGCTTTCCTCGAGACTCGGACTTGACGCTGTTGGGGCTACTGAAGTCTCCCCTGACGACTTCTACCTCGTCGCCTACTCTGACTGTGACTGAGCGAATGGCATGGAGTTCGGGGTCATCGGAGACCAGTCTGGCTCGTATGCGCTTCCTCTTGAGGTGCAAAGGGGACTCGATGCCCTTGCGGCGCTGCTTCCCGGGTTTCTTACTCACCATTTCCATCACCTCATACAATTTGCTTCGCCGTTGCGGCGATCCTCGGCCAGCGCTCTGCTGCCTCTCTACAAACAGGCCCCTTGATGTCAGAGCCCTGGACCTCACCCTTGCGGTTCGTGATTACACAGGCGTTGTCCTCGAACTGGACCCATGTGCCGTCGACCCTTCTGAATGGGCGTGCCTGGCGTACAATCACCGCATCGAAAATCTGGCGGCGAGTCTCGGGGGTTCCTCTACGGACTGTGACTCTAATCATGTCGCCTACTCCTGCGGATGGGTATCGGCGCGCAACTCCTCCCTTCTTCAGAACGGTGATGAGCTGGACTACCTTGGCTCCGGTGTTGTCGACACAGACGAGCTTTGCCTGGGTAGGGAGTCCAGCAGTAACTCTGCCGGCAATTCCTCTCATTCCGATTCCTCCTTTTCAATTACGCAGAACTTGACGGTCTTAGATAGGGGGCGACATTCCATGATCCGGACCTTATCGCCCGCACTCACTTCTCCGATGCATGAAGGTAGATGGGCGGAGTAGCGTCGGGTTCGCTTCTGGTATCGCTCATACTTTTTCATGTAGCGAGTGGTCTGTCTCTCTATAACTATCGAATCTGACATCATCGATGAGGAAACAGTGCCCTCGATAATCTGTCCGCGCAGTCTCAAGCTACCATAGAATGGGCAATTTTCATTACCGTCCCATTCCCCTTCAGGGGTCCTGACATCGACTCCTATATCTCTCATCTCAGTCTCTCCTGTATCTTCTGTTAATCCGGTCTTCTGGACGCTGTGTAACAGATGAACCCTCGATGAGCTCACCTGAATCGATTCTGAATGTAATCACGTTCTTGGCCAGACGGACTCTTCCGCTGTCCGTCAAGACTCGAATAGTCCTGCGAGTCTCTTCAAGGACAGTGCCCGTAAGTCCGACCAGATTCGGATCCAATGAATCGGTTACGGTAATCTTTCGAGACAGCCAGGGCATGTGAATCGAGCTCATCATCATCGCACCTCCACCTGATATCCATTCTGCTCTAGCACCTTAGCAGCCCTCTTCTTGTGGTCGCCCTGCAGCTCAATGGTTCGATCCTTGACAGTACCCCCGCTTGCACATGCTCCCTTGAGTATCTTGGCCAACTGGCCGAGGTCTATGGCTGAATCATCAATTCCTTCAACTATTGTGACCATCTTTCCATACCTCCTTCTTACTACTGAGATTGTTGCTTTCTGCTGTTCCTTTGCTATTTCTTGGCAAATGCATAGTTCATCCGGCAGTCCACACAGATTGCAGATTCCTGCCATCTAATCTACTCACTCCCCTGATTCATTAGTGTGAGCAATCTGGCGATGCTCCTTCTAGTCTGCTTGTATGCTCCCGAGTTGGAAGCTGAACCTCCCAAGGCCTGCTGTGAACGTAACTGGAGCATCTCCTCTCTAAGTTCCTCCAGCATCTCTTGGCGCTGCTCTGGACTCATCGAGTCAATATCTCTAGACTTGATGTGTGACATTCACTCCTCCTCCTGTTCTGACTCGATATCGGACATCATCTCGACCACTGAGTCGACCACGTCTTCGGCTCCGGGACTTGGACTCTCTTCGGCCTCTGCTGAGTCATCTGAGATGTCTTCCTCGCGGGACTCAAAGATTGCCATATCGGAGAGAGGAGGTAGTCCAGAATCGGCTCGTTCAGTGATGATGATTTCGTGTGGGAGCCTGACTCCTGGCCTCATGATTTTGACTGTGCAGCCTATTGTCCCTAGCTTCTTGACTGCGGTTGAGAATCCAGAGTCCATGAACTCAAGTGCAGTCTCACCACAGAACTTGATGTGTCCTTGTTGGAACTTCTCAACACGGTGGCGGGCCCCCGTGATCTTCCCGCTGAGGATGACTAGGCAGCCGCGAGCTCCGGCATCCATAATCTGCTGAGCGGTGCCGTGCCCGGCCCTGCGGAAGAACCAACCTCGCTCGAGTGAGCTGGCCAACTTGCTGGCCATTATTTGGGCACTCAGTCGAGGTTCCTCGACCTCCTCGACATCCAAGTGAGGTCGGTCAAGGTCAAAATCGTTCTTGAGTCGGTTACTGAGCTCGTGGATGACCTTGCCTCTGCGTCCAATGACCCTTCCGACCTGCTCAGCTCGAAGGCTAATTTTGGTTCCTTCCGGAGTGCGGGTGAAAGTCAGGCCGGAGAAACCAGCGCGCTCGGTCTCGCGGAGTAGGAACTCTCGGACAAGCTGGCGCTTGACATTGCGGTCTACGAGGGCCCGGATTGTCGTCTGCTGCTTCATTAGATCACCTCAGAAGAACTCCTCGCCTTCGCCTTCTCCGTAATGCTCGAGGAAGATCTCGAGATTGACCTGATAGTGGTTGCTGGGAGTAGCGCGTCCTTGCGCGCGTGGGCGCCAGTTAGTGGAAACCTGCCCCCGGTGGGCAGCTACGTGAGTGATTGTCATGTCCTCGGCATCGAGGGTGTCGAAACGCTGACGAGCATTGTCCATGGCGCTGTTGATTAGCTTGATGAATTCCTTGGAGGCCTTGTTCGGGTACTTTCCAGGCCCCATCTTGCCCTTACGATGCCCTGCCATTGTGTTGCCCCCTCTGCCTCTGCGAGATCGGCGGGTGTAGGGTATTGCCCTCTTCTTAGCGATGACGTCCTCAAGATATTGGACGGCGGCGGCCGCGTTCATGCCGCGGATTGCCTTAGAGATGTGGTAGCAGTGCTTGTGGTGACAGTCGATGTTGACGGCACGAGCCGTCACAAGGTTCGAGCCTTCCAACAGTTGGGTGTATCCAGACTGCGGCTTTCCTGCTCTCCTGCTCATCTCATTCACCTCACTTCAGTGCCACGTGCTGTGACGAACGGGTAGCTCCCACACCGGGGCCAGTATGTGTAACTGACTTGCGCGTGTGGGCGAACTCACCCAGCGCATGCCCTATCATCTCGGGGGCTATCTCGACATTGACGAAGTCCTTGCCGTTGTGTATGCCAACATTAGTCCCGACCATCTCAGGTAGAATGTACATTCCACGGCAGTGAGTCTTGACCACCTTGCCGTTGTTAGATCGGACTCTGTCAAGGAACTTCTGGCACTCTGGACTTAGGCCACGAGAAAGTGAGCGTTTTGCTCTGGAAGGCATCAGCGTGGCGATGCATGGGGCCTCCATATCATCCTCGGGAGGATACAGGGGGATTTCCATTAACTGCTCCAAAGTGTAGCCGCGCCAGAGGAATTCCTTCTTCCTGCGCTCGCTAATCATAGAGCGACGCTTGCGAGCCTGACGTCGTGCCAGCTTAGGCGAGCGGAATACCTTCTTGGATCTCCTGCGGGCCATATTATGCACTCTCCTGTTCTCTCACCCTGCCGCGTCCAGTTCTGCGTGGGGCGATGTTTCCGACCTTCTTGCCGGGTGGAGCGTTTCTGCTGACTGAGCTCGGTCCGTGGACAGCCTGATGGTTGCCTCCACCGTGAGGGTGGTCGACTGGATTCATCGCCACTCCGCTCACTGTCGGGTACAGCTTGCCTCGAGCCTTTGCGCGGTAATGGGCCGCTCCAGCCTTCATCAGCGGCTTCTCGGCTCTGCCATGTCCCGATAGGACGCCAATAGTAGCCCTGCAGTTTGCAGGTAGGTCCTTGACACGCCCGCTCGGAAGCCTGATGCGAACTCTGTCATCGATTCGAGCCTCGAGTAGGGCCGAGTTACCTCCAGAGCGGGCGAACTTGCCTCCGTCACCGGGCCTTGCCTCGATATTTGAGATTGGAGTTCCTTCGGGAATCTGCGAGAGTTTGGTGACGTTACCGGGTCGCAGAGTGACGTTGTCGCCGAACGACAGGAGTTGCCCCACCGAAATTCCCTCAGGGGCTGCGATGTGGCCAATGGTCCCATCATCGAACTTGATTTTGGCCAGTGGAGCGGTGTGTGCTGGACTGTGAACCAACTCGACGACCTCGCCAATCTGGTCGTTGACTCGTGGAATCCTGTTGGAAGCCGGGAAGCGGTGGCTGGAGACCTTGTTCTTGGGACTTGAGCCCCTGCGTTGTGAACGTGTGCGCTTACCCATCTCATCTACCCCCTCAGAACGCACCCAGCTTCAGAGCCGCTTCCTCCGCGTCGTATCCCTCGGCAAGACGTACACTGGCATGCTTACCAGTGAGGGTGAATCTGGTGTTGACCTTGGCGACCTTGACGTCGAACATCTGCTCGACAGCATCCCTAATCTCTGACTTAGTCGCATCCTTGTGGACGATGAACTCGATTCTGTTGTTGTTCTCACGATAACCGCTGGCCTCGTCAGCAACACGTCTGGCCTCGAGAGTCTTCTCGGTAATCCAAGGCATGATGATAACTTCGTACGGGTCAACCATTGAAATCACTCCAGAGCCCCTATTGCCTGCTTGGTCCATACCGTCAGACGTCCAGCGTCTCCTCCGGGTGCAAGATCCTCTGCGCACAGGTCCTTGGTGGCGACTACATCGACACCTGGGACATTGGCTGCAGCCTTGTGCAGGCCCTCCTTGGAGGACACAACAAGCAGGATACTCTTGGGGGTGCGGTATCTGCGGCCCCTCATCTTGCCCTTACCTGCCCTGATACCTCTGCCACTCTTTGCTCTCTTGAGATCAGCTCCGAGCCCTAGACTCTCCATCATAGCGACGAACTTGCGAGTGGAATACTGCAGAGGCAGGGCTTCGATATCGTACCTCTCGTCCGAGCCATCTCTCGACTCGACATAGTCATCTATTACGATTGGGAAACGAACTGAGTCATCGAAACGGTGGCCACGAGCTGCGACTATCTCACGGTTCCCAGTAGCTGCTATGGCTGAGTCGCGAGCAACTCGGCGCTGCTTCGAGTTGAGCTTCTGGGACCAGTCCTTGGAGACCAGTGGCCCGTGGGCTCTCCTACCTCCTCTGGTGTGAGGATTCTGGGCACCGGTTCGCTGTCCGGTCTTACGCATGATTCTTGAGACTCCCCGTCCCTTTCCCCACCACTCGACTGAGTGCTTCATGCCAGGTTGGGGGGCGCGCTTGCCATCGTGCTCACGGTGACCGTAGGGCTGCCTGCGGTTGGCGCGGGAAGCCAGTACTGCTGAGCGGATGATATCCTCGCGGACCTCTGAGGAGAAGGCTGCGGGCAAGGTCATTCCCTTGCCATCACTGGCCTCGTAGCTGTAGTACTCAGAGAGTAGACCAGCATCGAGCTCTTCCTGCTCGACATGATTAACCAGATTGTATGCCTTCGCCTTCATTGAATCACGCTCCCTGCTTGCTGGATGTACTGACGTAGGTAATCTCCACCTCGTCCTTGGGCGATCTTGGTCTGATTGCATCGCGGAATCTAAGCATCCTCTTTGAGGGCCCTGGAAGGCTGCCTTGAATCAGCATGTACGGGTTGGACACCTCTCCATAGTTGAGGAATCCTCCTGCAGGGGTAATCTCGGAGTCCTCGGGCTGAGAGATTCTCAGAATCTTCTTGTTGAGTTCAGTCCTTTGGTGATAGCCCACCTGACCGGCTTGGCGGATAGTCTTGCGGACGTATCTCGTTCCGAAGTCACCCATGTTGCCTCCCTGTCTCCTTCTCTTGCTGTTCTTGTGAGATAGTAGCTTGATTCCCCATCGCTTAATCGAGCCTTGCCAGCCCTTGCCCTTGGTGACGCCTACTACATCGACCTCCTGGCCGGACTTGTAGACATCATCTAGAGAGATTGTACCGCCGAGTCTCCCCTCAGCCCAGTCGAGTTTGGATTCGTTATCCCCTCCTACCAGAGCCACCTCCATAATCTCGGGAGTCTTGCTGGTGACGCTCTTGACCAATGATGGTTGGGTGCAGACGATAATTCGAACCTCATTTAGGTCAGAGTTTCGCAGAGCCTCCATCGACTCCTCAGTCGAACCACCACGCTTGGGGATACGTCCACCACGCTTGGCGGGTTTGCGACCCTCTTCCGTGTCACGCTCTCCACGTGTCTGATTAGCTAGGCGAGGAGTCAGGCCATCTGGGTCTGAATCCGAGTTGGCCCATGCCTCACCCGCAGTCTGCATGCCATAGGGAGTCATGGAATAACCACGAACGGCTAAGACCGCCATTGGGGGAGCCTCGACTACAGTCACGGCCTTCCTCACTTCTTGCCTCGCCGAAGGGGAATTTGGGTTGTTATCGCGAACTAGGACATGAGTCATGCCGGCCTTCCATCCAGCGAAGCCCTGAACGCGAATCTCAGAAGCATCGGATTCGGGCCAAGCGCCGATTCTGCCGAACTGACGGATGGCTCGCTTCCGAGGGCTAAAGCCCATGCTACCACGGCGGGGCTTGCTTCGGTCGGCCATGTTTGTTCCTCCAGTTCCTCCGTCATCGGGCCGCGAGCGGCCTTCAGGCGGGCCCACTGCGCAAAGGAGGTACCGTGACACCGGGCCCTTGCCACGAGTGTGGCAGGGGCTCATAGGGTGCTTTTACAGAGCCTAATGGTGTCTGGTACCTCACGTAGTGAGCGGCCTTGCGACAAACATACCCTATATGAACGAATCGGGGCAGGTACAATCTCACCCCTACGGGGTGTTCGAGAGATGTCCAGTTACTGCAACGATTTTGAACCCTGACCCTAAAGTACTCCATCCATGCAGCCTCGGATACGTCATCCAAAGTTCTCCTCGGACCTCATCGAGGCCAGAGCCTACCAGCTTGAGGCTGCCGACGAGGCACTAACCGGCTCGACTATGTTGGTCCTGCCCACTGCTGCTGGCAAGACCGTGGTAGCTTGGATGGTCATCGCTGAGCGTCTCGAGATTACTACTGGATGGGTCCTTCTAGTAGCCCCGACTGTGGCCTTGGTGGAGCAACATCTTCGAGGATTATCTCCAACTCTGGAGGATGTCGAACCAATCTCAATAACAGGGCAGAATCCTGTCTCGAAGAGGCCGGATCTTTGGGGCTCATCCAGAGTCATTGTGGCCACTCCTCAAGTAGTTCGTAACGACATTGTCAGGGGAGCCCTCGACCTGACAGATTGTTCTCTTCTGGTCGTTGACGAGGCTCACCATTCCACAGGCGAACATGCCATGGCCCAAGTAGGTGAGATGTACAACTCTCAATCCTCGAATCCTCTAGTCTTCGCAACCACAGCTAGCCCGGGCTCAAGGAAAGATCAGGTCAGGGAGGTTTGCACGAGGCTGGGCATAGAGAGGATTCATCTCAGGCCCTCAGATGACCCGATGCTAGCCAAACATCTCGCCGGATTGGAACTACAGGAAATAAGAGTCACCGTTCCTGGCCAAATCAGGGAGCTTGCCGAGCCTCTAATCCTGTGGCAGCGAGGCATAGTGGACAGGCAAAGGAGATTGGGGAGGTACGTAATGCCCGGTGCTGTCAGTCATGCCGGGCTATCGAATGCGATGGAAAGATCTCAGACAGCCATTTCAAGAGGAGAATCGAATGCTTACCAATCAGTATCTCAGATTGCTACGGCCATGCGCCTTCATCACCTCATCAACCACCTTCTGAGTCAGGGATGTGCGGCTTCAAGAGAGTTCCTGTTTAGGCTCTCTTCAGGAGATCGTTCCACGACGAAATCAACCAGAGGATTCCTCAGAGATCCCAGAATCTCCGGACTGATTCGCATTCTGGAGGAGATGGAGGAGGTTCACAGCAAAATCGGTGCGGTTCGCAGACTGGTAAGAGAACGCCTACGACGAGATTCCGACTCCAGAGTCATCGTCTTCGCCACATTCAGAGATACAGTGTCAGCTCTCGAATTAGCCTTGTCCGAACTCAAGGGAGTGCGGCCTGTGAGATTCGTCGGGCAGTCGAGTCGAGACGGCAGCGAAGGACTGACTGCGAAGCAACAGGTCGAGAGGCTGGACGAATTCAGAGACGGTACTGCGAACGTACTAGTGGCGACCTCGGTTGGCGAGGAGGGGCTGGACATTCCGAGCGCTGATTTGGTAATCTTCTATGAGCCCGTGACTAGTGAAATCAGGACCATACAGCGGAGAGGTAGGACTGGTAGGCATCGTGAGGGGGAGGTAGTGGTCTTGATTGCCGAGGATACCAGAGACGAGGGTGCTTGGGCGGCGGCTGAGAGGAGAGAGGAGTACATGCGCCGAGCGGTTCACAGAGTACGCAGAGAGATCGCTCGTGGACCTCCAGCGAACCTGTCCAATCTATCTCGGTTTGAAGTACAGTCAGAGAAAGATAGAGTTCCTGCAATCGACTTCGTCGCCTCACAACGTGAGATTCACAGGGTAGAGATATCAGAATCTGATGAAGGGGATGTCGAAGAGAAGAGATCGGACAGTCTATCTCCGGGCACCTTCCGAGCGGTTGGACAGGCTGGTCTTGAGCAGTTCGTCGAAGATCCTACAGACCTTCAGTAGCCCGTATTGGAGTAATCAATCTCCGATGACTGCGACTCTGGTACGGAGCTGAGCTAGCCTAGAGTTGTGATGGCCTAAGGCGAAAGACAGCATCTCTGTGAGATGAATTACCGGGATGTTGGTGGCGAGGCCTGTTGCCTGAGATGCCTTTCCCTGATAGATGTCGAGGACGGTATGAGAGAGATTGCAGGCGCTGACGATGATATCCGCACCCTCATGCTTGGCCTCGGACAGAACAGCAGCCGCTTGACGGAGTACAGTTGGTTCTTCTGAAAACAATCCAGGCACCCCAACACTCTGAGTACGTGACTCCCAGTGAACCGGTGTCCCCCCCATTGTAGCGATGACCTGTTCAAGGTACGTCGGATCATGGACATCGTCATTGCCGCATGCTCCATCCTGCTGTATATTGGGCCCATAGAATCCTGCCACATCCAAGTCGATTGGGTTCAGCACCAATGACTCGAGTTTGTCCAAGCCTATCTCGTCAACTATAACGTGCAGAAGATGGTGGACGTTGATTTCACCATTGAAACGGCGCCCGCAGGTTCTCTCTAGGACATCGTTGATTTCACCCAGTAGATTGGGATCGGACTTGAGAGTGTGAAGGTCCTCGTGCAGGTTCCCAGCCGTAGCAGCGCAAGGAGTGACGATGTCCAGGCCCATCTGTTCGGCCATGGCGAACGTGCGCGCGTTGAGAGTCAGTTGCAATCTCCTGCTGGCCTGCCGGATGATTCCGGCTCCGCAACTGGTTGCACCCTGTAGAGGGATTAGTTCGATTCCAAGCGACTTTGCTGCTGGCTCCATAGTCTCGGCGACTTCGGTCGCGCTACTGTGGGAGACGTTTCCGGGATGGTATGCGTACTTCAGAGGCATCAGAATCTACCATCCACTTCGTTGAAAATTGCTACCACTTCATGGTGATTGTCTACAGAGGAGTTGAACTGCTTGGGCATCTTGCCAATTCCAGCAGGTGGGGCGACCATTCCCAACATGCCATTGAATGCGTTCCCTCCGGTCCTAGTGAATCCTAGTACCATCCTAGCAGTAACTCCCGAGAATAAATTTCCGAATAGCCCCAATGGGCCCAGCACCTGCCTGTATAGTACCGTGTCATTGACTCTGCCACTGCTCTTGACTGACCAGCTGTACCACCAAACGTGCTTGCCATGACGTCCGTTGAATGCATCCCTGCTCAGAGTGGAAGTGCGGGCATCCAATAGTGCTTCGGAGATAATTCTCGATGAGGCGTTCTGTCTCCTGATCGAAGCGAAGTCTGTCTCTGCCTTGATGCCCGATTGTGAGTCCATCACTTCCTGCATCGCTGAGATGCTCCTTGCAGAAGATCTTGGGTCATTCATCCTAGCCCAGGTTCGAGCCAGGACTGCAGGACCCATGTAGCCGTCAGAGTGGGGAGTTGCATCGGAGGAAGAGTGCAAGAGGGGGGCACTACAGAAGTCGGTAATCGAATGCAGGAGATCTGCTACTGCCGGATCCATGGTGCCAATCACTCCTTGAGATGTATTGGCCCCTTGTCTTGTCGCGGCAACCATCCACGGCTTAGAGGACTCGCGGGACCTTTCTACAGACCATAGGTCTACGACTAGGTCACGGATTACATCGAAGGCTGGCAGTGGCTCTATCCGCAATTGCAGCGAGTCACCTCGAGTTGAGGCGGCTGAATTGATACTGACGCAACCTGGTAGAATTAGTCTGCCATTGACTGAAATGGCAGTAGTGGGGTCGTCATCGGGCCCATCCCTGAACGTCAGACTTCCGTCATGAGTACCCTTGAGGGCTCTTAGCGCCCCCATGACAGACAAATTTCTTGGCAGAGCGCAGACCCATGTATCCCTGCCTGTTGTAGCGCGCTCAGGATTGTAGCGAAAGATGGATATCTCTACTTGGACGGCGTCTACTTCAAGGCTTGGGACAGTGAATCCGTCCTCTCCAGCAGCGACCACAATTGATCCACTAACATGATCCTTGATGTTCTCAACTTGGTCTTCAAGGTATGTTCCGTTCCCATCAACAGCTGCCATCGCCGCCAGAGAATCTAGAGCCCATGCCTCGGCAACAGCATCGTAGTCGACGTCGCAATCTGCCCTGCCAACGAGTCGGGTCGCTCCGAGATGCTCGAGTCTCTCGTCCCATTCCATACCTGATTGGCAGAAGAACTCGTAACTGGTATCGCCTAATGCTAGGACGGAGAAGAAAGTCTCATCGAGCCTAGGGGCAGAGTCAGAGTTCGCCTCCAGCCAGAGTTCTTCTGCATTATCTGGCATGTCTCCCTCCCCCCATGTAGAACAGATAATCAGAACTCTTTTCATACTGGAAAGAGAAGAAAGGTCGAACCCATCCATATCGTGCACGGTCGCCTCAAGTCCGTAATCAGAAGCTCTCTTGGCGAACTTGGCAGCCAACTCCTCCGAGTTCCCAGATTGAGAGCCGAACATGATGTTGAGAGCCCTGTCGCCTGATGAAAGCAATCCCTCAAGGCCCTCTGCTTGCTCTTCCGGTTCCTCTACAACGGATTCGGCCTCGGGCTCAGCCGCCTCGGTCACTTCAGTCTCAGAAGCATCTTCCCCCGATTCCTCGACTAGGATGATAACATCAACTGGGCAGGCGTCGGCCGCATCCATGATGTCATCCGACAGAGTGCTGATTACGTCTGGCTTGAGGCCTGACTTCTCAGTGTTCCTGTCGTATCCTCCATCTATCCGGACATCTGGCTTGATGAAGCAAGTGTCATCAGTAACTTCGAAGACATCAGGTGCTGCTTCCTCACAAGCATCGCAAGTAATGCAACCGTCCTCAATGAAGACACTGAAGATTGACATCCGATTCCTCCAGCCTATCGGCATGCAGTGCACTCAGACGCGATTATTGAATCTAGTGCAAGCGGAGTCTACGGCCGTAGGCCGTATCCGACTCACATCCCCATGCCATCGAACTCGCCACCCTCTGGCATAGCGGGGCTGGCGCGGCTCGAGATGACATCATCAATCCTCAGAATCATGGTTGCCGTCTCGGAGGCGCTTTGGATTGCTTGCTCGACGACTCGGCTTGGCTCAAACACCCTGCTCTCACTCATGTCGACGACCCCTCCTTCGTACACATTTACTCCGAAGTGAGAGTTTCCTTCTGAGTGTGCCTTCCTCAAGTCGATGATCGTATTGACCGGGTCGAGTCCGGCGTTCTCGGCCAGAGTTCGCGGAATAACCTCGAGGGCCCCAGAAAAGGCCTCGATGGCCATCTGCTCGCGACCCCCGATTCCCTCTGCGTATGAACGGAGATCCCTGCTGATGGCTGCTAGTACAGAGCCGCCACCGGTCAGTACTTCTCCGTCCTCATGGGCGACTGCGACTACCCCTACTGAATCATCGAAAGCACGACGGATCTCATCGACTACGTGCTCGGTGCCTCCGCGAAGCAGAACAGACACGCTCTTGGCGTCCAGACATCCGGTTACGAAAACCATGTCGGACTCCCCTATCTTTCGCTCATCGACCTTGGATGCGTTTCCTAAATCATCAGAAGATAGGTCGTCGATGTTGGTGACAATGCGCCCACCAGTGGCCTTGGATAGGGCTTCCATATCGCTTTTCTTTGCTCTGCGTATAGCGAACAGTCCTGCCTTGGACATGTAATGCTGAGCCATGTCGTCTATGCCCTTCTGGCAGATGACGACGTCTGCTCCTGCTGACTGTATCTTGTCGACGAGTGACTTCAGATACTGCTCCTCCTCGTCGAGGAACTGCGACAGCATGTTGGGATCTGTAATCTGTATCTTCGCATCGACTTCAGTCTTCTTGACCTCGATTGCCGAGTTGATCAATGCTATCTTTGCGTCCGAGACGCTGCGAGGCATTCCGCTGTGGACTCTTTCCTTGTCTAGGATGATACCGTCAACAAGGCTGCTGTCCTTGATTGACCCACCCTGTTTCTTCTGCACCTTAATGTCGTCTAGATCAACTACTTTCTCGCCATCAATGTCCTGTGCTACTGAGAGTACAGCGCGGACTGATATGTCAGCAAGGAATTCCTTCACCGCTCCCGCGCTCTTGCCTGTTAGGGCGGTCTTAGCTACCTCTTCCAGCATCTCCTTGTCCACCTCAACGGAATGAGAATCGATTAGTTCGGAAGCCTTGTCAGAGGCAAGTCTGAAGCCTTCACAGATTACCGTAGGGTGAACGTTCTGCTCAACTAGGTCCTCGCTTCGCTTGAGGAGTTCTCCGGCAATCACAACTGCACTAGTCGTGCCATCGAAGCAGTGCTGCTCCTGAGTCTTGGCGATCTCGATAATCATCTTGGCTGCAGGGTGTTCTATGTCCATCTCTTTCAGTATGGTAGCACCGTCGTTAGTGATGACGACATCACCCATGCCATCGACCAGCATCTTGTCCATGCCCTTGGGCCCCAATGTGGATCGGACAGAGTCTGCAACTGCCTTGGCAGCAGCGATGTTGTTGCTCTGTGCGGACCGCCCGCTGGTTCTCTCAGTACCTTCCTTCAAGATAAAAATTGGCTGTTGACCGCTGTACACAGGAAATCACGCTCCGGAATCCGGCGACTCAAGGGGGGGTCATAAGGCCTCGCACATGACATTAGGGATGATTGGGCGCTCAATCTCGGTTCTGTTGGTTAAGCCAGCGCTGACCGTAGTGTATCCACTGCTCGGTGGACCAGCCCTCAGGCAGTCCATCATCGGGGATGGGTGGGGCTCCAGGTGGAAGCTCAGGTGCTGGGGGTTCCTCGGGCTCTGGCTCGGGCTCTGGCTCGGGCTCAGGCTCAGGTTCTGGGTCGGGCTCAGGCTCAGGTTCTGGGTCGGGAGGAGGTGTCATCTCTGGAGGCTGCTCGAAGATATCCTTTGCTCCGCCATACATCGAGTTCGCTACCTCATCATCAGAAGGTAGGGAAGGGGCTTGGGGGATTCCAGAAGAATCATCCCAACCGCTACCATCAACAGTCATCTCATAATCCGAGAGAGAAGATACTTCTTCCATGGGAGCGGATGCGCTCCTGAAGATTCGGACTGAGACGACAATTACGGCGACGAAGACGCCGATTCCCATTAACAAGAATATGATGTTGCCCGCCCACCAAGCAGTCTCCTCGACGTCGGGACCAGTATCGACTGGCACCGGTTTGACCAGAGTTACAGTCCCTGCCATCGAAACCTTATCCCTATCTCCATCTACCTCAAGAACTAGATCGAATGACATCGTGTTATTTGCCAGATTGTCGAGATTGTCGTCTGAGACCTCCAAATACACGGTAATTAGCCTAGACTGATTGGCCAGAAGAACGAAGTCCCTGTCGCCTGCATCAACTCTGGCGTCGATGATGTTGAAAAACAACTCTGATTCACGGTTAACATCAGCACTCAGTAACTGGTCCTCGGGGAACAGATTGACCACTGTGAACTGCAGAGCGTAGTTATCATCTCCCTCGGTAATCTCCAATTCAGCTGGAGGGAGAATCTGGAAGAATCCTTGTGCTCCAACTTGGAATTCTGCCATACCACTGCCGGTGACTGTATTGCCTAGTCCCTCGGCCTCGACACTGGTGGCGATAAGGGTGATATCTCGCTCACCATTGGCTGTGGGAGAGAATGAGTACCTGATTGTGAGGTTTAGAGAAGATCCGGGGGCTACATAAGTGGTCCTGCCGCCATTCAATCCGGTGGCTTGGACAAAGACATCGGTATGACTGGTCCCAAAGCTGATGTAGAATGCGTCGTTGACATTTCCATTGTTCCAAATCTCCCAGTTAACGGTTCTAGCGTCCTCGCCGCCGCGGAACACCTCCTCGGTCAAATCCAGATTTTCAACATCCACTATATTGGTGACCGGAACAGTGAGCAAGATTCTGACGCTGGCCTGATAATCATCTGACTCATCCACCTCAGTCTCGGGGTCATCTTGGCTCGAGGCGATGACGAAAATCTCGTAGGTCTCGTTGACGATGCCGTATGGCATCGGGAATAGAAGCAGGACTGTCGAGTCTCCTCCGAAAGGGTCGATTCCCAGGGTCTGATCAGCATTTAGAGAGACGCCCAATTTCCAATCAGACACAATGGAGAGATCGAATGCCTCCTCGGAGTTCCCGTTGTTCACCAATCGGATCTCAATTAGCCTCAGAATTCCATCGGCTGGAGCGATAATTGAATTCGCCTCAGGCTCGATTACGAGATCATGTAGTACAGGGACCTCGATGTAGATGGTCCAATCAGCAACGAAGTTAGCAGGAGCTCGCCCATTGGCTAGCAAGGTGATGGGGTAGGTTCCTGGTGGAATCTCATCTGGGACGATGACACGGGCCGTGAGCTCGAACTCATCAGTGATGTTCATCGCTAAGCTGGTGATGATTTCTCCGTCTACATTCAGCCACTCGAGATTCTCTGCCCCCCACCTGTTGTCACCGAAGGTGGCACCGAGGTTCCAAGTAGCGATCTGGTTACCGGTGTTTTTCAGGATCATCGCCACATCTCCAGAGTTTCCAGGATACAGTGTAGCAGCAGGATTGTCCAGTGTCTTCTGATCCAGAGTGGCTGAGTAAGCTGCTATAACGGAAACTGGCAACTGGAAGTAGATCTTGGATAGGTTAGTTGTCCCGTCATTAATCCAGACATGCCAATCAATCTCCTGCACGCTGGCCCCCTCAGGTATGCTCAGATTGAACCAGGTGTCCATCGACTCCAAGGCACCGATTACCTCGGTGACGACGTAGTTATCGTGATCGAACAAGTTGTTAGAGTCAATTCTCAGAGGATATCCATTCATCCATGTCTGGTTGGACACCTCGGTGTACAAGCGCAGACTGATATCGACGTATCCGTTGTTCTTAATCTTGCAATACAGCGAAGGTGGAACCGGATCATCTGGAACGGTAAGATAAGCATTAGGCAGTGGGTCGTTGCAATCCACGTCCAGAGTATATTCTGCAACCTTCTCGAATCCAAACATTAGGAAGTTGTCGAGATGAATGCCCTGATTCGCCAACGAGCTGTTTGAATCGAATTTGAATGAGAAGGTGTAGTCGGCATTGGGGTGGATATTGGTCATATTCCAGATCAACTGAGTCCAGTCGCCTTGGTTCTTCGAGATGTTCTGTGCAGAGTAGTCATAATGAGAAAGCAGACCGCCCGAATCAGTCTCAATTCTGAAATCGTCGCCGGCTGCCATCTCTCCCCAAGCGTGCGTAACTAGGTGCATCGATATGAAATCGAAAGACCTGATTCTTATCTTGCAGAAGTTGTTCCCATAGAGTGCTGACACACCAGTATCAAGAGTCCCGTATTTGAGCCCGTGGCCGGGATCATCACAGTTGTCATTAGGTGTGAACCACCCCCACCACAGCTGGTCATGCCTGTTGCTCGCGTAGTCAGAGCCGGGCCTTGAAACTCTCCAATGATACTGTCCCACGCTGCTTGAATCGTCATCCATCCTCCAATGGCCATAGTAATCCGGATCAGAGGATAGTGTGCCATCCGAATCATACCCGGCACCGGCCCAGGTTGGCTGATTAGCACTCAGTATGTTGGTGCAGTCGATTACTTGGTCCCCATCAACATCGCCGCAGAAGCCGTTGTCCATCTCGTCGCTCCATACTGCCACTGGCATGTTCCTCTCGAGTTCATTGTTGGCCTCGTTGTTGTCAGCCAATCCGCCATCGATGGTCCCCTTCAGTATCATTCCCCCGTACAAGTAACCGTAGTCGTCTATTGCACTGTGAGCAGAGCCGGGGGTCCATTCGAACGCCTCTGTAGTTGATTGCTGGCCAGAAAGCGTCATGTTAACGAAATGTTCCTCGACGAGGAAGCCTATCGGATGCCAAACCTGCATCCATCCCTCCGCGTATGCTGGCTGGCTAGATGTTCCAGCTTGGGTGAATGTGATTGTTACTGTTATCGCTTCTCCTCGGAGGACAAAATCTGCGATAGTCGAATCTGGCTGCTCCCAGGACTGAGGTGGATTGGATACATCCCCTACTGTAATCGAAGTCACCTCAAAGTCGATGAGTGTCTTGAGAGTAGCAGAGCGTTCGTCTGCTTCGGAGACATGTAGGGACTCCTCGGCCAATGGAGCTACGACCATAGTCAGCATCAGAGACACGAGAAGAACTGGGGTGAGGTAGCGCATGCTATTCTCCTCGTCCCTTGAACCGTGTATGAAGGTTCTCTAACTGCGTTCGTCGCCCGTAGGGCGAATTCGGTGATGAGTTATTGGAAACGGAATCGGCCTTACGCGCTCTAAGACTGCTGAAGAACTTATGCCGGGAATTAGTTGCGTCGTCTCGTGAAGGCAGTCGACCTGTATCAGAGAGCGGTTCTCTACACCGTGGTTGTTCTACAGGTCACCTTGGTTCCCATCATCGGTTTCTCACTCACCTACTTGCTCGATGTGGATGGCGAGAACTTCACAGTCACGGTAAGGACGGAGTTGGTCTACTGGATTATAGTCGCAGGACTGATTTACGGCCTAATATCACTTGTTATTGCGATGTTCTTCGGCGGTTTCAGACCTCATAGAGTCGTAAATAGAGGCGGATGGGGGCCGGTCCTCGGACTTAGCCGTAGAACTGATGATCCGGAACTAATCGATAGAGCTAGGATGACCCTACAGAGGAGTCCGTACGGAAAGATGGCTGGGCTGGTCAACAGGAAGGTCAGCGTCGACGGTTTCGATCTCATCTCGGTGCATGGGGGGCTGCAGCTTCTGGCGGTGCCAATGCAAGTCATTCTGATAGCAACTCCTCTGCTGATTATGGAGGGAGTACCTGAGCGAGTGGTTAAGCCAGATAGAGCCTTTGAACTGGGGATGGCTGGATACATGATCGCTCTCTGGATAGCTGTACGTATACAACCTGCAATCTCATCATGGCTCGTCGGGTACGCAGCCATGTTCAGGAGCGTGCTGTGGAAGATCTCCCGGTTCTCATGGATACTTCCAATTCTTTTGTTCTGGTTCATCGCCAGAACCTTCCTAGCAGCCTCGCTGAACTGGCTGGATGTGGATATAGGGCAGTGGAACGAGGTTCAGTTGGAGGCAGTGGTCCTGAACGTGATATTCCCCAATGCCACTGTACCTGACACCGCTGTGATAGATTTCCTTGTCGCGATTTCCGTCCTTCCGATGGCGACATTTACCACCCTTTCTGTTTTGGGCGGCTCCAACGAAATGCCGGCATGGATGAGAGGTCAGGACAGTTCTCTTGAGAACTTGCAGATGGATCTCATCGAGGCTCCTGTTTCTGACACCGAAGAAGAGGGTCCAGATGAGGACAGAGGAGAGGTGCCGCGCGGGGATGACGAAGGAGGCGATGAGTCCGAAGAAGGTAGCCGGATGATCGATTTACCTTACTTATTTGATGACTGACTGCTGCGGGAACATTTGGAATGCAGCCCGATTCAAAACAGCCCATCCCGAGCCTATACATAATCCGAATCCTATTGCAGATGGGCCGTAGAGACTGAGATAGGCAAACGAGACCAGCAGGATTGCCCCAGCGATTCGGTTCGGATCCTTCTTAGATACCCCGAGTGAGGCGGCAAGAGACAGAATGAATGCCACAAGAGAGAGTGTTGGAGACACCTGCTAATCTCCCCTCAGTTTCCTAAGGACCGTTTCCACTCTGTCCATCCCTTGGTCGATGCCTTCCCTACCAATTGTATATGCGAATCGAAGGTGGCCTTCTCCCATCTCTCCAAACGCTGTTCCGGGAGAACAGAGAACCCCTCCCTCGAGCAGGGCCATAGCGATCTCCTCGCTGTTCATCCCGGGAACCTCAACCTTGGGGAACACATAGAATGCCCCTGTTGGGACTTGGCACGAAACTCCGGGAATAGCATTGAGACGTTGGCAAATCAGGTCTCTCCTCGCCTTGAACTCCATGCACATCTCCTCTGGATATCCTGGGGCATTCTCCAGTGCCTCAAGAACCGCATGTTGCATAGCATCATTGCTACAGGCAGTGACATAGTACTGCATCTTGGTCAGCTGTGTCATCGCATCGTCATCGGGCGACAATAGGTAGCCTATCCTCCATCCTGTCATCGCGAAGGTCTTTGAGAATGATTGAACCATGATGACCTTTTCATAACCGGCCCCGAGAAATGAGACATGAGGGGCGTCATACACTATTCTATCGTATACCTCATCGGTAATCAGCCACAAATCATGCTTCATAGCGAACTCAACCAGTTCGTCCCTCTGAGCCTCGGTGACATTGCCCCCGGTGGGATTACTTGGAAAGTTGTACAATATCGCCACTGTGTTGTCATCCACTCTGGATTCAAGGTCCTCGATAGTAGGGACGAAGCCGTTCTCAAATGTGCAGGGGTAGAGATTGGGTTCACCTCCGCAGATTACAACATCGGGAGGGTAGAGAGGAAAATACGGCTCGGGCAGCATCACATTGTCTCCGGGTTGCACTAGTGCGAGGAAGATGTCGAGCAGGCCATTGGTCCCACTCATTGTGATACAGACATTGCTCTCATCCAGGCTGGGGTCAAGATGATGCCACATCTCGGCGATCTTGCTCCTTAACGGAGGTAGCCCTGCCGTTGTTGTGTACTTGTTCTTGCCCTCATTCATTGCCCTAGTGAAGGCTTCGATGGCGACCAGAGGGGGCTGGAAGTCAGGCTCTCCCAAGCCGAACTGGATGGAATCGTCTCCGGCCATGTCAAACATGCGCCGAACACCCGTAGGTCTGATGCTGTTCGCTCTGTCTGAGAACCTCACCATGACCTACGGACGAGTCCACAAGGATTTGAACAGAACGCACTCAATCTCTTGAATTCGCTATTTCTGCTCTTCTTCTTCCAGAAGTTCCGCATCTATTGCTCCGCCGGAAATGAACTTGACTGATTTACTACCTCGCAGGTTTGAGATGATACTGTCAATCTCGCCGTCTGATCTCACACGCACCAAAACTACAGATGCTACCCATATGGCAAACACCGAAGCCACTAGAACAATCACCATGGGAGGGACTGAAAGATCCGAGGATGGGTCGGCTGAACCATACACGGTGACGAAAATCGTGAGTGAGACAGAATCACCCGAAACAGCCCTGACCTCAATTTGATGCGGTCCGAGGCCGAGTTTCGAGGGATCCAGAATGACATGCCAAGAGAATGGTGTCAGAGGGCCTACCTCCTCCAGCTCGGCGGAGTAAGTCGCCTCTCTCCAATCACCGCCGTCTATCCTGAATTCGACACGTTCTACATTACCGAGTTGTGCCCACGAATGACCTGTCATATTGATTGTCCCGTTGGAATCTATGAGGTTCAGTAGATGGTTCTGGATGGAAGGGTCAATCAAGGCCTCGTCGCCCATCTCAGCGAGGTGCAATGCGAGAGTGACGGCAGCGTGGGCGTCCACCATTCCGAAGCCGAAATCTCGGTTCCAGTAAGGGTCCAACTCAGGCGCGCTTGGCTCTCCCCTCCTCTCGGCTGTCTGCTTCAGCACCTCTTTGATTTGCAGAGGTGTGAGATTCTCATTGGCTTCCATGACCAAAGCGATTACCCCCGTCACTGCGGGTGTGGCATACGAGGTGCCGCTACCACGGCCTGTGTAGGTATTGTCTGAGGCGTCACCTCCGAGGAAATTGTTGCAGCCCCCGCTAGAAACGCAGCCCTCTGCTTGCACTATGTTGGTACCGGGAGCGCTAATCTCGGGAATAAGCTCGTCGAGGGGGTTAGAATCTCCATTGTCGCGTCTGGGGCCCCTCGAGGAGTATGAAGCGATGGTGTCATCAGACCTGTCAACAGTGTTCAGGTCGTCTGTAGCGGCTACGGTGATGGACAGTGACGAGGCGCTCATACCAGACAACCCGTCGTTGTCGGGGCCGTCATTGCCCGCAGCGTTTGATACAGTAACTCCGGCGAGCATAGCCTCATCGAGAATCCTACTGTGCATATCGGTGCCATCGGAGCCTCCATTCTCGTGACTGGTTATTCCCCAAGAGAGGGAGATTATGTCTATTCCGTACATGGCTTCGGCCACTCCCGGCCAAGCATCGTCCCTGTGATCGATTATCCACTGCAGGCCATTCATGGCTGATTCATAGAACTCCTGCTCCAGCAGATAGTTCTCGAACGGTCCAGCTCCCACATCGGTACCAATCCTCACATCCACCAGTGTGGCATTGGGAGCGGAACCGTAGAACTCAGATTGCGAGCCATCTGCATCCAGACCTGTTGCGCTGGCCATCCCCATGCATGCCGTCCCGTGCTGGTTGCCATCATCCGGATCAAATGAGCCGTCGTCCTCGCGCCCTCCGGCTAGGATGCACTGCGGATCAGAGTGCACGTAGCAAACCGCATCATATCCTGCCACGAACTTCCCAGAGAGGCCTGGGTGCTCATTGTCAACACCCGTATCTGTGAGAGCTATGTTCACGCCGGAACCGCTGACTCCAAGGTCCCATGCACCTATGGGGTACTCGCTCGAGTTCTTCGCCTTAACAGCGAGAGTTTGGACATCCCCATAGAATACCAAAGAACCGTATCGCTCGACCATTATTACTCCTTCAAGTTGTGCTAAGTCATACACCTTTCTGGCGTCAACAGCACCAATGAGAACTGCATCGACCACTGGAAGCTCGACGTGAATCTCATACCCCGCAAGGGCCAGTCTGGCCCTGTCCTCGTCTGTCACTTCCCTCGAAAATGAGAGTCCGATGTTCACTATGTCATCTGCGTATTGCAGTGAATCGTGGATACCATTCCTGTCAGAGTCCATCGAAGTGACCTCCCACCACGGGGCCTGCTCCGACCAAGGCACGTGAGCCTGAAGGGGAGCGGTTTCGACCTGCCCCTCTCCGATTAACTGGGCCCCATCATCATGCAGGGGGCGGTACCTCGTAAGAGACAGGCTGCCAGTGCATGAAACGAGTATGAAGACACACAGCAGAGCCTTGACCGGATTGGGCAGCATCATAGGTCTCACATACCCTTGGTCTTTCAACCCAACCTCAAACAGAGTGCGAAGGTGTACACTGGAGTAAATTGGTGGGGGCACTGGGATTTGAACCCAGATCAGCGGGTGTCTTCCGCTTAGCGTGCACCTGACATGCGCACGCTCTCGGGTTGCGACAGGTCGGTGCTCCAGTTGGTCATCAAAGCCATCAGAAAAACCACTTGTCGTCATTCCCGTGCAACTGGAGCCCGCGGTACTACCAGGTTATACTATACCCCCTTAGGAGTAAAACGCCCTAGGGCCTTGCTCTTATGATAATCTCGGTCCCAACCGTCTGCGGCTTGGCCGACTTGTGCGTATCATGGCTCACATCGAACCCAGGATGGGGCCCGCTGTGAGATGGATTGCCAACCATGCTCCCAAGACAGAAGCGACAAGGCCCCATGCCCTTGGCCTGATGCCAACACTGAGCCAACCGAATGTCCTTGAAAGTGAGCCGGGGGCGAGGGCCACGAATCTGGCTAAGTTGATTACTAGTCCAGCCACTATTAGCATTCCAGTGAAAGCAAGGATTGAGAGGAAGAGGCCGACGATGTCTGAGCGAGCGAGTGCTCCGACGCCTTGTGGAACGAGTGTAGGTGCCCTCAGCCAAAGTAACCAAGCGAGCCAGAGTCCCAGATAGGCATCCTCCTTGAAGCTCGACTCGTCGCGCCACTCTCTGAAATCATCCGGTAGCATCTCGTAAACCCTTGATGCGATGGCCTCTACCTCGGCAATGCTGCCACGCAGCAGCATCGATGAGCCGTGATACACCAACACTGCTGCCAGTACGAGCTCGACCCAGATCCAGACCGAGCCCAGACCGAGTACCGACATCAACGACACGGGCAGGGACCACATTGCGAAACCCGTTGCAGCCGCGGCTGCAGTCATCAACGAAGCGGCCCCAGGAAGGAGTGGTTCTTCGGGCAGTTCCAGTTCCCTATCCCTGGGCATCGCCAGAATCACAAGAGGCAGGAGCGCGGTTCCTAATGCGAGTTCGATTATTGTGAGTGGGCTGTTGCCGGACCCCCTAGTGGAAGATTCGACTGCTTCCTCTATCTCCATAGCCGACATAGAGCCTGGATTCCAGCTAGTGACGAATCCAGCAGCGTCAATAATAATGACAGCATCTGTAGCCCCACTTGGAAACTCCTTTCCGATTGATGCGTCTGATTCATCCAGCAATAGAGGCCAGGATTCATTCAGCATGATAGAATAGGAGTCGAGGTCGATTGCTTGGACACCTTCTCCTGTTGCAATCTGGACGAAGGCAATGTCATTCTGACTTATCGCCTCAGCTCCGATGAACTCGTGCATCTGCCTGATGGAGTTTGGCGAGCCAGGATGGAAAAGACCCACTACCAAGGCATCACTGTCCTGAATCAGGTCCGAGAGGGAAACAAGATCGCCATCATGGGACAGCAGAGAGAAAGAGGGTGCAGCGCCCTGCTGCCGGGGGACTTTGTAATCGATATCTGGTAGATGAGATGCGGGGCCTATGGCGGCTATTGCCAGTAGTAGAAGTACGGCGTACGCGGCTATCGGTAGTGAGGCTTCACGGATCGATGCAGCAATCCATCCGACTATACTTAGAGGGATAATCAGAATAGCCCACGTTGAGGAGAGCAATGGGCCCTCGTTGGGCAATATCTCGAATCTCAGCACGGCTATGGCATCACAAAGCTCGCCGGGATCTTGGTCTGTGAGGGTGAAGCAGGAATCAATCATGTATCGCCCCGGAGGAATCGGCTTCTCCGAGGACCATGTCAGGATGGTCCTGTTGGCCTCTCCCGTCCTTGCCCCATGGGGAATCTCGAAGTGTTCGAGGCGCTGGTCCTCTTTGCCGTGCCCGTGGACCATCTCATCCCAGTCCAACGGCCCGACTATCTCGATGACCTGCCGATCAAAGTCGCCGGGCCCCCATGGCGAGATAGGTGTGAACTCTATTCTTACCATGCGGTTGGAATCTACTTTGTAGTCAATCATAGGTTCAATCACGTCACCATGGAAGATTATTCCCGAAGTTGCATCATAGGTGCCCCACCAAAGGATGCCCTGCTGAATGCAGTCGTGTTCCACATCGACACTTAGTGAGATCAAGTCGCCTTCAGACATTGAGACGTTGACGTTGTCTGCCATCACTGTGAACTCATGAGCCTCAAGATACGATTCTTCCATCGCGATTGAATTGGTTACAGCGCCGTCGAGTACCAGTGTATCGCCTAATGACAGGCTCACCATGAATCTCGTCTCAGCTCCCGCAGCTCCAGGAAGCACATTGGTGAGCCTGCATCCATCGTTCGTAGAGTCAAGCGAGGCAAATAGCCTGACTGTCAGGTTCCCCTCGAATCTAAAAGATCCTGACAATGGCGCGGACTGGATTTCAATCAGATTGGGATTCAAGGCTGAACTGGTCCTAGTGAACTCTGCCTTACCCAATGGCTCTCCCGTGTTGGTAGACCAATTTCGGTCAATGAAAGGGTCACTTGCTGTGCCCTTGAGGTAGAGCATGTGAGATTCTGGTAACTCCCATTCTATTCCCGGGCCGTCCAACTCCATTGGATCTTGAGCACTAGTCGCCGAGCTCAAAGAGAGAGCAAGTAGCAATACTACGAGAGCCGTGGCAGCGCTCCCAGCAGGTAGTCTCGATTGAACTCTCATGGTATTCTCCAGATTTCGTACAGTACAAACCTCACTATCACCAGTCAGAACATCCTACCCCAAGCCACGAAGCCCATCATCGCTCCGGATAGAGTAGCGAGGAAGTTGACCGAGTGTTTTCCGATGTATCCCTTATTCTCCAACAGAGCGCCTAGTACTGAGTCTACTTGGCATCCAATCCATCCCACAATTGTGATGATTACGAAAGCCTGACCTTGAGAATCAGAGAGTAGTGTTGCATCATGGTGGAATCCATCATGAGAGAACGGAATAATCAGGGCAGTCATTGCTGCGATCACCAACGCGCCAAACAAGGCAGCGAAGGTGCCTGTGGGAGACATACCTCCGTTGGTTCCCGGAGGTACTGCCTCCAAGTTGATTATGCTGCGAGTTCTGGGGTCCAGACTTCCAATCTCAGATGCCAGAGTGTCCGATAGAGCGACAGAAGCACAGCAAGCCATCCCCAATAGGTACCAGTCTCCATCTCCCTGCCAGCTCAATATTGCGACAATCGAAGGTGCCGCACCATTGGCCAGCACGTTCCTCCATCCTCTGACTCCCTCATTGCGCTCTTGGATTGACAATGCTCGCTTCTCCTCAAACCTCCACCTCGTCGCAATCGATCCGAGTAAGAGGAAGACGACCATGATTGCCAGCCAAGTCCAGTGTCCCATCAGCGAGACTACTAGACCGACTATCATCGCCGCGAGCAGTCCGCTGGGATCCAGTATCCTACGAACACCCGAAGCCAACAGCAAGGCTGCAACCAGAGTAAGTGAGATGATCTGATCCTGTGTCAAGTAGTCGGTTGGAACCATGATATCTGCTTGGGACGCCCGGAAAGCCGGTCATGAAGGATTCCCCTGAGATGAATCCGTTCCTA
>JBJLJN010000006.1:0-34961 GCA_045559735.1 Candidatus Thalassarchaeum sp. | reverse complement strand
CAACATTTCAGCAATCTGGCTATACGCTGCATCTGAATTTTCTACAATTCTATACTCCCATTGTGTCATGAATCTGGATAGGGCTCGCAAACTTCAATGTGACTCATTCGCTACCCTATGACTCGTATGCACGTCATAGGCGCTGTCTAGCATGCCTCTGTGCATCAACCGCGCAGATAGCAGCCATGTGAACTACTTCGCGAACACTATCGCCACGCTGTAGGACATGAGCGGGTCTGGAGAGGCCCTCTAGAATTGGACCAGTCATCTCTGCACCTGCAATCCTCTGAAGCAGCTTGTATGCAATGTTTGCAGATGCGAGGTTAGGGCAGATTAGAACATTCGCTGCACCCTCTAGTGTCATGAATGGGTAATCTTCCTGTATGCTGGGGACTAGTGCAGTATCGGCCTGCATAGGCCCATCGATGATTAGGTCGGGATCAATCTCTCTTGCAATCGAGATTGCCTCCTCTATCCTGTCTGTGCGCAACTCAGGAGAGGTTCCGAAGTTAGAGAACGAGAGCATAGCCACCTTCGGCTTGACTCCGAACCTCCTTGCGACCTTGGCAGTTTGGACCGCTATCTCTGCAAGCGTGCGCGAGTCCGGGTAGATGTTGATGGTAGCATCGCCAATGAACATCAACTGCCCGTTAACAGTCATCATGTACATCCCCACTATTCTGTGTGAATCGGGATCAGGCCCAATGGTGTGAAGGCACGGTTTGACAATATCTGGATAGTGATGTGAGACACCTCCGAGATAGCCATCCGCATCACCCATTCTAACCATCATGGGTGCGAAGTATGTGGCCGACTTCAGAAGACGCACAGCATCCTCACGAGTCAGCCCCTTACGTCCTCGCAAGTTGTGTAATTCTTCAGCGTAAGTCGACCGCCTGCGTGGATCGTATCTCACATCGATGGTCTCGCATTCGAAACTCAGACCCATCTCCTCCTTGACAGCATCAATTCGCTCTAACTGACCTAGAAGGATTGGTTCGCAAATCCCCTCTGAAATACACTGGGATGCGGCCTTGATAATCGTGGGGTCCTCGCCCTCGGAGAACACAATTCTCTTCCGGTCCTTGCGGGCGATGTTGATGACACGTCTCATGATTGAGCGCGTCAGACCGAGTCTGGACTCAAGCTCCTCCTTGTATCTCTCGACATCGAACTCATCTGTAGAGACTCTTGCCACTCCTTCGTTGACAGCAGCCTCTGCTACCGCACTGGCCTCCCAGATCAGGACTCTAGCATCGAACGGCTTGGGAATCAGGTACTCTGGTCCAAACTGCAACTGCTCGCCTCCATATGCTGCAGCCACATCGTCAGGGACCGGCTCCTTGGCTAGCTCTGCGATGGCATGAGTCGCAGCCATTTTCATGCCCTCTGTAATCTCCTTGGATCGCACGTCAAGGGCTCCTCTGAAGATATAGGGAAATCCGAGTACATTGTTGATTTGGTTAGGGTAGTCCGAGCGACCTGTTGCTACGATTGCATCCTCCCGCACAGCATACACATCATCGGGAGTGATTTCTGGATCGGGGTTAGCGAGCGCGAAAATCAGCGGCCTGTCAGCCATCTTCGAGACCATCTCGCCGCTGACAATTCCACCCTTGGACAGACCGAGGAACACATCTGCACCCTCCATCGCTGAGGCCAAATCTCCGTCCGGTATGTCGAGTGCGAACTCGGCTTTGTACGGGTTGAGCTCTCCCGCTTCATTTCTCGACTTGGTCAGGATACCCTTCGAGTCAACCAGCACGATGTTCTCGGACATGACTCCGAGTCTGATGTAGTGGTGTGCGCATGAGATGGCTGAGGCCCCTGCTCCTGAGACTACCACCCTGACTGAACCGATATCTTTCTCGACGACCTCCAGTCCGTTCAGTAGCGCTGCTCCGGAGATGATTGCAGTCCCGTGCTGGTCGTCGTGCATGACTGGAATGTCGAGCTCAGCGACCAATCGCTGCTCAATCTCAAAGCACTCTGGAGCCTTGATGTCCTCAAGGTTGATTCCTCCGAATGTAGGTGCGATTGCCTTGACAGCCTCGACGAATGCATCGACATCCGTTCTGTCGACTTCGATGTCGAACACATCTATGTCTGCGAACGCCTTGAACAACAGCCCCTTTCCTTCCATCACGGGCTTTCCTGCCAGCGCTCCGATGTCACCCAGACCTAATACTGCAGTACCGTTGCTGACTACGGCGACAAGGTTGCCCTTCGAGGTGTACTTGTAGGCATTATCAGGATCGCGCTCAATCTCTTTGCATGGGTATGCTACCCCGGGAGAATATGCTAGAGACAACTCGCGCTGAGTGCCGTGTGGCTTGGTGGGCACTACTGTGATCTTTCCAGGAGGATTCGAGGCGTGGTACTCCAACGCGTCCTCGCGCAGACCGTTGTCTTCCATAGTCACGCCTCCGGGGACAGCCGGCATACCCCTCTGCTATGATGCTATCCTAATGAGAAAACATGTATTATCGGCCATGTATGGAGCGGTATCGTGATTTTGGCTTTCGAAACACGATATCACAAATTTCCGCCTACGGCGGATGAGCATTGTCCAAACACAGACCCACTCCTTTCTTAATCTCAACAAGTACGCGACAAAATTGTGTCAACGGTTAGTTTCGACGACCTACGGTCGCAGCAGCGTGTGGCTATTCTACTGGCCACTCTGATGCTGGCACTGCCTTGGGCCGCCGCTCCTTCCTCGGATTTAGATTCCGAGAAGAACTCCGACACTACCCCGAGAGCTTGGGGTGCCGGCGGCAGCAATGACACTGGATGGATTACCCTTGAGGCGACTGGTGCTGACCCTGCGAATGGGACCATGGCATACGCTGATATGTTCCTCGACTTCGCTCCCGGAGCCCAGCTTGACAACCTCACATTCGAAATCTCGGTCGACGGCAGCGAGGGCTACTGGGTTACTGAACCCCAAATCACCTTGATGGATACTCAGACCCCAATCCTCGATTGGCGGGGATATGGCGATCTTGGACGTCAGGACTCGTTCACTGAGAACCTGCCTGAGGTCGATCACGGCGAACTCGATACATGGCTCCAGCCCAACTCCGTCAGCGATGCCTCGTGGCTGCTTCCCAGTGGTATCACCATCGATGATCTGGTGATTGAGGCGCTGAGGCCTGCTGACCCCCGAGTCTCATTCTCTACGACCAACGTCTTGGTTCAAGACACCGTTGTGAATCCTAACGATGGCAGGCTCTACATTCTCCTCGATGACGATCTACTGCATCTGGATGACCAAGCCAGCAAGAGGATAGTCGATATCGAGTTGGACCTCTTCGGCAGGAGTCTGGCAGTGGACGAGTCAGAGAACCGCCTCCTAATCGGCACCGATGACGGAAGGATCCTTTCTCGCAGTCTATTCGATTCCTCCGACCTAGCAGAGCTCCCAGACACAGGGACCAATTCTGTGATAGATGCCATCACTGTGGACGACTACGGCGTCATATGGTTTGCCACCTCGTGCGAACTACATCACTTGGCCCCGGGTCAGAGCGCTTACACCACTACCAACTTCTGCACGACGGACCTTCCTGAGGTCCCAACTGATATCGCTGTGATCTCGAATACCGTTTACATAGCGACTTCACAGAGTGGGGTCAGGGTGTTTGATTACAACACCTCTTCTGGCTCATCAGGAATCTCAGTAATCATGGGAAGCAATACCCAGTGGAATACCGCTAACATACTTACTTCCAACTCGATTACACAATTGCAAGAATTCAACTCACTACTACTGATTGCTACGATTGGAGGGGGAGTCAACAGATACGATACGGCCAGCGACACATGGCTCACCACTTGGTCGACCAACAACTGGCTGTCATCAAACGCCGTCAGAGGAATAGCTCTGACAGATGGTTGGCTACACCTCCTCACTGGTAGCACGGTACATGCCTACGATACTGTGACCTTGATGTTCAAGTCACAGAGACAGGTGACAGACATGGGGCTTGTCGGCCCCGGCTCGTCCATCTTCGCATGGCCATCCGGTGGCTCTCGCGGACCCATATCAGGCACCATGATTTTGGGCGATGGCTCTGGTACCTTCGCCAGACAGTCGGGGGAGAATCTCGATGGCACCATGACTCTGGTAAGCAGCCCCTCGACATCGCAGATGGAAGTGGTTGCTCACATCGATGATGGGGAAGATGGGGAGATTTGGATTAGCGGTGGGGCCATCATCGATCGCTTCGACAATAAAGATCAGACTTGGAGAAGCCCCATTGATCTGACCGATTATGTGAGCAATCCATCTTCGGTTACCTCCATTGTCCAAGACTCCAGTGGCTGGGTCTGGGTCGGTACACTTGATGCAGGAATTCTCAGACTTAGAAATGACGATGGCGCATACATCGGCACGGTCTCGGGAATCAGCTCCTCGCATATTTCAAGCATGTCTCACGATGACAATACCGAGATCCTGGTCGTCGGACACTATGAGTCGGGAATCTCTCTGGTGAACACCACCACGCTGACCCTCGTAGATGTGCTGACTACTTCCGACGGGCTCGACTCGGATTTAGTCAATCAAGTTGTTACCAGATATGGAATAGCATACATCGCCACACCCGATGAAGGTGTGATGCGAATCAACCTGTACGATCTTTCTATCCTCGGGTCTTGGCAATCCCTAGGTGCCGACAACTTGGACGCCACTCCAGTGGCTGTTGACGGCGATATTGTCTATCTCGGACTCTCAGATTTCGGTCTCTTGGTAATTGATAGGCTAACCGGAGATGTCTCCGACCTTTGGTCTCAGGACGATGGGACCTTGCCTGATGACGATGTGTTATCACTGCACATTGATTACCAAGGGGATCTGATAGTGGGGTCTTCTGTCTCCAATACAGGGGCTACCTCAAACGGAGGAATAGCCCGTTGGGATGGGAGTAATTGGCAATCCCTTGAGACCAGCATACAGGGTTGGAACAATGACCCCTACGTCTTCTATGACATCACTAGCGATTCAGATGGTATCTATGCTGGTACCAATCGGGGGGCATGTATCTGGAATTGGACCTATGACCTGAGGGGATGCATCTCCAATCAGGATGGAATGCCTTCACGTTTCGTCTACTCAGTAGCCAAGTTTGGGTCAGACAGACTCTATGCGGGTACCAACGATGGCGCCGCAGTTATTGATTCACTCAATGGAACCGTAATCGATGTGTGGAATGCCGGTGACGATACACAGCGAGCTCGCACTGTGAAGATAGGAGATATCCTGTATATCGGCTTCGAGAACACTGGTATAGCGCGCTACAATCTCAATAACCAGACCTGGTTACAGTCCTGGGATGGATCACAGGGCTACATCAATGACGACGATGTGACAGTCTTGGTTCACGGAAGATCGCCTGGCACGATGTGGGCTGGGGGTGATTTTGGCCTGACTCTCATTGATGTCGTCAATGACACCGTGCTGAAGAGTTGGAACAGAGGCAGCAACTCCAACGGCCCCACGCTCTCTAATTCCATTCCTGCCGATATAGAAATAATCGGTGATGTCCTGCATTATTCGCTCCAAAGGAGCAACTCTTGGTGGGCATCCAACGATGACATCTACCGAATCTACCTCGATAACAACACTAGTGCGACTACACTAGCCGTGGATGGTCAAATAGGATTTTCATCCACAGTGATGGGAATAGGTTCCGTAGGCGACGAACTCTGGATAGGAGCACGACCGACGCAATACTGGAACAATGGTGACGGCACTATAGTCAGATGGAACGCCACCAATGAGTCATGGCTTGACAACCTCGATACAATAGGTAATGTCGAGAGGGTGAATGCGCGGTTTCTCGGAGATTGCTTCCCGTTAGACACCGCCTCGTGCGAGATGTGGGTCTCCTATGGTGACAACATCATGCGGAGGTTCCTGGCAGACAATATGACCCTTCTCGATGAGTGGACAGATATCGACGGCCCAATCAGAGGTATGGTTGAGTGGAATGGCACCTATCTGTTCGCCAGCACGAATGGGATACTTCGATGGGACCCCAACAATGAGAGTTGGCTCGATTCTTGGGTTGAGGGCGATGGCTTGCCCGCTAATGGCATCTCCAACGAGCTCTACACCATGGAGGTGATTTTCAATGACTTGTGGGTAGGTAGTTACCAAGGTGGAGGATGGAATTCAAACTCAGACATACTGATGCTGGACGGATCTACAGATAATTGGACAACCTGGGAATTAGGCTCGGGAGACATCCCAGGTGGCTATCCTGCCGATATCGAGCTTTGTGCAGGTATCATCCACGTCGCGGTGGGACGAGTCAATTGGTGGGGCAATCAAGGAGGCATAGCGAGATTCGATACCGGTGATTGGGACCAAGATGGTATCAATATGGAATGGATAGCACCTATGACCAGTAGCAGTCAGGGACTATCCGATGACGATACCCGCGCGATGGCTTGCGACCAACAGAACGATGTCCTCTACATCGGATTCGATACCAATGGCGTAGGCCTGGATCGCTACAACTACAATAACAACCAGTACCTTAGCACCCTGACGGCACAAGATGGAATCTCCGAGGATCGAATCTTCCCAGGAGGGATGCTCCACCACAATAACGTCCTGATTACAGCTCACCAGTATGACAACACCGGGGGAATTTCAAGGATAGTGACTTCAGGAATTTCCACGGCCAATGGCCAGATCCTCGACCCCGGCATGGACGGATGTTCCATCGAGAGAGCACCTTCGAGCACATCTCCGGTTTATGCGATAGGCCGATCCGGACAGACTACGGGGCTGAACAGAGTCGACAGACTGGACAGTACTGGACTCATAGTCAGTGGCTTCGATGAATTGGCAGGCTTGACCAGCGGACGCGTGGTGGCCTTCGAGTCCAATGAGACTCACGTTTGGGTTGCGATGACCACCGATGCCAACGCCTACTACGCCTCTTCGGTTCTGCAGGGAGAGAGACTATCCAACGGCTCAATCCGTTGGGAGTTTGGCTACAACGCCAATCAAGACGTGATTAACTCCCTCTATTTGGGTGAAGACGACATCTGGGTCACCACTGCCGGCCGAGGCCTCTGGTCAATCGATCTAACCAACAGAATCTACTCTCCAACTCCAGCCGCCCTGCATGCTCAGATGGACGGTATGGTTCTCGAGGACGACGGTACCATGTATGTCGGCCTGATGGGCAGAGAAGGATCGGCAGCGGGATACCAGAAATTCGACACCGTTACGCGGACATGGGCTCACGGGAGCCTGATTGCAGGTCTGCCCAGTGACATAGTCAGGGACTTCCTCGAATACGGCGATCACATTCTAGTTGCGACCTTCGGTGGCATCGGTCTATGGAACACGACTAGGAATGACTGGGACGATCCGATAACCACCATCGATGGCCTCCCGACACCAATCGTAGAGCACCTACATGCCATCAATACTGGGATTCAAGGCAATGGAACAGTCCTCGCAGGAGGTTCGGCGGGACTAACAGTCCTGCATCAGAACAACCTCTCGGTGATTACAACGCTGAACTTCGCCGACGGTCTGATTGGCAACACTGTCTCCGGAATAACGTTCGCCGAGGCTTCTTCCAGAGTGGTTAACAATCCGGACGGCTCATCCACTGTCCTCCATCACGATGCAGCTCTATTCATTTCCCACAATGGCCAAGGATCCACCAGGCCAGGGGTCGCTGCTTGGGACATCGCCACTGACTCCGCCAATGGGACCTACAACATCGATATGATTCCCAGCAACGACGTCAAGGCGATAGCAGCTGATGACTGGGGGGTGCACATTGCCACAGACAGTGAGCCTCTGGTTCACTGGAACTCGACCTCGATTCAAATGGAGTCAGGCCAAGGAAGGAGGTCAATGCTGACTTGGCCGCCCTTCCAGATATTCTCCGATGGAGACTATCTCGCCGTCCTGACTCCCAGAGGAGTTGACGTATTCGAATCCGGAGGTGACCACTTGAGAGTGGCCTCCGAATTAGTCCCCGGTATCTCGTCAGGCTTCTTGGACGACTCAGGCCTATACGTCATCTCCCAAGGCGGTCTGCACATGTTCCATCCAGTTGAGAGCATGAGGGAACTGGAGACTGATCACCAAAGAAGGGCGGCACCACTGACCGCTCTGTTCGCACAGAGTACATGGGATATTACGAACACTTCTCGACCGGGTATGACCACTGTTCTGGTCGACGACGAGAACTCGATAATCATCCCTCAGGGAACCGATCAGATGATTCCCACCAAACTGCCTCTGTACACTGGGGCACTCACCCTGTCAGCACCACAGGATGGAGCATGGGTGTGGGCTCAGTCAGTCAGTCTGAACTACTCCGGATCTTGGGAGCTGACTTCGATGAATCCGAATATCCAATCTTCATTCCAATCTGTCATATCGAACCTCGCTCCTGGTACCAATTCGGCTCAGGCACATATCCGGATGCAATCTCCTCAGAACGGCTCTCTGCAAATCAGGATAACCTACGACTGGGAACGAGTCGAAGTGCCAACTGAGATGACCGCTTTCTTCGATAGGCCGAACGATGGAGGAGGTGTCCTTGAGGCCTCATGGTTACCTGCTGAGGACGCGGCTTGGTACAGCTACAGGTTGTATATCTGGGACTCGACAGATGATCCTGAGTGGGTTCCAACGCAAGAAGATCTGTATGAGTTCTCGACCTACATCGAGATACCCTACTGGTCCCAGACAACCGCAACCATCACTACCGCTGAACGCGATGGCAATGCAGTCTCATTGTCTGACGATAGGGAGTACAGGGCTGCCATATCCATCACCTATGCGGATGGTTCTGTTGGCCTTCCGATTGCATGGGAGGGCAGCGCCACTCCCACTGATGAGATTCCGGCTCCACCAGACTGGCTCAGTGCTGAAGCCGTATCCGGCGGTGCACCCGGCACCATCCTTCTGGAATGGTCACCATGCTCGGAATTGGATCCCGATCGCACTCGGATTTGGGCAGTTCAGTATCAGATCTCCAATGCCATAACTCTCTCGGGCCACGTCGACACCTCGTTTGCTGCTGGTAACACCACCGTCATGCAGTTGGAACAGAGCAAGGCATACTGGTTCGCGGCAGTCTGCGTAGACGAGGCCGGACAGTTCGATGCTGCCAATGCTACGGTAGTCGGACCTGTAGTAACAGCCGGTGGGTTGGACGATGGAATACCACCCTCTTCAATCACCGACACAACTGCCGTAGATGCCCCCAACGACGAGGGGGGTAGAATCCTAGTTACATGGACTCCCAATGGAGAAGAGGACTGCACCTACCACACAGTCTACATCCTACCAGCCTCCGGCCTACAGCCACCCTCGATCGTGGATGGCTGGCCTGTGGCCACTTATGTGACCGACTGCACCACCGATGAGATTGTAATCGATTCAATCGGTGATAACCAGCTCCAGAATGGAGTTGTCTATTGGATTGGCGTTGTAGCCTCTGATGACTGGGGCAATGAGGACCTGGACAATGTTCTGGTTGTCGAGGCCACTCCTATGTCGAATATCGCTGGACAAGGTCAACCACCGGCCAGAGTCGATGGTCTGAGTGCGTGGGACCACCCGGATGACGATGGAACCGCAATCGATATCCTTTGGAACCGCTCTCTGGCCCCGGACTTCAGCCATTATGTGATATGGGTCTCTGACTATCCTCTCAATGACCTTACTGAAATCTGGGAGAGGTGCAGCGACGATCTAGCTGGGTGTGGACTGCTTGAGATTGACCAGAGACAGATCGGCGGAGCTCTCCAGCTAGAGATTACAGTAACAACCGCTCTCTATGGAAGCACTGTTTCCACTCTATCTCCACAGTCCATCGTTCCACTCACCCCGCTCTACGTCACAATCACCACTCACGATATCCAAGGAAACGTCCATCTGACTGATATGAGCGATAATCTGGTTCTAGTCGCTCCACTTGATAACCGGGGCGACATCTCTCCACCGAACAGGCTCGCTGCCCCAATGCTCGAGGACCGTACACCCGACGATGGCGACGGTATGTTCGTGAGCTTCCCGGAGAGCGATGCATCCGATTTGGGCGAGTATAGGATCTACGCGGCAGCAGGCTCACCGTTCGATTCCCTAGGAAAGATGGAGGCAGTGCTTAGCATCGACAGGGACGCGCAGATGCCGATTCTGTTGGAGTCGCTGTCCGATGGCCAACCACTAGCTCCTTCGGTACCGATATGGGTAGTTGTGGTTCCTGTGGACTCATCGGGTAACTACTGGGACACCAATCTGCAAGCAACCATGATCAGCCTGGTTGACGAGAATTCCCTCGACCCCGGCCTCCATCTTCCTGAAATTACCGGAATCAGGGCCAATTGGAATCCCTCCGGAGACCTTGTCGAAATCAGATGGGATGACTCCAACGACGTGCAGGTCATTCAATACCACGTCTTCGTCAGCCCCAATCCATTCGAACTGACCAGTGAGGCTTCACTAGTTGGAGAGATAGATGACCCGACCACGATGATGATTCTCAACGACATCGAAGGCGAGAAGATCGACAACGCCGCGAGCCACTGGCTCGCTGTGGTCGCCTTCGACGGAGAAGTCCACAGGCTGGCAGTCGACCCATTGGAGATTAGACCATGGTCTGAGTCTTCCTTCGGGTCATCAGAGGGTGGCGAGGGGGGTGCCAGTGATTCCTGGTATGACCAGCTGATGAGCGGGGACCTGAACACATTGGTCGCGCTAGTGTCGGCTGTGATGGTTCTCATTGGGGCCCTGTTGTTTGTCAAGCCTCGCCAGCAGGCCGCTCCCGAGCCTTGGGAACTGGGCGCTCTCGAGGTCGAGTTGGAAGAGCAGATGTCGAGAGAGGCAGCCGGACTGGGCGACGAGGACGAGGAAGATTTGCTCATCGATGACGATTCGCAGACATCCACGTCCTCATCAGATTCCGAATTGATAATTGACGATGAGGCTGATGCACCCGTAGCCTCTGAGAGCATCATCGACGAGCTGCTGGGAGTGACTTCTGATGAGGCTGATTTGGATGATCTTGAGGACTTGGCCGACAATCTCGATTTCGATGACCTAGGGGACATGGCGGATGACCTCGATGATGATGATGTCGACGCATCATTCCTCGACGACATGCTCTAGACGCAGTAGTTGAAGCGGCTACCCCTATCAGCATGCATGCCGCAGACCTCCGGACCGCGCTCGGCCGTGTGGACCGCCATGGGATGGGACGGTGAGACTTCGCTGATGTCTGCCGACCTGCACTTCGACAGAATCAGGCGACACGCAGTAAGGCTTGGCATCGAGGTGCCCGCAGACCTGCGAGAGAGAGCGTTTGGCATCATAGCCGAGACCGAGCGGCCCGGGGAGCCGAACCGCAGCCGCGACCAAGCTTCGTACCTAGTAGCTGTGGGAGTGAGATCAGATGGCGAGGTTTTCGTCGACCCAATTATTCTGCAGGAGTGGACGGATGACGCTCTTAATGCAATCTCAATTGCAGCTCCGATTTGGGATTCAGACATCAGAGGGACCAAGCACGGAGACTGGGGGCCGCACAGAGAAGCCAGAGAGATAGCAGTGAAACACGGAGCGCACATCGCCTTACTGTTTGAGGACGACATCCTAGTCGATGGAGATAGGTGTGCTCCGTTGCTGCTTGACCACGACGGGGTCGCCTACCACCCCAGACACGACGAAGGTGCCCTTGATTCAATCACGATAGAACAGATCCGACCTCATCTGGAGTTAGCAGGAATACCTGTGAGATCCGCGAGACTAACACTCAGCATGATCCTGCGTGCATCCGAGATGGTGGTGTGCGGAAGCGGGATGGGCATTCGCGCTGTAGGCACTATAGACGGTCGTAGCATAGGTACGCCCCGAGGCAGGCTATTCAGGGCGTGTCTCGATGCATGGTCGGACAGGCTCGAGAACGGATGGAGCTCTAGATGACCGCTCTGCCCCTCCGACCGTAGCGTTGAAGGAGCGGACCTACGTGGTCGAGTCGATACGATGCCCACTTGCAGGGTCTGCACTCAGAACTATCCGCTTAACCAGTTCGTCTCCGGCAATGGGCCTAGGTACCAAGTCTGCGTGAGGTGCGCTGTTGAGAACGACCTCGCAGACAGTGAGGACACACCGCAGTTGTACTCAGACGAGATAGTCAGGGCACGCTTCTCTCTGTTCACACGCCGCTACAGGATGTGGTTCTTCGTCTTCTTCGGTTGGACACTGTACTTCAGCGTGGGCCGAGGAATCGAGCTCTGGTCAACCGCACTCTTCCTCGTGCTCCTTCTCTGTACGCTCGCAGCACCGGTGCTACATTATTTGGGATCAACCCGATTCAATGCAGAATTGGCGAAATTGACCCCTTGAGCAGGTTCGGGAACCGTTCATATAGAGTATATTCCCCTCCAAAACTTAGAGGGGACAGTGGGTTCCCTATGAAAGCCCGTGAGATTGGATGGATAAGAAAGGAGGAGATGTAGCAGCAGATATAGTTCCCAAGAGCCCAAGAATACCGCTCAGTGCAGCGTTTCTTGAGTCTAGTGGACAGTTGTTAATTTCACTCCAAAACACCATCCGACACTCCCGATTGGATATCTTCGCGCGCAGTCGAGCGCGAGCATTCACGGAAAGAGAGAACAGCGGGTTCTCTAAACTGAATTTGGAAGTGAAATGAAAATGCAGAAAACAAAGAATGCGAGTATGTTGATTGCTATGCTTCTCGTTATGATGGCAGGATCCGTCGGCGTCAGCGCTGACGGCTCCGACCCTCTAAATCCTGATGACGGCGGTGCCGACTGGGATGGCGATGGTCTGACCAACGCGGAGGAGCAGAATGCAGGGACTGATATGAACAACCCAGACACCGACAACGACGGTCTGCCAGATGGTTGGGAGGTGGCCTACGGCCTCAACCCCACCTGGGCTGGCGATGCGAATGCAGATCCGGACGGCGACGGTCTGACCAACGCCCAAGAGTACGCTGCGGGTACCAACCCGAACTCAGCGGATACTGATGGAGATGGAACGAACGACGCTCAGGATGCATTCCCGAACGACCCTAATGATGGGTCGTCTTCGGACTCCGACGGTGACGGTATCCCAGACGCGTATGATCCTGACTTCGAGGGCAACCAAGAAGGAGACGGAGACGGCGGCACCGAAGGTGGCGGCGGATCTGAGCAGGAACAAGGCGGCCAAGGTGAAGGCCAAGGACAAGGTCAGGGCCAAGGACAAGGTCAGGGCCAAGGACAAGGTCAGGGCCAAGGACAAGGTCAGGGCCAAGGACAAGGTCAGGGCCAAGGACAAGGTCAGGGCCAAGGACAAGGTCAGGGCCAAGGTCAGGGCCAAGGACAAGGACAAGGTCAGGGCCAAGGACAAGGTCAGGGCCAAGGACAAGGTCAGGGCCAAGGACAAGGTCAGGGCCAAGGACAAGGTCAGAATGGCCAGCAAGGCCAAGGTCAAGATCAGGGCTCACAATCCGGCCAGGACGGCCAGCAAGGCCAGCAAGGCGATCAGGGTGAGCAGGGTCAACAGCAGGACAACGGTCAAGGACAGCAGCAGCAGGGCGGTGATCAAGGTGGCCAGCAAGGCGATCAAGAGAGCCAAGACCAGAACGGTAACAACCAGAATGGTCAGAACCAGCAGCAGCAGGGCCAGACCCAGGACAATAACCAGGGTCAACAGAGCCAGCAGTCAGACCAGCAGCAGAGTCAACAGCTCGACAACCAGGACCAAAACGGCGAGAACGACAACGACGGCGACGGGATCCCAGATGATCTCGACTTCGACGATGACAACGACGGCATCCCGGACAACCAGGACGCCCACCCGGAGGACCACGACAACGACGGCATCGATGATGCAGAGGACGATGATGACGACGGAGACGGCATAGACGACCGCGAGGAAGTCAATGACGGCAACCCGAACACCGACATCTACGACCACGACAACGACGGCGTCGCTGACAACTGGGACTTCGACATCGACAACGATGGCATCGACAACTGGAACGACGTTGGACCGAACGGCGAGGACTACTCGCGCGATCACGACAACGACGGAATGGACGACGGTGTCGACCCTGACGATGACAACGATGACATCCTCGACGTCGACGAGATCGACGGCGTAGTCGGAGTCTGGCGGTACGACCACGACAACGATGGTCTGGACGACCGGACTGACACCGACGACGACAACGACGGACTCTCCGACTGGTTCGAGCAGAACGACGGTTGGGACATGACTGGTCAATTTGACCACGACAACGACGGCATCCCAGATCATCTAGACGATGACGACGATGGCGACGGTATCCCAGACGACGAAGAAGACAACGGGATCCTCTGATTACCGAGACTTCGTTCTGCCAGCCCGCTCGTCGAGATGACTACGCGGAGACAGGCTCTCCGGGGGCGTTTCAGTCCCCGGGTGAGCCGCCCATCAGAAATCGAACAAGGTCGGCTGGCTCGAAGAGCGCAGCCGTGCCACTCCAATCAGTCGGTCAAGTGCGCGCTGTACGCGACCCTCTGAGAATCCACGCTCCTTCTGTAGGAAGTCACGCAGGTCCTCCTCAACGGCGTGAACAGATTCTGGCAGAGGCTCACCAGTAGTGGGATGTTCTAGGAACAGCGAGCGGATTTCTTCGAGTCGCTCGGGCACATCGAATCCCTTGACCTTCGCAATAGCCTCAATCGTGCCGTGCTCGCGAATCAGCTTGAGCCCAGTCTTGGGGCCAATCCCTTTGATTCCTGGATGAAAGTCAGTACCAATCATTATGCCCAGATCAACCAATTGCTCGTGAGTAATCTCGTGCTTGGCCAGAGTGTCAGATAGCACGACCTTCTCGGCCTGCAGCACGCGTCCGAACTTCCTGGTGCCGTGCGAAGTGAGGTTGCGCACCATCACCGGTGCACCGTACAGTAGAGTATCCCAGTCCTGGCTAGCGACAGCACCTACCTCTCCATTCGCGCAGCGTACCGCAGCAGCTCCTTCGGCCTCCATCGGGGCCTCTACCCAAATCACCCCGAGGAGCTCAAACAGCTGCTTCGTCTCGGCTACCATTTCACGGGTGTACTCTGCAGTCTGTGGACCCAGTTTCTTCGCTGCAGTCATGTCTCCAGCCTCTATGGCAGCCTCCCAGCGCGAAACCGCCTCCTGCTTACGCTCCTTGCGACCCCTGAGCGTCTCCATCTTCAGCTCGTGCGGCCTGCCGTCGAATACGAACACTGGATCTACCCCCTCTGACAACATTACCGTAGTACGATCTAGGAAACCCATGAGATGAGCCACCGGCTTGCCATTGTATGACAGCGGCTTACCATCCTGTCCGGTTAGGCTGGTGATGAATTGGTACGCGTTCAGGAAGACATCAACAGCTACACGTTGACCGGATAAATCACTCATATTAAGCGGCTCGATGACCGCTAAATCACGTAAGTTGCAGCCCATTCTCGTTATCCCCCTGCCGGTGTTGGTCCACGGTAAAGGTCGAGGCATTTAGGGATGAAGCCCGCCGCGACACTAACAGAGGTGTGCGAGTGCAAGGTCTGACTCTGATAGGCAGCGGATGGCACCCCACTCTTTTCAGGGCCGAAATAAAGGCCTTGACAGGGCCGATTGAGGTGATTAACCCAAGAGTCGTCTACATCCCATTAACAGACTCATCATTGAATCGACTCTCCAGAGCGGCCCTGCTAGATGATGTAATCTCCAATTCGGCAAGATACTGGGTCTACTCCGAACCTTCTCAGGAGGACCTTTGCCGGAACATTTCAGAATGGGCGCAGAACAACCTTCCAGAGGGCAGTTTTGCAGTCAGGACGCGCAGGCTGGGAGTGGGTATCCCTGGATTCTCTCGCAGCACAATAGACAGAGAGGTAGGTGCCCTTGTGTCGAGTGAGTCCAGGACTGTTGATCTCGAGAATCCCGAGAACATCATCTCAGTAGTCATATCCGGGCCCGAGGATGGGCCCATACACCGGGATGATGTTGGTCAGAACAGCCCGATTGTGGTCTGGGGTTTGAGTCATCGCGAATGGCAGCGTGAGAATTACTCTGGCAGAGCCCCCACTGACCGCCCGTTCTTCCAACCAGTCTCGCTGGATCCAAGACAAGCTAGGCTACTGATCTCTCTGGCCCATCGTCGCACATCCGAGATTAAGACTGTGATTGATCCGTTCTGCGGCACAGGAGGAATAGTAATCGAAGCCGCCTTACAGGGAATGGAAACCCTCGCGAGCGACTTGGACCCACGCATGGTCGAGGGAACTCTAGAAAATTTGAACTCATTTGGCGCCAATGCCACAGTAGAGACCTGCGATGTGTCCGAGATACACTCCTTGTGGGGGGGCAAGAAGCAGTGCGCATTCGTGTTCGACCCACCATATGGACGCAGTTCATGGACCTCGGGCAAGGATATGGAGCCGTTCTTCGAGGCATTATCATCAACCAGTAGGATAGACCCGGAAGGCACACTCAGCACGATGCTTCCCACCACTCCAGAGTCTTTGCAAACTGGTCCCAGCGAAGATGTCGAAGTGATGGGCATGCCATGGAGTGAGCTTGAGCCTCTAATTATTGAGAGAGGATGGAAACCGGTACTCAGAACTCCAGTCAGAGTGCACAGTAGCCTAGCGAGGATGGTGGTTGTCTGCCATCCGGCGGATTGAAGATGGGTGGGCTGTCGTCAACGGCCGGACTGTTGGTGTAGTCTGGATATCATCTGGCGCTTCGGACGCTAGGACACGGGTTCGAATCCTGTACAGTCCACCACTATCTCTGCCAGTTGCTGAGCTCGTCTCCATCGACATCACGCACAGAAGTCCGTGACAGACCAGCTGAAATCAATTCAATCTCGCCGAAGGTGACTCCGTGGTCGCCCGACAACCTAACTGAAGAACGGAACAGATGAGCTCTGTCGACAAGTCCCTCTGCGAGGAAACGCCTCCAGGTGTCTGCTCCTCCCTCGACCATCACAGAATGAATATCTCGGTCTCCCAGCATATCGAGGATTCTTGACACTAAGATCTCACCATCATCGTCAGGCAACACCACCCTCTCAACATGGAGAAGATCGCTAGTCTCGCCCTGATCTTCACAGTGAATCAGCAAAGTAGGGGACGAAGAGTCCTGCATTAGAGTGCAATCACTCGGAATTCTACCATTCGGATCGATTACTACTCTCAAAGGGGGTTCACGAGGTCCGATGCCGGGACCTCTAACAGTTAGTGAGGGATTGTCACGAATCACCGTGTTAATTCCAACGATAATCGCCATTGATTCTGAGCGCAGTTGGTGCACTATTTCCAAGGATGCCTCGGAAGTGAATCTCTCTGCCGGTTGCGACTGGTCACCATCAATCCTGCCATGCGAATCAACAGCAGCCTTGAGCACCACAAACGGGCACTTACTCTCACACCAATGCATGAACTCTCGCATCTGCTCCCTGCACTCGTCCTCCAGAATACCTTCTCGTACATCGACTCCAGCTTCCCTCAAGGAATCGCTACCCCCACCTCTCACGGTCGGATTAGGGTCACCCGCTCCGATGACGACATGAGTCACCCCAGCCCACAGAAGGGCCTCAGTGCAAGGTGGAGTCCTGCCGAAGTGGTTGCAAGGCTCGAGGGTGATGTATGCAGTCGAGCCTTGTGGAGAGATTCCTTTGGCCTCGGAGTCAGCAATCGCCATCTGCTCAGCATGGAGTCCTCCGATATGGTCGTGCCAACCCTCAGCGATTACCTCTCCATCCTTGACTAGAACACAACCGACCATTGGATTAGGCATTACTCGCCCCCTGCCACGCTCAGCTAGGCGCAGAGCGCGTTGCATGAATTCCTCGTCAGACCCCATCTACAGCATGTGGAATCGCCCCTTACTCATCATTTCTTGTATTGGCAGGATTCAAGTTGAAAACCAGTCCTGAGAGCCACATGACCCGCATCGCGTGCATCCTCAATCCAAACGCCCGAGATGGCTTATCTCTCAAGCAGTGGGACGATTTTGAGCAGGCCCTCGTGAACTCCGGGTTCGATGTGGATCTGTACCAGACCGAGGCTCCCGGGCATGCTATGGATATCGCTGAGGGATTGATTGAAGAAAATCACGAACTTGTGGTGGCTGTAGGTGGAGACGGAACCGTGCATGAGGTGGCATCTGGCCTGCGTGGTTCGAGCAAGGTCATGGGTATTCTTCCCATAGGAACGGGAAACGACTACGCCAGAGGGCACGGTATTCCCGTTCCAAAAGGAAAGAAGTTTCCAGGTTTGCAAGGCGCTGTCGATATCCTAGTCAGTGGAACGAATCGCAGGGTCGGCTCTCTAAGGATAGAGGGGCCCCCGGCACCTGATCATCCTTCCAAGGCCGCTCCTGTACCTCGAGCATGCAATGGAGAGCCCAAGACTCCTGGTAACCTAGTCCGCTGGAGCTTTCTTGAGTGCGACGGAGGAGTCACTTCGGTAATCAATCGAATGAAGGATGAGGGCCAGTTTAAGAGAATCCGAGGAGCCAGGAAGTATGATCTACTTGGCATCAAAGCAATCATCTCTTGGAAGAAGCAAAGAGGAAAACTCAGGATTGACGGAGATGAACCAATAGAAGTCGACCTCTCAGGTCTTTTCTGCATGAGCCAGTGCCAGACCTTCGGTGGAGGCTACAAGGTCGCCCCTGGGGCCAAACCCACTCAGGGCCACTGCTCGCTAGTCATGGCATGGGGTATGTCGAAACTGCAGATGCTGATGTTGATGGGTCCAGTGAAGAAGGGAAATCATATCGGGAAGTGGGGGATCACTATGCAGAGCGCAAAGAAGTTCGAAATCTCAACTTCTGACGATTCCCCCCTAATGATAGGCGTCGACGGCGAGGCGGTGGTAACCACTCCTGTTACTATGCAGTATCACGATGACCAACTGACAGTACGAGGCGCAGCCTCAATTCCGAATGAGTAAGTGGCGCAGACGGAGAGATTTGAACTCCCGAGTCACAAGGACACCGGATTTCAAATCCGGCGCTATACCAGGCTAAGCGACGTCTGCAGCATGTTTGCGAGACCGTAGTTGTCCATGAATCCTTTCGGACTCAAAGACCGTAGTTACCCGGTCTGCACCAATCAGGCAGACCAATCCCTGCATCTGGGTGAGTGAGTCCGATGAACAGCACCATGATGATGATGAAGAAGGCCGGGAACAGAGCTGTCAAAGTCAAAATTCCTGAATCATTCTCCCCCCATAGATGCATGAAGATGGCAGCGATCATGATGAACTTGGGTACTGCGATGATTGTCAGTATCCACAGGGTAATTTGCCTCTCTGTCATTCCGAATCCCTCTGCAGTCGGACCTAGATCTGCACCCACTGCAAGCACCTCGATCAGCGTGAGAATCATCAGGCCGTAGAAGTTCATCCAGTATGCGTCTACTCCCATAATTTTGTGTGACATATGATTACCTCAGTACAGATAGAAGAATGGGAACACCAGAACCCAGACTAAGTCGACGAAGTGCCAGTACAGTCCGAAGTACTCTATCGACACAGCGCTTTGTGGATTATAGGCCCCAGTCCAAGCCTTGAATGTGAGATATACCAGTCCTATAATGCCGACCAGCACGTGTAAACCGTGTGTTCCCGTAGTGACATAGAACAGCGTTGCACTGACCTGGATGTTGGCTACCATGTGAGCACCCGTCGCCTCATCGATGTAGTCATGATGCTGGTAGTGGTCATTGTTGATCAGATAACCCTCACTAAAGAGGGAATGAATCTCATGCTCATGCAGTCCAATCAGGTCGATTGCTGGAACATGGAAGCCTATGAACCACTCAATCATTTTCAGTGTCAAGAAGAGAGTCGCAAGGAGTGTTGTCGCGCCCAAGTATCGGTACACACGCTTCCTCCTGACTTCCTCATCCACGCTGCCTACTGGCTTGTGTGCCCATCGCAGTGCCTGAACGATTGTGAATGAGGAAATAATCAGAGCGAATGTGTTGATTGCACCAGGAGCGATGTGCCACCAGCTCGATGCAATCAGGTGGCTGGCTGGCTCAAAGCAAGTAACTGCGACTCCGTCTTGCCAGCCGTCGGGATTGGTTATGGGGTCGAACAACCCTCTGTTGAATACGGTGTCACACCTTGGGATACCCTGTCTGTAGCGCATGTAAGTCGAGAATAGGGAACTGAAGATCATCATCTCAGACATTAGGAAGACCCACATCCCAACTTTCCTAATTTGGATGTTCTTGAACGGGACTCCTGCGGCCATTGGCTCGTAGGTTCCATCGAAGGACATGTCCTGTCTCCACCAGACAAACAGGCCAGCACCGATTACTGCTATTCCGACGATAACTAGAGGCAGGTACCACATGTCGAACTCGCCGAAGCTGAACAGACCTCCGAAAGTCAGCAGGAAGATTCCAATTCCAATTGACATCACCAATGGCGAGTAGGAGTTGTGTGGAGCACCGTGCCCCCAATCATGAGGACCCCATGGACTGGGGTGGTCGTGATCGTGGTAGTCAGAGCTCAATGCGAACCCCCCTCTGATGAATCATCCGCTACCATCAGCTTGCGGAACATCTGGCCGAATACTCCCGGCTCATTGGCTACGTGCTCATTTGCATCCTTGAGCTGGGGGAGATTGTGAGGGTCAAAACTCGGTGTTGGTGGTGGGGACGTGGTCATCCACTCGAAGGACCAGCCGCCCCATGGGTCTGCAGGAGCCTTTTCCCCCCTAACAAGCGTCTTGATCATGTTGTAGACCAAAATCAAGTTGCTAGCGAAGAACAGGAATGCTGAAATCGAGATTAGCATGTTCCAGTCAGCAGCCCACTCCGGTAGGGCGTTGAAGTCGTCAGTAGTGATGTAGTAAGTGTGAGTCCTACGAATCATGCCCACGACACCGAGTCTGTGCATAGGCCAGAACAGTGCATTATAGGAGATGAATGCAGTAAGGAAGTGCAGTACACCCAGCCTCTCATCCAGCATCCTGCCAGTCATCTTGGGGTACCAGTAGTAAATCGCGGCGAAGAATCCGAAAACAGTGCCTCCGACCAGCACGTAGTGGAAGTGAGCGACCACGAAGTAGGTCTCGTGCAGGTGCACGTCCAAAGCCATAGATGGGAAGAACATCCCGGAGATTCCACCTAGGGTAAAGGTCACCAGGAAGCCCAGAGTCCACAGCGTATGTGTCCTGTAGACGAGCGATCCTCCATGCATCGTCTTAAGCCAATTGAAAATCTTGATTCCCGTTGGGACGGCTACTAACATGGTAGTTAGCATGGTCACGAAGCGGAGTGTCGGCGACATCCCTGAGGTGAACATGTGGTGGCCGTATACGATGAAAGATACAAGGCCGATTCCGGCCATCGCGTAGACCATCGACTTGTAGCCGAAAATCGATCTTCGGGCACTGGTAGCAATGACCTCGGAGATTACTCCGAATGCAGGGACTATGACGACGTACACCTCAGGATGCCCGAAGTACCAGAACAAGTGACTCCACAGTAAAGGATCGCCTCCGGCTGCGACATCATAGAACGCAGTACCGATAGTTCGATCCAGATAGACCTGAATGAGACCGACTCCGAATGCAGGGATTGAAAGGAACAGCATCAGGTTGGCAACCAGTATCGACCAAGTGAACAGGGGCATCTGGAACCAGCCCATGCCAGGAGCCCGCATCACTGCCATCGTGGTCAGGAAGTTAATTCCAGTAAGCGTGGACGATGCTACCAGCATTAACTGACCTGCTGCCCACATACTGACTCCCGTGTGAGCGGTCTCAGTCACGACATAAGGGGCGTAACCAGTCCAACCGGTATCTGCACCTTGTCCACTGAACACCCCGGTGAATATTAGCAGGGCGGCTACGGGCTGGAGCCAGAACGACATGGCGTTGAGGCGAGGGAAGGCGAGGTCTGGGGCACCTATCTGTAGGGGGACAATCCAATTGGCGAAACCCGCAATCAGCGGCATCGCAGCTAGGAAAATCATCGTGGTACCGTGTAGGGTGAAGAACTGGTTGTAGTAGTCCTGAGAGATGAAGTCGTTTCCAGGAACTGCCAGTTGCATCCTAATCATCAGAGCCATTATTCCCCCAACACCGAGGAAGAACAGACCCTGAACAAAGTACAGGGTTCCAATCTTCTTGTGGTCAGTACTGGTCAACCACTCTGAAATCCAAGGGGCGAAACTCTCCCAGTCGAAACTATCTGGATTCCTCCTGTAGAAGATGTACATGACGACTATTGACAGCATCACACCTGAGATTACAATCAGAGTCGCTAGCACCTTGAATGGGTCTACTTCAGGCAGTGGAGCGTCTCCGAAGCCGAGAACCGTGACGTCAGCTCGATTCCACATATCCCCGCTTGAACCGCCATCGCCCTCATTGCCATTGACTGAGTTGACATGAAGGATGAAATCGACATTTGCCCCACTCTCAGGAGCAGTCCAGTCTAGAGTCCAAGTCCTCTGGTCATTACCAAATTCAGAGTGACTGGCTTCACCCGGGCCCCACAGTTGAGCCGAGTCATCCACGGTTGCGAATGTACCATCGCTGGCCCAGAGATTGAATCCTCCCAGATTCGTGTTTCCATCAACGCTGGGCCCACCCGAGAACGAGACAGTGACCACATAGGTCTCTGATACGTTGTATGTCTCAGGCAGCCCTGTGATTGAAGCCATTACAGATGAACTGGCCTCAGTGCCGTGACAGTTGCACCCAGTGTCCTTCACACCTGAGATTCCGGATGGCAACGAGGTCACCACAGGAACAACAATCATGACCATAGCAAGCATAGCCACCAAGGCGAGCCTGCGCGAAGCCGATTTCTCACTCATTTAATCACTCCACAGTAATTTGTGCCGTCATGTATGCGTGATTATCACCGCAGTACTCTGCGCACAGCATCAGGAACGAGGTATCCTCTACAGCAGGCATCCATAGGTAGGTCACCTGCCCGGGAACGATATCTTCCATCATCCCGAAGTCGGGGTTCTTGACAGCGTGTGTGACATCGATAGAAGTCAGCGTCGCGAGGTAAGTCTCCCCAGCCTTCAGCATGAGGTGAGGTTTGAGCTCACCCTCTACAGTGGCATAACCTGTAGAGCACAATTCTTCAGATAGGCCATAGCAGTCGAACTCCCAGAACCACTGTTGACCCTCTATACCTATGTCGTGGTAACAGTCTGATCTGACGTATCCGCTCGGATCGATGTAATTATTCGAAGACTCACCATCTCCACACTCACTACCGTGGTAACCATCAGGTCCAGTCTGACTCCAGACTGCATCCAAAGGAGCCCATGAGATGTAGGTCAGCCATACAATGAGAATGAAGGGTAAAACAGTCCAAGTCACTTCCAACTTCAGATTGTCGTAATCCTTAGGGAAGACACCCACCTCAATTTTGTCTACGTTAGGACTTTCTCCGTCCTTTGAACGGTAGAAGTAGGAGTGGTGATAGAGCCATCCGAAGGAGATGGCACCGACTACAAGCGACCAGAACATGTAGTCATTCCAGATGGCATCGAATAGAGGTGTAATGCCAGCCATCCCAATCCCCTGATGCAATGCGCACGAAACACCCTCATAAGTATCGCGGATTCGACATCAAGAAGACTCGAACTAGATGGTCAATGAACGACTTCAAGAGAACCTCCTCACGAGGCCTAAACGCATGACAACCGGATCACTACAGAATCGGGGAACTCCGCCAATGCAATGGTGACTGAGATGGCTGAGAGAGAAGGACTTGGAGATTGGGTCGATGACCGTGCTCGCCGAGCAGGGCCACCTGACCGCGAGATTCGATTCCGAACCGCTGCAAGGGCCATCGCGACGAGCATCAAAAGGAACCGTTCTGGAGAGGGTAATCCTGACTGTCCAATCCTCGTCGAGGGAATGAGGGATGAGAAGGCACTCAGGATGCTTGGCTTTACCGGCGTTGTAGAACGCGTCAACAGGGGCTGGGACAGATCGAGATTGGTAGCATATCTGCACGATTCCTACGGGACTAGAAATCTTGTTGACAAGGGCCCGGCCCTGATTCTGCTGATGGACTGGGACAGGACCGGAGGGAGACTGCAGACAGCGTTGAGGGAGCGTCTGATGGCACTTGACATGCCGGTCGATGAGGACCTCAGGACGATACTTCTGAGGGTGATGAAACCAGAGGCCAGGACGATAGAGGCACTGGCCCCTCACTCGATTGCCCTTTCTCCTATCATCGAGGAATTCCTAGATGACCAGCAATAGTCATTCAGGTAGGACAGTCGAACTCTCTTTGACCGTGTTGAGAACAAGATGAGTTACCGAACTCTCTACACCCTCTACCGAGATTACGTTCTTCGACAAGTCATCAAGATCTCTCCTGTCTCGTGCCCTAGCGATAATCATCGAATCGAATTCACCGGTCACGTCATACGTGCCGTAGACGCGATTGTCCTTGGCAATCTTCTCTTGGATCTCAATCAGCCGACCCTTCTGGATGCGCAAGCCGATGACTACTGTCAACTCCCAGCCGGATAGTTCTGGGTCCAACTGCACACTGTAGCCGCGAATCACCCCAGAGTCCTCCAGTCTGCGCACTCGGTTACTCACAGTTCCCAGTGAAACCCCTACCCGCTCAGCTATGCTACGCATCGATGCGCGTGCATCGCTCTGCAGAACTGAGATGATTCGTCGATCGGTCTCGTCTAGCATCATTCCACCGGGAGCAGAGCATTTCAACAGCCAGCTATTGAACATATGCTATGACTTTGACTACTGTCGTGTCAGAGCGTTCAATTCTAGTCGCTATTCTTCCTTAGAGATGTTGAATTGCAAACCCCTCTGCATGCCGAGAATCCGACGTTCAGAGTCTCCCAGCATAAGGCTCAGACGAGAGCCCGCCCATACAGGGATGCAGTCACCATTGTCGCTGTCGATTAGAATCCGACCCCGGGCGTATTCCTCGAATTCGAACTCAGGAATCATTGCCTCACCGCTGGTCAGCAACTCATCAATCAGCTCTGGCTCAACCATGGCGGATACCCCAGGTAGCTCCGGTCCAAGTCTTCGCGCCGCTCCGGCCACAATTCGATCGAATGCACCTTGTCTCAGCAGAGCTGCCCTTTGTCCCAAGTGTATCACGTGCAAAGGCCTCCACCTACTTCCTGGGATTCGTACACGACCCTTTTTCCTGCTTCGCTCAGACTTCCATACTGTCTCTGCCTCTAGAGTAGAAAGCAGGATTCGCTTACCTCTGCTCCACAGGCCTTCAGGGAGTGAGCCCCATTGGTTCTTAAGAGCCTCAGCAAGCTCTTCAGAGAGCGGCTGAGGTGAGTCTTGAGGGTCGGGACGAATCTCGTTAGGTGCGAGTGAGTGTTCGGCTATGATTTTCCTAGTTTGAGGCTCAGCAGAGCGTTCCAGCACGGCTAGGAAGAAGCCCCCCGCGTTCACTTGATCGTTCCAAAAACGCATGCATCGAGGAAGTATGGAGGAAATCTGCTCTTCTCCGGAGACGCCATCGATTCCGAGAACGCCTCATCGCTGGGATGACCATCATCTCCCAGTACGGGCCACGCTGACCTTCCGACCTCGCCTGAGACATCGGGGAGCAACTCGGATACATCGAGCAACTCTAGGTCGTTATGACTGCGCAGGACCTCAGCAACCACAGCCTCATCTTCGACGGGGTCGAGCGAACAGGTTGCGTACACAATCCGACCTCCAGACCTAGTTACAGCAACCGCTCTGGAAAGCAAGTCGACTTGTAGATCATGTAGCGACCTGCCTCCTGATGGTAACCACTTGCCCCAAACGTCGGGATTCTTCCTAGTGGTGCCTGATCCGGTGCAAGGCGCATCGACTAGGACTCTGTCGAACCCTGATTCGGGTACCTTCGGCATGTGTCTACCATCATGGTTGACGACCGCTATGGATTGTGACCCATGGCGGTGTGAGTTGCTGACTAGCATGTTAACTCTTGAATTGACCACCTCGTTTCCTAGGACGAGCCCGCTATCGCCCAAACATTCGGCAATCTGCGTGGTCTTGGAGCCAGGTGAGGCACACATGTCCAACACAATGTCTCCCGGTTTGGCAGATAGGGCAAGCACTGGGAGCATTGAGACAGCTTCCTGTCTAGTTAGGCGACCAGTCTCATGGAGAGCCTTCAGAGTCTCTCTCGTCTCACCCTCAGCAGCACCTCGCTCAAACGGCAACGTCCAGGCGCTGCCGGGGCCTGTAAACCATGGAATCCTGACCGAACCGATGCCCAACAACCAGCTCTCGGTCCAATCTCTATCTGCTCTCAGTGGGTTCACCCGAACCGTCTCGGGAAGTCTCTCGAACGAACCCTCGAACCAAGCGTCGGCATCATCTCTCCAGTGGGATACGGCCTTGAGCAAGATGCTGTCACGCGCCAACTCGCTCCAAGGAACCTCACTGCCCATGCAGGCCCGGCGTTAGCAGCAGACATCAACTGCACGATGATTCGGCGGTGAGGACAAACCGGAGTTTTCGCACTAACGTAGCAAGCATCACCGTAAACGGTTAAACCTCCAGCGAAACGCTGCGAGTCTGCGGCGGTGCCGCATGGGATGCACATGGTAGGACTTAGAAGAAGAATTTCGAATAGAATGGAGGAACCCACAACGACTGATTTGAATGGGGCTACGCGGAAGTTGGTGGAACTGGTAAAGAGAGCACGTGCCGTGGGGAGGGAGCAGGGCCTCCTAGTACCGGTCGAGGCTCTGGTTACGATTGAGAGGGACAATTGGGTCTGGCAGATCGTCGATCGGGAAGTTCTGGACAGCCTAAGTCACCGATTGGTGTTTGAGGGTGTGAATGGTCGCAGAAGGGAAATTCTCATGACTGCCTGCATCGATACTGCGATGAGTGCTGCTTCAAAGATAGTCGATCTAGATGACGGCTGTGTCCTAATCGAGACATTGGATCCCTAAGGCGCCCAATTCGCTTCTCGCGGAATTGAAATAGTGTAGGTAGGTGCGACGCTCGATGGCCAAGGAGAAGAAGGGCAGTGGAATCCAGCAGGCAGCCGGCCTTATCAGGTACTTCGATGAGGAGTCCGAGGACGCTATCCAGATTTCAAAAGGAACCATCTACTTCGCCTGCATATCATTCAGCGTGGTAGTCTACCTAGCTCATCACGGAGTCTGGTCCTGGATGTGGACCACTCTGGGACTCTGATTACTCCTCTTCGGAAAGATCTACCAACGGCACCTCATCTAGCAGATTCTCAGCAGCACTTTCCTCGGATGAGCGAACCTCAGTACTCGGGTCTGCCTCAACAATAGCGCTGTACGCTCTTCCCAGAGCGCGCTCTACTGCAGGAGCATTCCTATCTGCCAGAGCCATCCTAGCCTCATCCAGCGCCGTCTCGGCGGAATCAAGAATTCCGCCAATCGATTCATCAGTTCCTCTGAGCCCCCTCAACGCATCTTCGATTTCACTAATCTCCTCGCTCATGCCCTCGCTTGCGCGTGAGACCATCTCCCCCCATGCTTCTCTGTGACCTGTCAAATCGCATCCTGTCACCGACTCGAACTTTCTCACTCTCGCAGGCTCCCACGGGTTATGACCAAGCGAGGCCACAATATCGTGCACGCATCGAGCCCTCAAACCGTAAGGGCCCCGTAGCTCGATCCGATTCATGAAACAGGTCTTGAACAGGCCGAAGCCCCAGTAGGATGTACTCGTGATGATCATCGAGAGCTCATTAGCTCTCGATATGAGCACCCAACGCTGCTCATCGAACGCAGGCATCTCCTCGAAGCGAGGAGGGTCGTGTGGCCCTAGGGCCCTGAGAGCAGCCTGTGCAACATCTCCGAGGTACACCTTTCCGCTCGAATCAGGCCAGTTGAGCGGCCTCAACCGGTCCTCCTCGTCTATCGACATCTGCGGCTTACCATCTCGGACCTGGGCATACAGAACCGTCCGACTCGGGTCAGACCCGACCCCAGGAGCCTCTGCATCCATGCTCCGGTGCGGGCGCGTTATGGATTGAACATTGCGCGCCAGTGGTAATTGCTAAGTTCCTCCAAACCGAGCGTGCGTCGTGCCACGTAGGAAGTACGGCAAGTTGCAGAAGACCGTTGAATCACCTCCTTCAGACAACTGCAGCAGATGCAGGTCGGGCAAGCACTGCCCGATACCGACTCATCCGGGGTATGTGATTCCAGCAGAGCGTGAGTGGCAGGGGCCGGAGTCAGTTGAGAAGCGTCACAACAAGAAGAACCCGGCTAAGAAGTAACTAGGGGACTCGCTGGAACTGCTCAGGAGCCACGGAAACTGTCTCCTCGGCGACTGGCTCTTCTTCTGGAAGCCCAACAATCTCGTTCTGGGCTCGGTGATAGATCTCCCTGAGGGTTTGGTCGCCAATCTCGAGATAGACCCTAGTTGTGGCAATACTGGCGTGCCCGAGCAGCCTCTGGATAGTCACTAGGTCGGCTCCACGCTCCAACAGCCCGGTAGCGAAGGTGTGACGCAGAGTGTGCGGGCTGAGCCTTGAGCGCGGAATGTCGGCTGCGTCTGCCAACCTGTCAATCAACTTCTGCACCGAGCGAGGATTGATTCTGCGTCCACGGCTTGAGAGCAGAAGCGAGCGCTTCTCTTCATCATCATGACAGGTCTCAGAGCGGGTGTTTCTGATTGGCATCCATGCCTCTATCGCATCTACGGTGGCTTGGGTGAACAGTACAGTACGGTCCTTCTCGCCCTTGCCGCCGATGACTAGGGCGGACTTGTCCTCCAAGTCCATGTCGTCAAGATCTAATCCACATAGTTCTGAGACTCTCAGACCAGTGTCGAGTAGGATGGTGACTATGGGTTGAGTCAAGGGATCCTCAGAGCGAGTCGCTGCGGTTCGAACTCTGCTGAGCTCATTTCGGCCCAGAGTGCGAGGGAGTGACTTACTGCGATTGGGCCTCTGAATCCAGTCGGGAATCATATGTCCGATCCAGTTTAGGAGGTGTGAGGCTGCAGCCATTCTCGCATTGATTGTGGCCGGTTTCAAATCGCCTATACTGTTGAGCCATGAGTCCAACCTCCCCCTGTTAGGGTCGATTCTACCGTGAATCTCCAGTACGCTGAGTGACTGAGCCTGCTCCCAATCGAGAGCATCCTCGCCTGGCAAAGCTGTCGTGCTTAGGGTACGGGCTGCAACGGTGTAGGCTCTGATCGTATGAGCGCTCTTCTTCTCAGTCTTCAGCCTCTGTACCCAGCATTCGAACCAAGGCAACTCAGCTAGACCCTGTAGTCTCGAGGGCAGGGATGCACCATCATTGAGACCTAGTCCAGACAGTCTGGATCCGAGCCTGCCGCCCATGGCAGCTCTCATCCAAACATTCGGTTTCGCCCCTGAATCCTCTGTCATTTCTCGCCTCTGGCCAATGAAGGCCGTGCATCCCTGTCCCTACGGACAGGTCCAAGTCTCCCTATTCAGACTTGAATGCTTCTCTTCTGAAGGACCGGGCCGAGCCCGTTTGAGAACCGGCCATAGAGTGCCGTCAATCCTGAGCCTTGGAAGACTCTCTATACGTCTCAACTACATCTTCACTTGGCGGCTTAGCAGACTTGGAAAGACCCTCCTCAAGTCTACGGTCAAGTAGCTTGGCAACTTCACCTGCCACCAGACCCTCTCCCACGACTGACTCGATTCCTTCGAGTCCGGGACTGGAGTTCACCTCAAGGACCAACGGGCCGTTTCGAGACTCGAGCATATCAACACCAGCCAGATCGAGCCCGAGCTTGGATGCCGCAGTGCAGGCAATCTCCTCGAATCTCGGACTCATCTCGACAGGTTCGACACTACCTCCCAAATGGAAGTTGGATCTAAACTCCGAGCCGTGAGCCCTCCTACGCATCGCTGCTACGACCTTGCCACCAACAACTAGGGCTCTGATATCCTTGCCATGAGATTCCTGGATGTACTCTTGGACCAGAGGGCGCATGTCGCGCTCGAGCATCTGGTAGACCAATTGTCTGGCCTGCTGCTCGGTGTGAGCGAGGAACACACCAGAGCCGTGAGTCCCCTCATTACTTTTGATGACACAGGGAGTGCCTCCAACTTGGTTGACAGCCCTGATAGTATCCTCCCAAGCCCCCACATTGGCAGTGATGGGAACCGGAACGCCAGCCTCAGTCATCAACTGGCAAGCCACAAGTTTGTCACGGCTCCTAGCAATGCCAGAGCTGGAGTTGATTACAATCACACCCATCCGCTCAAATTGCCTGACGACGTGCACCCCTCTGCGGGTAATCGAGTGACCGATTCTTGGAATAACAGCCTCGCACTCAAGCGGCCAACCCTTGTGGTAGATTCTACCACCCTCGTCGTCGACCAGCACAGTGAGTTTGAGTGGGTCGATTATTCGGACCGCCCATCCTGCTTCCTCAGCGGCCATAGCCAACTGCTTGGTGCTGTACAGCCCGGGCCCCCTCGAGAGTATCACTAGGCGCGGGTCCATGTTACCCGCCGCCCTAGTTTCCCTCTTGAGACCTTTCATCGGAGAATACGAACATCTCGGTGAGTGAGCGTCCTGCAAGGCAGGACGCCGAAGGGGTTGAAAGCCTCCTGTATTCGCTGCTGACGGGTAGAATGTCGATTGAGGGTGAGCTTGACCCGGATGAACTGTCCTCAATGAAGGTCAGCGAACTGCGTCAGATGTGCAGCGATCGAGGAATCTTGGTATCGGGCAAGAAGGACGACTTGATCAACAGGCTACTGGGGACTGAGGAGCCCCAGAAAGACGCAGAAGAAGAATCCAGCCCGGAGGCTGAGAACATCGATGACGCCATCGACAAGATGCTGGCAAGAGTCAGGGGTGAGGAGTCCGAAGAGGAGCCCGAGCCTGAGGTAGAAGAGGCGACTGAAGAGGTCTCAGAGCCCGAACCAATCGAGGCGGAGATAATCGAGGCGGAGATAATCGAAACTCAACCCGAACAGGAACCAGAGCCCGAACCAGAGCCTGAGGATGATCCAGAGGACGACCCGTGGTTCTCTGGCGTGATCGCTAGTGAGGACTCAGAGTTAGTGCTGGACGATGAAGACGAGGAGGACGAACCTTCAGTAGTAATCAATCTGCCATCAATGACCGGCCTGAAGGAGAACTGGCAGATTGCGGCAGCAGTCGGTATGGTGGTTCTTCTGGTTGGAGCTGCAGCGGTATTTCTGATTCAGCCCGACTCCGCTTTCGCAGCTCGACCTCTGCGCTACGGTGACCACATGGACTTCACAGTCAGTGGAACAACAGTTGCTGTTACCGGCGAAGAGATGGTCGGCTACATCAGAGACTCAACCTCACCAACGCTCGATGATGTCTGTTCGGAACTCAGTGCCACGGTATCTGGAGGTATCGGCTCGGTAACCCTGCGAAAAGGAGACTCGAGTGAGATTTTCCATCCGATGGATTCCGAGCTTGAAGGAGCTGTGATGGCGCTCGATGCATATGGCAGGCAACGGCTAACTGTGGAGCAGACCCTGACTCACGATCTCTCTGTAGATCTGGAAGGCAAGGTGAGGAGCGGTGAGGATTGCACTAGCACCGGATGGATCCGGGAGGACAATACCCTGGTCTCCAATTCCATGTCGTGGAGAGATATCACCACTCAGTCAACGGTTAGGACCGACACTCAACTCAACCTAGTCGACTCAGATGGCTCGCTTACTTCTGCCAGAGCAGTCATATTCGGAACCAGCGAGTTAGGCTCAGTCGGTGACCTTGCATCCCTGCTACTATTCCCACTGACACCAATAGAGCTACACGCCTTCTTCGGAGACACCGTGCTGACCAAGGGGTTGTCCTCGAACGACGATATCACATGGGACTCTGACTGGAGATGGTCGGTGGGCAGTGAGATCAACACCGATGACCATGGCTTGGTGACCCAAGTCTCAATCTTCCACTATGAGATTGGCAGGTGTCTGGGTCATGCCCAGATAGACGTTCTCGTAAAGAGCGGAAATCCGTGGCCGGTCAAGCAAGAGGTTAACATCGTCATCGACAAGACGTTGGAAGGATCAAACTGCAACTTCGTCGGCTCGAGCCTGAATGAGGTCTTGCCGGATGGCAGAATCACCATCGTAGCCACTATCACAGAGACTGCCTCAAATTCAGGCTCGCAGACCGCCCCATGGGGCTCGTCGTATGCTGGCAGCCCCGGTAGCGGTGAAGAAGTGCCTGGAGGGCAGACACAGTGGGGCTACGCTATGCCGGACAACTCAGACCAGAGAGACTTCGATCTCGAGGCGGCAGTTGAGTGTCTGCTGGCAAACCACAGCACGACGGATGCAGCAGTAGCTCTCGAGACAGGTGGATACGTTTGGCAGGCTGCCTATATGATGGACGAATGGAACCTCTCTTGGGTCCGAGATGATGATACTGCTGGTTGGATTATTCTGGGTGCTCGAGAGTCAGGCTGCAATCTCGTCGACCAAGATGACTACGACGAGGGCACCACGGTCTGGAGTAGGGATGCAATCCCTGATACTCTAAGCCTTGAGAAACTGGAGCAGAGGGTCCTCGCAGAGTCAAGATATCCCGACCTTGAACAGCACATGTCCTCATCATCAGCCATGTGGGACGAGTCGGTCAGTTACGGATACAGACTGAGCGTTAGTGAGGCCAACGAGGTTTTGGACTCGCTTGTCGGAGATGCAGGCGATGGCCAAGTCAACGTGGCAGGATCACGAACCTGGCAGGAATCGGGAAGGGAGCATACAGTCAGTTTCGCCATGAACGCAGAGAGCTCGAGGATGGTGGCTTGGTACCACACCTCGCTTTCACTCTGATGCCCCCTAATCGCAATGTGACCATCCGAATTGAGCGTCACCTTCAACAGCCGCTCGAGCGCCGCAGGCGCTCGTATGGTCTCGAAAGATGAGGACAATCTACCTGAGGTGAACAGCGCACCTCTGATTGTCGATGCAGAGTTCACCGAGGTCGAAGATGCCGAGATAGCCCCACCTCTCGATGCAGTCGAAGAGATTAGTGCAGCAAGAGTCCGCAGGCCCCTTGATCTGCCAGCAGCCCAACCTACTCCCGAAGGCCGGGCCAGAGTTGTGACTGTAATCAACCAGAAGGGAGGAGTCGGTAAGACGACGACAGTAATCAACATCGCAGCCCAACTGGCTTTGCGAGGACACAAGGTGCTCGTCGTGGACTCAGACTCGCAGGGCAATTGCGCTACTGGTTTGGGAGTTGACAAGAGTAAGGTCAGAGCGACGACAAGAGACCTCATCCTGAATCCCGAATCCGCCGTTCAGGCGAGACATGCAACAGCGGTTGATGGAGTCCACATGATTGTGGGCGACAAGACACTAATCGGCCTTGAGCAAGAGATGCTGAGGCAACTTGGCAGGGAGCACAGAATGACAGAAGCACTCGAGCCTCTAATGAGTCATTACGACATCATAATTATCGACACTCCACCTACCTTAGGTATAGTCACAATCAACGCACTGGTAGCCAGTGACGGCATACTAATACCTGTACAGACCGAGTACTTTGCTCTCGAGGGCTTGGCCCTACTGGCAGGTACAATCAGAGAAGTTCGAGGACTGCTCAACCCGAGACTCGGGGTAGACGGAGTCCTTCTGACGATGCACGCTCCTACCCTGCTCAACCAGCAGGTGGCGAGTGAGGTCAGGGAAGCCTTCCCGGAGTTGGTGGTAGAGCCCGCCATCAGGCGTAACATCAAGCTCGCCGAGGCACCAAGCCATGGCATCCCAATTCATCTGCACGAGCCGCGCAGCCCGGGTGGTCAGGATTACCAAGCCATGGCAACTGTGTTAGAGCGCCGGTGGAATCTAGTGTAGAATGCAGGAGCGGCTGAATTCCTCTGATGCCCCTAGGGCAGCCGTACTCTGGATGATTCTCGGCAGTTTTTGTTTCGGTACAATGAACGCTCTCGTCAAGTGGACGAGCGTGCATGCTGACGTCTGGATGATCATCATGGTCCGCTCGTCGGTAATAGCCTTCGCAGTGGCCGCTTTTGCAGCCAGCCGTGGAATCAGTCTGAGAGTCAACAACCGCAAGACCATGTTCCTGAGATGCGCAGTCGGCTTGACTGCCATGATCCTCTATTTTACCGCCCTAGGGAGGATCCCTATTGGTCAAGCAGTGACTTTGCAGTACACTGCCCCGCTGTTTGTGGCACTGCTCTCAGGAAAGGTGCTCGCAGAGAAGGTCTCAGCGGGAGTGGCCCTACTAGTCATCACCGCTTTTGCGGGTATTGTCCTCATCGTCTCGCCTGAGTTGGGCAAGGTAGACCCGGACGCTCTGCTCGCATTGGGATCCGGTTTCTTCGCTGCGTTCGCTTACATGTACGTGCGAGAGCTTCGAACAACCGACTCACCCACATCAGTCGTCTTCTGGTTCGCGATCGCCAGTGTAGCAGGCAGCATAGTGCAAGCCGCACCGGATCTATTCTCCTTGGACACAAAGACCCTAGCTGCCCTAGTCGGAATCGGCATTGGCGCAGGTGGAGGACAGGTCGGGATAACAATGGCCTACCAGAAGGCCAACGCAGCCTGGGTAAGCGCGTTTTCTTATCTCACAGTGATTGTTGCTGTGTTCTATGGATTCATCATATTTGGAGAGACTCTCAGTACCGCTGACTGGATTGGCGGACTCCTTGTAGTGGGATCAGGCGTAGCATTGGTGTTCATGGTGCCACCCGAGGTAGAGAAGACCAGTCAGCACTAGGGGTGAATGAATGAAGGCGTTGTTGGGAAGTGGAGGAATAGGTACCGAAGAGCGCAGGCAGGTGTACAGTGTCCTGATGTCCGAGAACTTCGCTGAGTGCCAGAGTGTTTTGTTCGTACCATTCGCATCCAACGACTATGATGGATACACCGCACGCATGCGCGAGTTCGCAGGTGATGCTGGATACGAGTTGGTTGGCCTGCATGAGTGCGATGATCCACTATCTG
>JBJLJN010000005.1:0-35412 GCA_045559735.1 Candidatus Thalassarchaeum sp. | reverse complement strand
GGACTGCGCATTGATCAACTGGACGAAAGCTCATGCGTAACGTCGATACCAGGTGGTTGGCGCTCTCAGAACCCATTCAAGACGATGTACTGGGCAGTACAGGGCATGGGTGCTGAACTGGCGACCGGTGCTGCTCCCTTCGCGATGTCGAGAGCGATGCCGAAAAAACTCAGGATGTTCGTTGTCGGGACTGATGCAACCTTCACGAAGAGAGCCAAGGGTAGAATTTCATTCACATGTGAGGATGTAAACGCTGCTAGAGAAGCAATCGAATCGAGCTCCTCAACCGGAGAACCGGTCGAGTGCGAGATGAAATCAACTGGAACCGACTCGTCCGGAGATATTGTATCCGAATGGGTATTCAAGTGGAACTTCCTAGTGATGGATAGAAGGTGACGGATTGTTCGGTACCAGATTCACGGAGGATGCGGGGGTCGAGTACCCAATCATCTGCGGCGCGATGTACCCGTGTTCAAACCCCGAGTTAGTTGCCGCAGCGGCCGAAGGAGGGGGTTTGGCAATCATGCAACCCGTCTCGATGACATACGTACACGGGCACGATCTACGCGAGGGGATACGCCTAATGCGCACCCTCACAGACAAACCCATCGGGTTCAACGCCCTCATTGAGAAGGGTAGCAAGAAGTACTTCGAGAAGATGAATCTCTGGATCGACATCGCGCTCGAGGAAGGAATCCGTTTCTTCGTGACTTCACTGGGCAAGCCCGATTGGGTGTGTGAGAAGGTCCACGCCTACGGCGGTGTGGTCTACCACGATGTCACCAATCGCAAGTGGGCAGAGAAGGGGAAGGAGTGCGGCGTCGACGGCCTGATATGCGTCAACGACCGAGCCGGAGGGCACCTCGGGCCGATGTCAATGGAGGAGATTTACGAGGAGTTGTCAGACATGGGTCTACCGTTGATTTGTGCGGGAGGAATAGGCAGTGAGGTGGAACTGAACAAGGCCATGGAGATTGGCTACGACGGCGTTCAGATGGGAACGAGGTTCATCGCCACCACAGAATGCAACACCCCAGAGGACTACAAAGACGCCATAGTCGATGCTCGGGAGGATGACATAACCTGGACCAATCGCCTGACTGGGGTGCCAATCTCGGTGATCAAGTCCCCCGGCTTCAAGCAAGAGAACTCATGGTTGATGCGCAAACTCCTAGATAGCCGGTTCAAGCACACCGCCCGGATGATGCTGAACGCAAACTCATTCATCCGTCTGAGATATCTCTCTAGGAGCAAGAGCAAGAACACGGCCAAGAAGAAGAAATTCTACTCTGCAGGCAAGAGTGTTGAGACCGTGCGCAATATTGAGTCTGCTACTGTGGTTATGAGACGATTGGGAAAGTCTCTGAACAACAATCCGAGTCTCAAAGACCGGACGGATTAGTATGTCTAGTCAGCCAACTCCACTGATGCAGAGAATATTCTCCAATCCTGTCTTCAGGACATTCCTGATCTTCTCCATATTCAGGGCATTCTACGGTGCAGGCATTCTAGTAGTGACTTGGTTACTAGCCACTAGCGAAGAGGCGCCGTGGTGGACATCCATCATCTTCCTTCTATGCTCAATGGTATTTTCTAGAATACTGTTCAAGAGAATCAAACACAGGTGGCCCCATCTGTTTGAAACTTCACAGGACCCTGTCGTTTAGTTGCTGAGCATCACCAACTACACCGAATCCAAACTCCTCTTCCAAAGCCCTCGATACGAGTCGAAAATCGGAGTCTCTAGTGGCAACCAGTACACTCCCAATATCTGAGTGACAGGTTGCTGCTATTCTCGCTGCATCTGACATAATGTCCCGATCTCCTCTCTCAGGGTAAATCGTCTCTCCATTAATCGAAGTCCTTGCTGGAGCCCCCCCAATATTTCTCTTCTGCTCGTCTATTAGGATGAAAACATCTCGATGCTTAAGCAGAAACTCATCTAGAGCTACCAACTCTCCACTATCAGTACCATTGCTCCATGTGCTGAAGGTGGAAAGAATGGCTCTAGCACGCTTCTCTAGGAACTCATCATCGATTCTATCATGCCAGACCATCTTGTCAATGTACATGTCCGAGAACAGTTTGAGCACAGATTCAGAACTCCTAGCCCGATGCATGAACTCTCCCCGAGCTGCAGAAGGGACATGCAGAACCACTCTACCTTCCCCTGCTCTCCTGCGGAGCATCCAGTGGAAAGCCCTCTCGACGGTCCAATCTAGACTGCCCAGATTGTCCACAGAGAGTTCACGCAGCAAATCGTCTTTCAAAGCCTCAATCAGGATGTTAGTATCGATGATAATGAGAGGTCTCAGAGAGAGTCCTTTGAGCGTCCTCCTCTCTTTGACTGGGATGATGCTGCTATGACTGGCGAAAAGAGCTCTCTGACTCTTCCTCAGTATCTCTGACTGACTCTCTTCTAGCAGACCGGAGTATATCGCCTTCTCAAGAATCCTCAATCCCCCTAGAGGATCCTCCTCTGCTACATCCCTAGCGAACTTCGCCACCACTCCAGGATCACGCCTGCCTCTGAGTTCGTACAGTACTCTTCTCTCTACATCGTTCTGTCTACTGCTCTCAACTGACCTAAGGTCCTTCATAGCCGCCCTCACTCTGCCCACAAAAGGCTCTGATGGAAGGCCATGCTCTTCCGGGTACCTGAGTAAGCTCTCTAGGACAGACTCCCTACTCTCTGCAATCGACTCTGTAGAATCATCAACTGGTGTCTGTTGGTCAGCTGCGAACCCCAACAGTTCCGAACTGGCCTGTTTTCTCTTACCGGCATCATGATGGTCACCAGTTCTGAGATACAACTTGAATCGACTCGTCACAGTGCTTGCCAAAGCAGGGTTCGAATCAATGATTGAGACAGCCTCGCCCCATCCAGCGGAATGGGCGAACTCAATCAATGCCTTACGCATCACCAGTGAGGATTTCTCGAAATCACCACTCAGCTTCCCCGCAGCATCCTTGTATGCCCTAGCCGCATTCAATCGATCTCCTTTCTCACGCAGTATCGCAGCTCTGACGATTTGCAGCTCAGGAGATGCCTTCGCATGCTTCCGATACCACTCCTCTAGTGCTGGGATACCGATATTGTACTCGACCACTAGATCCGTCGTAGTTCCCACGGTCTTCATCGTCACACCATTATGCCAGGAGAGATTATCCAGCGATTGAATAGCTTCGCCTATTCTCTCCTCAGTACCTATTTGCAAATCCATCGCGGATCTGTTTAATTGGAGAGATACCATCAGGGCCTCAAACAACCTTCTTTCCAAAGTCGATAGGCTGGCCTTCCTTACTGATTCTCTCAGGCTATTGATACGATTCTCACGCACCACCCCGTCACCTTCTACCGAAAGGGCTCTCCTGACTTCGTTCAGTGATTTCAGGCCGTCTGAGTCAAGCTTCTCATGAATCGACTCAACCTCCTGAGCCAAACCGTCCAGCAGGGAGATTAAGGCAATCGAAGTATCGCTCAGGTGTGAGTCCTTGGACGAATCCTCAATCGAGGATAACGCGATCTTCCTCAAAGAAATGAGACTGTCCCTGCTTGACACATCACCCTCGGAATACAAGTGCCAGCAAAGCAGAACCCTCTGAGGGTACACCTTGGCAAGTGAGGGAGATCCCTCAAACACTGCCAGCATTCCATCTATATCTGCGGCCTCTAAGAATGTATTGAGCACCGAATCTGTGTGCCTAATTGGATCCCGTCTGCTGAGTTCCTTAGCGGCCGCGGCGCGAGCCCCGATTGAAATCCCTTCACTACTAATTATTGACAGAACTCCCTCTTCAGCCATCTCAGGTATGGAGGAGAGAATTGTCCGACTCATCATTTCAGAGCCAGTCGAGGAGAGCAGAGCGAGCGCGGTTGAGACATGCTCAGGCTCCTCAATCTCAGCTTCAGCTACTATCGCAGCAGCCTCATCCACCCTCCCCCCAGAGACAAGTTTGTCCGCTAAGTTCCAACGTACTGGCATGGGCAATTCCTCATCAATCTCAGATAGAACTGATACACCCTTCAACAAGTCATCAGCAGACAAATCTATCCCGCGGTGTCTAGGCTCCCTCCAAGCAGCTACCCTCAATGCTGCAGAGAGGCCGTCCCCTCCTTCTCTGAAAGCGCAGTCACTCCAATTGGTCATATCACCAGAGCGAATTCTAATCAGGTGCGCCTGCTGCTCTGCAACCTCGCCCAATTCTCCTCCTTCGATACCTTCGAGCGAGTGTATCGCCTCATCACTCGAACTTGCAGCTAGCAGCAGACCCTCGAGCAGAGCCCCTTCCCCCCTCAACCCTCGTAGTGAAGACCTCATCAGACGCACCCACATTCTCACTCGAGGTTTACCGTCAGCCAAATCTCTACGGATGCTGTGCAGAGCATGATCCTGTTCAGAGTTAGTCTTGAATGGGAGATCGAGAGACAGCCAGTTTCTGACTTGATCTGTATCGAGAGGATCGAAGCGAGAAGACTCAATCCAACTCTTGGAGTCTATATCTGGTCCTTCGACCTCAATAACTGGAAATCTCCCTAATTCTGCCAATATGGGCGCCTCTTTCGCCAGTGCCTCCCAGACTGGGTGGATTCCAGGAACACACCCGTTCCTCAGAATTTCCAGCTGAGAGTCCAGATCCATCTTCCAGGCAGGCCCCTCTCTACCTCGGTGAACAAGCAATACAGCTAGCCGATAAGCGGAAGACCACTCAGAAGCCAGTGCTTCGGAAGGGCTTGAAAGCCAATCTTCCATACTACGAACTTTGCCCCGACCACCTCTTCTCCCGATTCGACTGCGACCAGTTCTAACTCCGGCCTTAGGGGCATCGATGCTGGCGTTACTAGCTGCCAATAGTGCTAGAGCTCGCCATTCGTTTGGTAGCAGCGACCACGCCTTGGGTCTTTGTACAGCCTTTTTACGCCTCAGCGGGTCGGTTCCCACCTTGTCAAGCGAATCGATGCACTCGAGAAGGTAATCCTCCATCTTACCACTCGTGGGTCCTCGCGATGCTCTTCCATTCATCAACACATCGCCTTGCTATGCAAGGCGCTAGAGAGAGGACTCAAGGCTACTCAGCCCCAGCAGTGTGCGTGGACCCACTGCGAACGACGGTTCTACTGCTGCATCCAATCGCGGCCTTGGCATTGGTCTGGATGTTCGTCCGGCAACGCAGATGGAGAGATCAGAGCAAGATGCTGTCAGGCGAAGATAGGAAACAGTCTCTGGCAGAACATGAGAACACCGGAGAGTGGATGGTGCGAGCGACAGTCGGAGTCATCGGTCTGGCATTCGTAGCACAGATTGCCAGAGCTAGGATTGACGGGGCTGAACTGACCGAGTACATCATCCCCGATCACTTCCATGGTTGGGTGGGATTCCTTGGTCTGCTACTAATGCTGTTTCTCAGGAAGCAGGGAAGAGCCACACGTATTCTGAGAGAGTCCGGCGAGTCCTTTGCCAGAAGCAAGCAGATGCACGGAAAGATTAGCGATGTGATGCTGTTATTGGTAATCATTCATGCATTCTTGGGATTCCTGTATTTGCTCAAGATTCTCTGATTAGCGCTCGGACCACATCTGCAGCCAAGCCTCGAGATTCCTATCTATGTCGTCAAACTCCACCTGTCTTTCTACCCTCTCCCCGTCTTGAAGAGGCTGAATTCGACATCCACACGCATTTGCGTGTCCACCACCATCCGAATCGAACCTGATTGCGAGCTTCGTCAGGTCGAACAATCCACCTTCCGTATGAAGGAACGAATTGGTATAGAACGAGGCTGAAACTGGATAGACATCCTCGTCCCCAAAGGACGCTCCTATGTCTCCGTGAACCACCACACAAGCATCACAGCCGTCCCCAGCGATTGCAGTAATTCGATATCCGTTTGAGCGCATTCCCAGGCCCTCCATCCTGACTATTGCCAACCTGTCTACAATCTGCATATTATGCGAGATTGCGCTATCCAACTCGGCCTGCCTCTCCGTTCTTTCCTCTAAGGCCGAAGAGACCCAATCGCCAGAGAGAATCTCCCCCACTGTCAATCCTGCTTGCAATGACTCGAGGATGTGCATTGCCAGTCCAGATTTGACATCAATCAGTCTACCAAGCCATATTACTGGGTTGTCCGACAAGTACTCCTCACGACTCACTCCTCCTCCATCCAACTTGTCGACCCAAGTCAGAAAGTCAGCCATATCACTGAGATCCACCTCATCAACCAGTAAGTCGTAGGCGATCCGAGCAGCCGATGGAGCCTCTCTCCAGATTGAGACCACACCATCCTCATCGCCCACAGGAGCATTGGATTGGTGGTGGTCTATGCTCAATCCACACTCCGGGTGTCTCGGCAAGTCGCATACCGCAGTGTGCCTGTCTATCCAATCATCCAGCAGCCCTGCTCGCAGTTCACCTGGATGCCCGAAGACGACTTCAGCATCGGGCCACCATCGTCTCAGGATGGCCCCGGTAACAACCCCATCGAGGTCGCTGTCAGTGACTATCCTTCGGATATCCAGCGATAACGCCTCGCTATCCATCCAACACCACCCCTCGCCATCCCCCCATTGTGCTTTCGACCCACCGCGATTCGATTCCGACATACAATACAGTCCTCTGTATAGGCAATTGAGATATGGATGACCCCCGTGGGAGACCTATGGAAACCTCCTGCGGCTTCGTTCTAGTCAACTATGATAGTGTACTACTGCTCCAGTACCCCCAAGGGCACTGGAGCTTCCCTAAGGGCCATGTTGAAGATAGTGATGGTGACCGCCACATCACAGCCTCCAGAGAGTTAGCCGAAGAGACAGGAATAGCAGACGTCACCATAGATGATGAATGGAACTCTCGCACCCAGTACACATTCATGAGGAGGGGTAGAAACATCCCGAAGCAGGTGTATTGGTACATAGCCGAGACCGAAGAACTCAACGTCACCCTCTCTGAAGAACATACTAACTACATGTGGCTGGATTTCGATGAGGCTGAGGTCCAACTAACCTTCAAGCAGGAGAAGGAGTTACTCCGCTCCGCTAGAAGCCACATGCAGCAGATGGGCAAAGCAGTCTGATTACTCCTGACGCTTGCCCAGAGGAGTCCACAAAACCTCCTTCTCACCGGTCACTAGGGCAATCCACCTAGACAGCACGAAGAGCCAGTCGGAGAGCCGATTGAGATAGGTTATGACATCATCCCGAATCGAACCTTCCCCCTCTGTCTCTCGCAGAGAGCAGGCGTGCCTCTCGGCTCTACGTGCAACGGTTCGAGCAATATGCAAGGTCGCAACAGGTGGCGAGCCGGTTGGCATGATAAAAGACTCAAGCGGCTCGGTGTCCTCAAGCCAGGAATCCATCTCATGGACCAGTCGATCACTCTCGGCAGTACTAATCAGAGACATCTGCTCAGGCAAACTATCTGGTGGGCATGAGCATTCGGCCCCGACATCGAAGAGTTCCTGCTGGATCCTGCCCAGAGCTTCATCCGCCAATGAGTGAGCATAAGCCCATCGAGGCTGCTTCTCTCTCGACTCGGGAATGGGGAATCTATTCAACTCCATCCGGACCATCCCAATCTGCGAGTTGACCTCATCTATGGTGCCGTAGAGCCTCACTCTGGGGTGCTGCTTGCCGACCTTGCTGCCATCCAGCATATGGGTCTCACCACCGTCACCTACTCCGGTATGGACTCTGTTGATGCGCACCATGCTCCCGGGAACGGGTCGTTCCTATCAATCGTGCCGCGATACATTAGAGCGGATATTTCTCAATGCTTTCTCAATCGCTTCTGTCCAAGAACTGTCTACTGACTCCCATCCACCCATTCTCTCCAACTCAGCCAGGTGCTCTCTCTCGGACTCGGAATCACCACTGTGGCGGTGAATCATAGCAAGCGCCGCATGACTCATGGCATTAATCCACGGATCTTCCATATCCCAAGATCTCTCGAAGTGAGAAATCGCTCCCCTCGGGCCATAAATCAGCCCGCGCTGAATTTGCCTCAGACCCGATTTGGACCATGATACGCCCTTGATGCCTACCACCAGTCCGCGGAAGACGAGATAAAGCTCCAGAGCAACTAGTATCGACGCCACAATGAATGAGCTAATCTGCTCCGTCTGCCCCATTCCGTCCCATCTACCTACCATCAGGTCAATTGCCCCCAGACATAGCAGTATACCACTGAATGGGGCTACGACCACGTCTCTGTCCGTCAGTGACATCTGCATTACGCCATAAATCACGCCAAGCCCGCCAACTGTAGTGGCCATGGCCGGACCTATCCATTCACTCACGCCCCTTGGAGCGGTACTGGAGAGCCACAGCAGAGCGGCTAGCATCAGCAGCAGCCACGCGAACCTGCCACTAATCTCCGGGAATGGCTGATGCCGGGAGTAGTAATGGACGATTAGACCCAGTATGGCGAACAGAGAGATCCAGAAAAGCAAATCACTCCTCCTCCGAAACTTCTCTCCAACCAGGATTCCAGAAATCCTCGTCGTCCAAACACGCCAGCCACTGCCCTTCCTCTGAGTCTAGGAGTCTTTCAGCCCTACGCTGCAGTCCCTCGAATAGTGCGTCTTCGACCTCTCCCTTACTGCGAGCAGACAACCACTCGTCCCTGATGTCGCATACCGCTCGATGGCCCAACTCATGGTCGTCGTAGTGACGCTCGCACATCTCTCTGAGCTCTTGAATCCACATCCTGGTACCTCGCAGATGAGGTTCCTCATCGAGAACCTTCGGCTTGCGTCTGAACGGCCACCATCCCATTGCTCTCATCAGTCCCTCAAGTCACCTCTTTTGATGCTTTGCGAATCGCTAAGTCGCAAACCACCTCGGACCTCCTATGGGCAGAGTGGTGGTGCATGTTCACGGCTCCTCGAAGAACGTTGCATTCAGGACCGCCATCATAGACTACACCAACAGACTCACAACTTACGGAGTCAGTCTAATCGAGCACAGCGACAAGACATCAGCAGCGGGCTATCTCAAACAGATTGACCGACAGGCCGGCGACTCCCAGATCATCTTACTCATGGAGACGGGGCAGGAGATGGACAGCATCACCTTCTCCGAGAGTTACTCGTCTTGGAGAATATCACGCTCTGACACTCATCTGGTAATCGGTCCTTCCGATGGCTTCGGAGAGCAGGGGCAAGCGTATCGGGGTTTGTCCTTGAGTCGCATGACAATGCAGCACGAACTGGCTGCAGTGGTTCTTCTCGAGCAACTTTATCGTGCCGCTTCCATACACGATGGTAAGCCCTATCACAGAGGCTAACCCCAACACCAACTCTCGACTATTGTGGCCCTGCTTGACTCGCTGACATTGATGATACAAGTACTGCACGCACATGATACTGACAAGACCTTCATGATACGCTCGCGCACACGTAAGGGGTTCTGTTGATAAGCAGCTCAAATCTCACGGGGCACTTCGGGGGGTCGAAAGATGAAAGGAAGTGAGACAAGAATGGAACAGAGAAAGAGCAGGAACTCTGCAATAGCGCTGGTGGCACTGATGCTGCTTAGTTCGCAGATGTACAGTTTGCAGAAATTTGAGCAGGACGATCCCGAGGAATCAGTCTGGGGGCCAGTTGCTCACAGGACTGCATACCAGGAGATGAATCAAGCCCCAGGGCCCGTAGCTGGAGAGGGGCACCCCCAACCCGCTGCGGCTTTGAGCTACTACCAGACCCCCTACTCTGACCCAATGTATCACGATCCAGCAGCGATGTACGGTTGGGTATCTGATCCCGCAGCACTCGCACTCGACCCCAGATACGGTTTCTTCCTCGAGGAGACCAACACTGAGGACCACGACAACGATGGAATCGACGATCTCAACGACCTAGACGATGACAACGACGGTATCGTTGACCTAATCGAGAGATTTGATGGATGTTATGGGACCGACCCGTTCGACCACGACAACGACGGCGTCCTTGACGAGTTCGACTGGGACGACGACAATGATGGAATCCTAGAGGGCCCCATAGACTACTCACAAGGAGCTGACCCACGAAACGTCAGCGCCGACAGATACGTAGTCCCCTCCTCTGTCCACCCTTGGACCGGTACGCCTGTAGGCACCGGTTACCGAGTCGACCAGAACCCGATGGATCATGACAATGATGGCATAACCGATGACGATACCGACGGCATCGGACCCGATTCGTATGACGAGGACGACGACAACGATGCACGCATTGACCAGTTCCAATGGCCGTGTGATTTCGACGGTGATGGATTACAGGACTACTTCGATAACGATGATGACAACGATGGAGTAGTTGACATCCTCGATCAACATCCGTGGGACAGCACAATCACTGGGGACATCAGAACAACTGCTCCTCTATGGAGCGAATCCGGACTGTGGTCTACTGGGCCAAAAACATTCAATGTGGATATAGATAACACCGGATTCTTGCCAGACATACTGAACATCAGTCTTGGGGATACAGTCATTTGGACTAATCTAGACAACATCCAGCACACAGTCTCAGAAACAAACAGCTTATTCAATCAGAACCTATTTCCAGGAGATAGTTTCAGTTTCACTTTTACAAACATATCAGCCGGCTCTTATGGATATAAATCCTTGAGCAATGCCTCGTATGTTGGCACAATTAACATTGCCTCGACAGGCCCGGTTCTAGGCTATTACTCCAGCTTCGTCGGTGGAGTGGATTATGTAGAGAGAGAACAGGCATTGCACCCTAGGAATCAAACCTTTACCTCGATAATCGACGGGGATTTAGATGGGGATGGAATCCCTAATTTCATCGACCCCGATAATGACAACGATGGGAGTGCGGATTCAGTCGATACTGATGATGACAACGATGGTTTGTTGGACATGTATGATGTTGATGATGACAACGATGGAATACCCGATACATGCCTTCAGACAGATACCAATGGAGACGGACAAGGCGATTACCCAATAGATGCCGCTACAATTGAAATTCCCGGCATTGATTGCGAAATTGACTACGATAGGGATCTTGATGACGATAGGTATCGACCAATCGATCAGGACTACGACCTAGTTTGGGATTGGTTGGACCCTGAAATGGGTGGCACTGAAATTCCGGATAACCCGTTAGTAGAATCGTTATTGGATCCCAACAACCTACCTTTCGATCTTGATGATGACGGCCTGAAGAACGAAGAAGACCCTTTCATGAATTCCACTTCCACCGAAGTCGATACTTGGAACTGCCCCAGTCTTGCCAATCCCAACCCGGTTAACTCCGATGACAACTGCGTTCTCATGCGCAAGTCGTATACTGGAAACAATGACTGGGACGGTGATGGAATCAACAACTGGGAGGACGTAGATGACGACAATGACGGAATCCTTGACTGGTTGGACATCGACGAGAACTGCGATCTCGATGACGACAACGATCTCCACTTACTGAACGGCTCGCTGTTCAGAGACGACGGCCCAAACAGCCTCGATACCGATATCGATGGTGATGGACTATCCAATGACAATGACTGGGATGATGATAACGACGGCATCTCTGATTACTACGATCCGGACGATGGCAATTGCGGAATAGTCGACTCAGATCAGACAGATCCGTTCAACAGCTGGTCCTATTCGCACGGAGATGGCGACCCAATTGATGGAACGGATGACGGAAATATATACTCAAACCCTACTGCACACAATTTCTACTGGAACCAGACTTGGATGTTCAATCCATTTACCTTGGAAAACGGATTCGTCTTAGATTACAACGGCTATGTCAATGACGCCACCGGCTTAACTAGTGGCAGAGTCCCGGAGATGTACTGGTACGTCATCAATAAATGGAGCCCTTACAATGGTGGCAACTACTTCGACGTCGACATCGATGGAGACTCTCTGATTAATGGAATAGACACCGATCAAGACGGCGACGGCCTACCCGACTGGTGGGACCAAGATGAGGGCAATGACGGAGTTCTTGATGTTGATGATATCAAGATGGGGGGGACCTTCGACGACGGCACTTGCGGGCCCACTTTGATTTGGGCAGTATTGGCTGGACAACTCGCCGACCATGCCTGCGGCCTAGCTTACGCCTGGCTGTACGGATATCCTCTACAAGGTGCTACCCAGACACAGCAAACCATCTACACTTCACCTTACAGCACCAGACCTGATGCTGAGTTCGACGAAGGTCCGTATAACGGCAGTAACTCGCAGGGCCAATGGACCTGCAACAAGAACTGCTTCTGGTTCGACTTCTTCGGCAATCAGGATGTAGGCCCTAGTGCCGCCGTCACTTACAACCAGATTAAGGACAACCGTGACTTATGGATTGCCTACGTTGGTGTGAACAACGGCCTGTTCCAATGGAACTCAGACGGCAATGCAAACATGTTCCCTGACGAGGTCGCTGACCTTCTAAACAACGATGTTGACCCTGATGACGACTGCGGCGCCCCGATTCCGGGCAATATGAATCCACAATGCATGTTCAATGACACGGCCGATCTCGACGACGACTTCGATTCTGTCTATGATCACTGGGACGTAGACGACGACAACGACGGCATCTGGGATTACTTTGAAGTCGATAGTAACGATGATTGGGATGATGACGCGAACACCGAGCCGGATGGCTCATTCTTCATTGGCACTAACTGTGAGGACAACGATGACGATGGCACCGACACTGACCCCGACAACGATGGCTGGTTCCAAGCGGTCTGGGACAAGGGCGTGCTAGGTAATGGCCTTCTTCATCCAAAGTATTACGATGTGGACAATGACAACGATGGCGTCCCTGATGGTGAGGACCCGGACGATGACAACAATGGAGTCCCCGACTCCCAGCAAGAGCTACTCTGCTTCATAGGCGAGGAACAGTCTCCTTGGGACCATGACAACGATGGGATTCTGGATTGGGCAGACAATGATTGGGACGCAGATGGCATAGTGAACACGCTCGAACTGGCATCTTCCACTCCTTGGATTACTCCTTGGGACCATGACAACGATGGCCTGAGGGATGATATCGATCTTGATGACGACGCGGATGGGATGAAGGACGAGGACGAGGTCATGCTATGGCCTTCGAGATTCGACTCCGAGAGCACAAACCCATGGGATCACGACGATTTCGGTAACGGTACAGGTATTGCAAATCCATCGGATCCCAACAGCGGCCCCGACGCCATCGATCAAGACGATGATTCAGATAACAGGACTGATTTGGACTGGGATCACTTGGAGGAGGGTTGGACATCTGACAATTGCACTAACGGAGCCGAATCGAGCGATTGGGATCACGATAACGATTGCATCGCTGACGAGGACGATAAGATACCCACTAGGATTTCAATGACCGTTCCACCTATTCTGTGGCTGGATAGCAAGTTCCCAGCCAAGTTCAACGGAACCGTGAATTGGTTGGACCCCGTTCAAGGAGTGTTTATGCCCGCCCCTAATCTTCCTGTTCAGGTCCATATCGAATGGACCATGAATGGTACCTCGGCCATAGAGACTATCGATGTCCTGACCGACGAGAATGGGGACTTCATCGTTGGACAGTTTCTCTTCCCTGAGGACATTCATGTGGGCGACAATACCACTTACGTCGTCTATGCGGAGGTCACTGAGATGTTCGTACATGACGGTTCAACAACAGTACCGGTACCGGTTGAGATCCGTGCGAACACCACCATAGACTACGTAGCTTGGACCTACTTCCGTAGCGACGAGCAACCTCTGTTCGTGGACTTCAAGATACATTACACAGCAGATTGGGAGAGGGGCATTTTCAACAATCGTATATCCCATGCCCCCGTATCCTTCACTATCAGTGGAGGAATTTTCGGTAACACTACTCATCCAACCGTGTTCGACGGTTATAGCTACGGTTATCGCGCCGATCCGGGTGGTTGGATCTCCCTGACTTTCGTACAATCCACCGGAATTCAGGGCGTCTGGAAGCAGGTGCAATGGAACTCCACGATGGATAATGGGCCTGGGAAGGTACCGGGCGGATATGAGGAGATTGTCTGGAACAACTTCTCCAAGACCCACAATGTGGTTGGTCGCTACAACTACACCAACACCAGCCTACCCATCGGGGACTACTCGTTCATCGGCTACTCCAGACCTGACTTGGGAGCCGAGTGGCCTTGGCCTTATCTCGAGGGCTCCAATACCGATAGCTTCGCAATCAGATCAATGCACAGGATGTATGTCGAGGCCGAGATTATCACACCCTCCATCCGTCCAGTCTACTTCTGGGACTCCACCCAGTTCACCGGGTCATCATTCGGTGCTTGGAGGGCACTGTTCCATGCTCCTTCTCTGGCCAATGCTGGAATCTCCTACGCGGAAGCGAGCCTAGGCAAGCCCTACTCGATTCTCTGGGACGGCATGCCCGGAGGCCTGACCGGTCAGGCCGCCACCCTCAGACCATTCCTGTCATCCAATGGGACTCACTGGTTCATCGCCATGCAGAACGGTGGGGACTTCGACGTACCGCCGTGCGGCCCAGTTGACCCTCTCGACCCAGATAGTCCAGTTCGATGTGAGATAGTACCAGAGATGTTCACAGGAGAGGAGTTACGGGTGATTGGGACAGTGTGGAACCGCACCATGACACCGTGGCCATACGATCCGATGGCACTGCAAGTCGATATTGATCGGAATGGTGTTTTCGCAGGCTCACAGGAGACTGGTTTCGCCCGTGTCCCACAGATGGTCAATGGCAAAGCCACATTCGACTACAACTGGACTTGGTACTCGCAGTACTCAGCTGGTGTATTCGGTATCAGAGCCGACTTCACTAACTCGAATTACTACTTCACTGGTAACCAGACTTCAGTACTAGCACCAACCGGTGCTTACGTCAACGTCTCGGTAATCGGAACTACCGACTTCCAGTTGAACAACGTCCCGCGGCTCTACCGAGGCCAGAACGCCAGCATAGAGGCGAGACTGATTGACAATGCGTACCAACCAGTCCGAGACGCCCCAGTTAACTACTCGTGGTCGGCAGATGGCACAAGCAGCGTAGTGGTGACCGATCAGAATGGGGTATTCGCAGTCAACTTGACTATCGATGAGCTGCATGAGCTGGGTAACTTCACTCTGAGTTACTCGTATCCAGGCGACCCGATTCGTCAATCTAGTTCGTCCGAGATCAACCTCTGGGTTGTATCCCGGACCCTCATAACCTTACAGAGCGCTACCTCTGGGGCTTTGAGCAGCGGTGATACTTGGGAGATATCAGCTCAAATCACCGATGATAACAGGACCCCCGATCCTACTCTGTTCGATTCGGGCCAGGCTTTGGATGGATGCGGTGAGAACGGAGGCGAGGTCCTGATTATCTTCGAGGGAACCGATTTCGAGGATCGCACTCACAGGCAGATTGTGGAAACCAAGTGCCCAAGTGCCGGCTCGATATATCACGGCATCTCATTGGATCCACAATTGCTTAGAGATGATCCGAACTCTTTCCTGCCAGATGGCTTCGGACCCGTCAATGTGATTTTGAGATTTGGCGAGAACCTGCCTAACGAGGGATGCGATCCAATTGATGCTGAGATGCTGGCCACGTCGGGTGCTTGGGACCCCTGCGCCCAGAAGCTCAATAGTGAACACTTCCGCAAGGTCCTGCAGTTCAACACTGAAGGATTCTACCTGATTGGACGCACCAGCCTCTCTGTGGATGACCAGATAGTCTACACTTCTGAGATTGACAAGAACACAGGCCAGCCGATAGATAAGCCGATGGTAGTTACCGGGCAACTGCTGGATGAGTTGGGAGAGAATCTCTCATTCAGACCAATTCGCGTCGAGTATCAGATGCTAAACATGGAGATTGGTAGCCAGGTATGCATCCCAGGTATGACGGACGGAAATGGTTTCTTTGAGATAGTTTGTCCACTCACCGGAGTCGAAGCTGGTCAGGCCATGGTCACTGTTTCCTATGATCCGTATGAGAGCATGGACAACTGGAGATACAAGCCTTCGAACATGACCAAGATTTTCCCGGTTTTCTCCAATTCTACAATGCTGGTACAGGAAGTCGGTCCATTCAGGACTGACGTGGACACATACTCCTTCGCAAATGGATCTCAGTTCCCTGTGCTGTACCTGAAGGAGTCATTCCACCTAGAGGCAATGCTCACGCAGACCAACGGCAATCCAATCGGAGGCAAGTGCCTGAACATCTATCTCGATCCCGAGACCAACACCCGGCCTATCGCCACCGCCATCACAACTGACGGAACTGGAGAGATAGACTGGTTTTCAGGCGACCCTGAGGACAACCCGAGTCGCAGAGGAGTAGAACCCAACGGAGATCAACTGGAAGGATTCCGGACTATCAGAGTGGCCTATGAGCCAGATAAGGAACTTCCTGGAGGATGCAGGGCCGAGACCACTCCAGTTGTAAACGGCTCTTTCATGGACGTCGAGGTACTCGTGCGTAGCAGAGTCGACATTCTGCTCAAGGATCACTGGTCCAACTCCTTGGGTTACCAGTCTGGAGATGAGATAACTGGCGCTGTGACAATACTCCGTGACCGTCTCGATCTCTCTGTGGAGGGTCAGACTGTGGTGTTCACCTCTCAGTACTGGAACGGCAGCGGCTGGGTTACAGGCTTCCCACCGGAGTATGCAATAACAAATGAGCAGGGCAATGCGAATTTCTCATTCATTTATGGGGGAGAGAACATCCCCGGCGAACTTGAATGCGGCTCTACCGCATCCGCACCCTGTGCCATTGAGGGGAGATGGAAAGTGCTGGTACACTTCCTCGATACTCAGTTCTTCGTCGAGGAGTTCCTGAACAGCACCCCCACCATCTTCCTCGGCGAGGAACCGATAAAGGAGCAGACCAGCTTCTTCACTGCCCGAGTCACGGTCGTGCTGCTGGTTGCTTTGGCTTTCACCCTGCTAATAGGCGCAATCATGTATCGAAACTATGCTGAGCGCCGACGCATCGAGGTAATTCGAGGAATACTGACAGACTCGTTGATGTCACTGAAAGCATCGAACGACTACATTCAGACCATCTTCAACTGCTACAAGGACCTAGTACGCTTCTTCAGGAGCAGAGGCGCCATGAAGAAAGTCTACGAGACCACCAGAGAGTTTGAGGAGGCCATCAACTCCATGTTAGGTGGAATCGCTCCGCCTGAGGACTTGGACGAGTTCTTTTCTCTCTTCGAAGAAGCTCGTTACTCAGACCACGAGATTGGTGCTGACCAGCGTGACCGAGCCATTGCCACCCTCCAGTCGATAGTCAACCACTTGACTGGCGCTCTGGGAGATTCAATGCTCAGCAGGACATCCGGCAATGAATCTGGCCTCTATGGCACAGTTACCAAGGCAGGACAGTTCGTGGACTCCGAGGGGGAAACCAGACTAGCAGGAACTGATGAGGACAACCAGAACGACGGTTTCCGAATCTGATTTGCGCCCAATTGAGGGGATGGTAGCGCAACAGCGCAACCCATCGCCCCTTTGGGGCGTCCCGCAGCATTCATAACAGCAACTTAGGTGGCGGCGCTACCCGAGAACGTCGAGGGAGTCATATGAGTAAGAACACGAGAAAGACTAACCAATCCTTAGTCAGCCTGATTGGCGACTTGAAGGATCAGAGCAGGTCATCCGGTTCGGCACTGTGGCGAGATGTAGCTGCTAGGCTTGAGAGAAGCCGCAGCAATTGGGCAGAACCGAACCTGAGCCGACTGTCAAGACACGCCGCCGACGAGGACACCGTCCTTGTCCCAGGCAAGCTTCTGGGCAGCGGAGAGGTCTCTGGTAAGCCGAGCGTCGCCGCATACAGTGTTAGTGAAGGAGCCCGCTCAAAAATAGAAGAAGCCGGAGGCCGAGTCATGACCATCCGTGAACTGATGAAAGAGAACCCTAAAGGAAAGGGGGTGAGGATACTTGGCTGAGGCTGGAACACTGGTTTACGACGCCAGAGACAAGATTCTCGGCCGCCTTGCCAGCCAGGTAGCCAAGCAGCTGATTTCAGCTCGCAAGGATGGGCGCGAGCAGAGGGTCATTATCTACAACGCCGAGCACGCGATTGTCTCTGGACATAGGACCCAAGTTCTTTCCAGATACGATAAGAAGTACAAGCTCAACCACCCCAGGAAGGGACCATTCTTCCCCCGCATGCCCGACCAGATTCTCAAGAGAACCGTCCGCGGCATGCTTCCTTACCAGAAGAACAGCAGCGGTAGAGGAGCTCTGCGGGATTTGAGAGTACTGATTGGCCGGCCCACAAATATCTCTGAGGAAGATCTTCCTGAGGATCACGCATGGGGCGATACCGATTCGATCGAGCGACCTCTTCCCCTCAAGTTCGTCCGTTTAGGCGAGATAAGCTCATCACTGGGTGCCGATGCAACCCGATGGAGGAGTGAGTGAGCATGCCACGCAAGTCCAAGCGCAAGATTTCGGTAAACACCAGCGGTAAGCGCAAGACAGCAATCGCTCGTGCCTCCGTCCGCAAGGGTAAGGGGCGCGTCAGAGTGAACAGCAAACCCATTCATATCATGGAGCCCGAACTGGCTAGGCGCAAGGCCCTTGAACCGGTTCAAATCGCTGAGGCGATGAACCGTCTGGCCGACGCCGATGTAGTGGTTGATGTCCAAGGCGGCGGCCAGATGGGACAAGTCGATGCGATTCGCACAGCAATCGCACGTGGCCTCGTGAAATGGAATGGCGGTGCTGAGGGTGATGACGAGGAACTCCGTGACGAATATATCAGATTCGACCGCAGCCTGCTAGTGAACGACCCGCGAAGGAAGGAACCCAAGCATCAAATGGGGCGCGGTGCTCGCAAGAAGTGGCAGAAGTCGTACAGGTGATTACATGCTTATACCAGTTAGATGTTGGAGTTGTGGAAAGGTAATCGCTAACGTCTACGAGCAGTATAAGGAGGCCGTAGAGGCTGGCGGAGACTCCGATAAGACTCTAGACGATCTTGGAATGGAGAGATACTGCTGCCGGAGGATGTTCATCGGCCATGTCGATCTAGTGGACGAGATCGCTCCCTTCAGCATCGCTAGAGAGCTTTGAGCGTCCGACAGGGCTTTGACTAATTCCCCCCTCGCTTTGAGAGCCCAAGGGCCTGTAGGTTAGTTTGGCCTATACTTCGCGGCTGGGGGTCGCGCGACCCAGGTTCAAATCCTGGCAGGCCCACCATCTCCCTCGGAGATTGGAATAAAGGAGCCCGTAGGGCTCCTATCCGCAGGTTGAAGGCATCTGCACGACTTGGAGCATCATGGCTGCGGAGCGTCCGAGCGGAGTCACCGAGCACGCGCTGGTCGATTGGCTCGCACAGCAGGTTTCCCGGCATTCTCACCTGTATTACAACGAAGCTAGGTCCGAGATTTCAGATGCTGAGTTCGACGCTCTCTGGGACGAGCTCAAGACTCTATCTCCCAATCATCCTCAACTACAGAAGGTAGGCTCAGACCCCCCTCCAGGCTCCATCAAGGTGGAGCACCTGTTTCCAATGCTCAGCCTTGACAAGTCGAACTCAGAAGGCGAAGTCAATCACTTCGTAGTGGAGACTACCGCCCAAGGCAGGAGATTCGTCTGCCAGCCAAAGTTGGATGGGTCCGCACTATCGCTGGAGTACCGCAGAGGAAGATTGGTCAGGGCAGCCACTCGTGGTAGCGGCACTAGGGGCGAGGATGTTACTGCGAATGCCCGCAGGATCCCAAACATCCCTGAATCGCTGGGATGGGACGGGGATTGCCACGTCAGAGGCGAGGTCGTGATGCCGCTAGAGACATTCAAGCACAGCTATTCCGATATCGCCCCTAATCCTAGAAACCTCGCCGCCGGCTCACTCAGGCAGAAGCATGCCGAGGCCGGTAAGGGCAGAGCCGAGGATTTGATGTTCCTAGCATACGGTGCCGAGTTCCCGGAAGGAGATTCCAAACACCCCGACAGTCCTGATTCCCCAGCATTCGAGTTCGACTCCGAATCAATCACGTGGTTGCAGGAGATTGGAATAGAGGTCGCAGGTAACGAGGTAGTTGGAGGAACCGACTTTCAAGCCGCAACTGCCCAAATTATGTCAGTTGTAGACAGGTGGACTGAGGGCAGGAACAATGCCGACTGGGAGATAGACGGGATAGTAATCAAACTGGACCGTCTTAGCAAGAGAGAACTGCTCGGGATGACCGCGCATCACCCTCGTTGGGCCCTAGCGTGGAAGTTCCCACCCGAGGAGGCCATCAGCGTCCTGATGGATGTGGAGTGGCAGACCGGCAGGACTGGCAACGTAACTCCAGTGTCTAAGGTGGCTCCTGTAACCGTATCTGGAGTCACCGTAGAGAGTACAACATTGCACAACAAGGGAGAGGTCGAGAGACTGGGAATCATGCTAGGTGACCGAGTCAGAGTGGTCAGAAGAGGAGATGTCATCCCGAAGATTACCGATGTACTGGGAACGGCTCAAGAGTCCGACCTGAGAGGCCGGAAGCACGCTGATGGAACCCCGTTCGAAGAACCTCTTCCTGCTCGAGCCCAGATTGTCATCCCGACACAATGCCCAAGATGCTCCTCCACCCTAGTCGAGGAGGGGGCATTCATCCGCTGCATGGATCTCAATTGCCCCTCTCGTCTGGAGCGTACCATCTTGTACTGGTGCCGCCATCTTGAGATGGACGGCATTGGTGAGAAACTAGCAGAGCAACTCTGCTCTACTGGATTGGTCACCTCACTAGCAGATCTCTACAACCTGTCCTTGGAAGACATAGCTGGACTCGAGAGGATGGCCGAGAGATCCGCCGGCAACGTGTTTGACGAACTCGAATCAAGCCGAAGCATGTCCCTCAGCACTTTCCTCACGGCTCTAGGAATGCCGAGGATAGGGCCTGAGATAGCGAGCTCAATAGCCTCCGAGATCAGCAGTCTTGAGAACCTGCTCAAACTGGTGAATGGGATGGACGAGAAACCTCGCCGAGACGAGGAAGGAAACCCACTGAAGCACAATGAGTCAATCTCACGACTCGTCTCAATAGAGGGTGTCGGCGAGACTGTGGCCAGACTTCTGCTAGAGGGTATAGCTGTCCGCATAGATATTGTATCAGCGCTCAGTGGCGAATTGGACATCTCGGATGAGGTTGCAGACACTATCACGGGTCCTCTGGAGGGGCAGACTTTCTGCATCACAGGAACTCTCTCTAGACCTAGGAAGGAGATTGCACTTTCAATCAAGTCGATGGGTGGAAAAGTCGTTTCTGCCGTCTCAGGTAAACTGGATTTCCTCGTTGCCGGTAATTCTGCCGGCTCCAAGTTTGAAAAAGCCAAAAGAATGGATGTACAAGTTCTAGATGAGATCGAACTCTCAGAGATGATTGGCCTTGAGCCGCCTTCAGAGAGGCAGAGCACCCTTGGTGACTTCTAGCCGTACATTGAGCCCAGCGAGTCGCTATTATCGGCTGGTGGATTGAGGTGCACAGCCATCATCTCTCGAATCTCTCCTTCTATCCTCTGAGCCTCCTCAAGAAGAGGCTCAGGATCAAGATGCACGGCAGGAATTAAATCGTCCAAGTACTCTATGATTCGTGCTGCTGCCCTAGCATCGGGAAGACCTCCACCAATCGAACCGTCAGACTCGGCTAGAATGGCCATCACATCGATCCCCCTGCGCCGACTCTCTCCCATCATAACTCCAGTAATACCGCCAACCACTCCTTGCTTCAATAGAGGGACACCCAAGCCCTCAAGAGTCTTGTGTGAAACGTCCGTTGAGCCTATTCCCAGAATCGTCTCATTAGTTTGATCATCATCGAAGATGGAATGCTGCTGACCTATTCCTTGCGCATACGAGTCAATCAGGAGAGTGGCCCCAACCCCTCCTTCAGTGCACCAGTCGAGAAGGGTGTCAGCCAATGGAAGACTTAACTCCGGCATCACTTGGATTTCCGAAGCTATGAGGATGACCTTGTCACATCTCTCCATGTTGCAAACCGGCTCCCCAGAGTAGAATCTCATCGGTGGCAGAGGCTTACCATCCTGCACCAGGCAGACCGGAGGCAATTTCGGATGCCTGACACCCCCTACCAACTCCAGATCCAACTTGTCTACTAGGTAGTGTGCCACTATGCTGCTGACGAAACCAATAGAAGGGAAGCAACTGACAACTAGAGCGCCGCTGGCATTCAATCCATCATCGACTTCCACCTTGGGGCCCTCTACCATGAATCTGAATGGTTAGACGATGGTGTTAATCGTTGTCACTCTCGGTGCCACCTTAGGGGTGGACGAATGGACGAGGGTTTCAGAGCTCACCAATTGTCTCCGTCCTCGTGGAGTCGCTACGAAGATTGCCCTCGGAAGTACTGGCTATCCCGACAGCGGTTGCCTAGGAAGGCCAGTATGCCCGCTGCCATGGGAACTGCTGTACACAACTCCGTCGAGGACCTGTGCAACCTAGATCTATCTTTGAAAGATGACGACGAAACGGGTTGGCTTCCCCCAACCGCGAAGGCGGTGTTGGACAGGCACTGGATAGCAGAGAGGGACACATTTCTAGCCACACCGCGTCATCCCCGGTGGAAGGACGAGATGATTACCAAGGCTCACGATGGTCTTGTAGGGGCCCTGAATATACTATTCTCCAAGTCCAGCATCGGCAAAGTCGCGCTCTCCGAGGTCACCGTGGAGCAATGGAGGAGCGTACAGAGCATAGTACTCGCCAATGAGGGCACCCTCAAATCTGAGGATGGCAGACTCATGGGTAGACTCGATCTCCTAGTTGCTGATATCGATGAGAACGGGATTTCCAAGGGCTGGATTGTCGCTGATTTGAAGACTGGTAATCCACCAAAGCAGAAGCTGAACGAGAAAGTCAGCCGTCAACTGAGGTTCTATCGTGACCTTCTGAAGGAAAACAACCCAGATCACCCCCCTGTACACGCTGAGGGCTGGTACTCCTCCAATCAGACGATTCACCGTGCCGAGGGTCCTTCGGTGCTGGCCGACGCCCTCGAGGCTTGGGAAGGTATGAGGCCATCCCCGACTCCTCTGGAGTCGACACCCGGTGAGATGCAGTGCGGTTTTTGCGAATGGAAGGCCTGGTGTCCTTCCTGGTGGGTTGCTCGAAGGGATGGATTACTCCCTCCCGGAGCCATGTTCAGAGACGAGGTTGTCAGCACCATCAGGTTCGACCCGGAATCTGGAGCAGCATTGTTCCAGCGCATGCCTCCTGTGGGCGACGATGGTGAGTTAGCCGCTTCTGACCACAGATTCGGAGCTATATTGCGAGACCAAGCCCTTACTCAAATGCAGGAACTGATTGAGTCAGGATACGAGGGACCAATCTTCCTCGGCAGTGCGAGGGTGGACGGCAAGATAGTCCACTTGGGTGATTGGTGCGAGGTCCTGCCGTGGACACCACTCTTGGAATCAATCACTGAATGAGTCCAGTAGATCATCGATACTACCTGAGAAACTATCTGGATATGCCTGCATCATTCTCCACAGCAGTAAGAGAGTAGCTCCGGCATCCGCATCCGCCTGATGACTCCTACTCATCTCAATGCCGAACCTTGCGCACAGGTGGCCTAGAGTGTGCCTGCCGGAGATCTGCAGTCTGCGAGCCAGAACCAATGTATCGATGATTCCCCTAGGTATGGGGGTCTCCACTCCTGCCCGCATGCACTCGACCTCAAGGAAGCGCCAGTCGAACTGTAGAACATTGTGCCCCACTATTATCGAGTCATCTACCATCGACCCAATCTCGTCCACATGCATAGAGAACTCCCCCATTCCCCTGACATCATCGTTGGTTATGCCATGCACTCGGGTAGTCTCGGGAGGGATCTTGATTCTTGGATCAACTATAGATTGGAGATTGATGTGACTACCATCTATGTCACTGCCCACGAGGGCGTACTGGACAATCTTGTCCTTCCTGTGGTCGAACCCGGTGGTCTCAAGGTCGAATCCAAGAACTCGATGACCGGCTAGAATGGCGCCTGACATACCCCCCTCTTCACCGTCACCGTCCATGAACTATCGTAATCATGGGAGGACTGCTCTGTCCTGCAACAGCCCTATGAGGGAGCAGTTGGGGAGGTCGGACATGGCATCTGGTCGGAGGTTCTTACCAGTCGCACTGGTACTGATGATGCTCTCGGCCAGCCTAGTTGGCTGCTCAGGGCTCAGTTCGACTACTCCTAATGCCAAAGTCAGCGCGGATCTACAAGATATTAACATCGGTGAGACCGTGAACTTCGATGCGAGGGAATCATCCTCTCCTGATCCTACATACATAGATGAGTTCAGGTGGGACTTTGGGGATGGTGAGAGCAGGACAACCCAGCAAGGAATCGTCAGCCATACCTTTGAGGCTGCCGGGACATACGAGGTCGAGGTCACCGTGGTCAACGATAACGGAGAGGTAGACAGGACCTCAGTCAGCGTGTTCGTCAATTCGCCTCCAACCATCGTCCTCGAGATGCCTACGTATGTCAGAGCAGGGGAGTCAGCAAGGCTCGATGCCAGTTCCTCGACCGATCCTGAGGGAGCAGCAATCGAGTTCCTGTGGGACTTCGATTATGGCGTGGACTCAGATTCAGATGGGGACAAGACAAACGATGCAGACTCTTCATCCTCGTTCGTGGATCTCGTCTATGAGAGCTCTGGGAACAGGACCGGTTCAGTCTCAGTAATCGATGACAAGGGAGCGATGAGTACTCAGACATGGAGTCTGATGGTGATTTCGAGGACTTTCATCGTGGTTTGGGAGGAGCAACACTTGGAACTCAAGTGGTCAGGATACTTAGAGCAGGGGCAGAGCTACGAATTTAGCCATGATCCCGGAGAGGGAGCCAGAATCATTCAGGTCAATGCGACCCTGACCCTAGCCAGGGATCTGTTACCAATCACATGGCCTGAAGACAACTTCACCGTCTCCCTGAGTGTCCCTGAGACTGGCTGGAGCACCTTCGCGTCAACCACTCATGACAACTTCACCGAAAACGCTAGTGCCAGCATTGACAGATCTGATATGAACTCCATCCCCGAGAGCGACTACACAGTAACTGCCGACTCGTCCGAAGGATTGGTCGAGGCATTGCTGAACGAGCCGGGTGAGCGATTCGGTCAGGGCACTTGGTACTGGATGATTACTGCAGACGAGTGCGACCCTGATCTGCCTGTGGACGACGTCGACCCGGACCAAGGCAACGATTGGGAACTGGTCGTCGAATTCGTGATTATGATTCCCAGAGTCAGTGAGGTAGGAGTCTGAGACTCTTCCTCTTAGCGTGCGAAGGGCTTTGAACTCGACTCCGATGCCGATGCATGGTCAGGTCCATCGAGATAACCAAGGTCTCGATTAGAGGCAGGCTCATCGTCGATGCTGAGGTCCGGATGAACGACCCCAAGGATTACGATTTCTCACCTAGGGTAGCAATCGATGGAAGTACCCTGAGCCTTCACAACGAGGGAGAAAGTGAGTCTACAACATCCATCGACCTCGACTCGGAGCAGTTGAACACCGCCGAGCGCGACCGACTACTCGAGTTGCGCGTCAAGTTCTCCGTCGAAGGTATGCACGGGGTGCTTACTCACAAGACCAAGAACACGAGGATTGCACCCAATGCCAAGAAGCTCGCCGAGCCACGCTGGAAGACAGTCCTCCCCCTATCGATGTGATTTGCCTCACCGTCGGGGTTATACAGAAGTCGCTGGTCGAAAACGCGCTGGACCCATAGTGTAGCCTGGATATCACATGAGCTTGCGGAGCTTGTAACCCGTGTTCGAATCGCGGTGGGTCCGCCATTCAACAAACCCCACCAAAGGCATACGAGACTAGATAACTGAATATTCGAAGTCAAGTCTATGCGAGGAGCTGCGTTCGCGATTCTCCTCCTTTTCTCAGCTGCTCTCACAGGCTGCGTTAGTGAAGATCCTGTAGATCGGTTAGAAGACGTGACATCAGAGCCCAATTTGGAGGAACATGATCGAGATCAAGGCGATGAATCAGTACAAATCACGCAAGAAGATTGCGAGGATCGGGGGGGCTCATGGCTTGAAGCCCCAGATCGAGAAGGCGAATTCTATTGCTCTGTGGATGAAGAATTATCAGAGGAGTCCGAGATTACCCAACAGAATTGCGAGGAAAGAGGAGGAACTTGGGATAATCAAACTCGGCAGTGCTCTTTCACAGAAGAAGAGACCCCAGAAGAAGAGCAGGAACCCGGACCGACTTACATCCCTCCTTGCAATATAACGGCGACCGAGGGAATGAACCCAACCAGCAACCCAACAGAATGGTCGGAGATACAGATTGGTCAGTGGCTGGCAATCGAAGGCTTCACAGACGTTTCTTACACTTCCATCGAGTATGACGGCGAATCTGATGTTGAAGTGGATGAGAGATTAGTTTGGATGTGCGGATATACCTATTCAGTTAAGGTACCAGTGGGGTACAATTCCAGTAATGCATATCCTGTATTCTTGTTTCTTCATGGGCAACTTCTCGACTCTGTATTCTTCAACAATATGCTAACCAATAATTTCCACATGCCGGAGGATGACAAATACATCATCGTCCGACCGTCTAAACTTGAGTCAGACTGGGATCCGAAGAAAGCACTGGATGTTCTTGAGGACGTAAAGTCAAATCTCAATGTAGATGTTGATAGGATCTACCTAACCGGATTGAGTATGGGTGGACGAGGCACCTTCATTGTGGCTGCAGCGCTACCGGATTACTTCGCAGCGATTATGCCTCTCACGCCTCACCACGAGCCCTACTCTTACCTCCCTCTAGCTGAGGATGTCGCCCACCTCCCGATATGGATGAGCCACGGTACAGCAGATAGCACATCGTCCTACGAAATGGCGGCACAGATGGCAGAGAATCTGACTGATTTAGGGGCAGATATCATCTTTGAAACTGTGGTCGATGGAGAGCATGGTGGGTGGTTCAATATCTACACAGATCCAGTTGCTATGGAATGGATACTATCTCATGTGAGGGCACAGTAAGCCGTCCGATTCAATTACACAGACCATCCCTGTTTCCTCAAGGACCCATAGTGTAGTCTGGATATCACTCTAGCCTCCGGAGCTGGAAACCCGTGTTCGAATCGCGGTGGGTCCGCCATAACAGCCTTCAACTGGAGCAGACCGGGAGGAACCATGGCTTTCGTCGCAGAGAGGCGTGTGGACTTCCCGATGGTCGATTTGGCCAAGATAGTCTACTATCCGCGTTTCTGGGATTTGGCACACCGGTTCTATGAGGAGTCGTGGGAGTACTCGTGTGGCATGCACTACAACACTATTCTGTCTGAGCACATGATAGCCTTCCCGCTGGTCCACAGCGATACTCAATTCCTTCACCCCGTCGCTTATGGAGACACCATCCAATGCACATTAACGGTGCCTAAGGTAGGAAACACCTCGATTACCTGGAGGTACGAATTCCGAAACCAAGACGGTGTGCTGTGCTGGACCTCCGACCAAGTCACCGTGTGCACCGACATGAGGGAGGTTCAGACCAAGATGACTGTACCGGACTGGATGAGAGAGGGGTTGGCCAAGCTCGCCCCCGAGTGACTACTTCTGCGGCCATTTCTTCGATAATGAATTGCGCAAGGAATCATCGAGCGTAGCATCCCACCAGTTGGCGTCCCTCCAGACTGCATACTTGCCCCTGATTCCCCTCATATCAGCGCCGTCTAGTCGAGCGCCCCGCAGGTTGGAAAGTCCCAGATTCGCCTTAATCATCCGAGCACCTCGAAGATCAGCTCGGTCCAAAGCCGCCTTCTTCAGGTTCGTACGCTTGAGAGATGCACCTCGCAAATCACTTCCGGACAGATTGGCTCCCTCAAGGTCCGCGCCGTCTAATATGGCCCGCCGCAAGTCGGTATCAGAGAGATCAGCCTCTCTGAGGTCCCTGCCCACGTGAGAGGTGTAGGACAGATCCTTCGTCATGTAACTCCTCACAGAGACATGTTTTCGAGATGGTCGACACCACCATCGGTCAATACTACGAAACGATTCTTGCGAGCCTTGCCCTCAGGATACTCCAGGAGTGCGGAAGAACCATCCAACATCCTATTGATGTAGAGAGAGAGATTCCACTTCTCGACCTCTTCATCACCCCATTTCCCGCTCTGGGCAATGAGCTTCCGGACTTCTCTTGGAGGTGTGTCCCCTTCCTTCTCTACAGATCTCAGATAGTGTATGGCAGCTAGGATGACATCCGACTTCTTGTCTACCCCGCAAGTGTCAAGCAGCCGACTGAAGGCAGACCCCCTCTCTGGAATCCCAGACTTGACCGCCATCTCCGTGGCTCGGTCAATCGCCTCCTGCCGGGCCACTCTTATCCTTGACAGGGTGGATTGCCAAGTATCCTGCTTGGTGATGTTGAGCCAGGCATCACTGACCTCTCTTGCCGAGCCAGAGAGGTCTATCTCCTCACTGCCTGCTTTGATGTAGATTCGCCCAACTCCACTACTCCCAGTCTCGCTCACAGGACCCGCAACGCTTCATCAGTGTTAATTTGTCGCTACATTCCTTAACGCAGTCAAGTACGAATCACTATGATTAGCGAACTCCCCTGTCGTGGGTTTCAATAATCCCCGATTGGGGGGCAACCCCATGGAGGAGTACACGAGCGGGGCCTACCCCCTTGTCCTGCACGCCGACGCGGACCCCTCCAGGCTCGGTGGCACAGCAATCTGTGGATTCTCGACTGTAGGCTCAGTTGGCGTGATTGCTACATCGCACTTGATTCAGAAGTTAGAACTCAGACCCATGGGGACTGTGATGCACCCCAAGTTCCCAGCAATCGCCCTGATTCATGACTCGGTGCCGAAGCATCCAGTTAGGGTGTATCAGGGAGATGGGATAGGTGTGTTCACTTCTGAGATACAGTTCCCCAGCGAGAACGATGTCTACTTCGGAGAGACTGTCATGGAGTGGTTCACCAAGGGAGGATTCGACAGACTCATCGTCATTGATGGGGTTGTGAGCAATGACCTTGGAATCAAGGAGGACAGTGATCTGTGGGGCGTCGCATCGACCAGCGCAAGCAGGGACCAACTTGATGACGCTGGGATTCAGAAAATCCAGCAGGGCATCGTCGCAGGAATCGCGGGATATCTGATTGCAGAGGGCGAGCGTAGGGGGCTCGATGTGACAGCCCTTCTTGCTGAATGTAATCCGATGTATCCAGACGCCAGAGCCGCACTCATCGCCGTCGAAGGACTCAGCGAGTTGATGGACAAGGAAATCCCGGTTCAAGGACTTCTCGATGACGCGCGGAACATAGAGGAAAGAGTCAGGGAGGCGTTTGAGAGAGCCCAATCGATGGCTCTGCCCGCGCCTGATTCCGATGACGACGAAGACGACGTGCCAATGGTCTTCTGATTAGTAGAAAGGGTTGGTTCCCGCAGCATGGTCGGTAGCGTCGATTACCTCTGAGATGCCTGGAACATTGTCCTTGATCATCACCTCGACGCCCTGTTTGAGGGTTACATCCACCATTCCGCAGCCCTGACATCCGCCGCCGAAGGCGATAATTGCCTTACCATCATCCACTCCGATTAGGTCGACATGACCGCCGTGCGAGGCAACGACTGGATTCACCTCACTGCCGATGATTTCGGCAACTGCCTTCGACAATTCATCCACCCAGAGTGGGTTGGGGTTTTCGAAACTAAATCCCCCTCCCATCAGGGTCTCCTTGTAGTCGAGAGTAGTCCCCTCGAGATACTGACCACTCCTCGCTGCCACAAGGACTGGCATACCATCCACGTCCAACTCGATGTCGTCCTCTTTACCGTCCTCGCGCCCGACGAACTGGAGGTCGTACTGAAATCCCTTAGGACCCCTGCCGACAATCTCGACCCTGAGAATCAACTCAACTCCCTCCTCCGCCGATTCGGCGAACTGGCCTAGCATCTCTTGGGCCTTCTCAGTGATGTTCAGCATTTCTCTCATCGTCTCGTGAGCATTCCCTCTATTCAACCTGTCCGAGCGCAGGCAAGCCTCATCATCGATGCTTGCCACGCGAGAGCGTGACCGATCCAGTATTGGACACTCTGGGCCGCCCACTGAGGGACTTGAGGATCTCAGTCACCGACAGGTGCAACTTCAGATGCAGGTACTGTATGCCCCGAGAGCGCTTCGGAGAAGAGCACGCTTTCCTCCCACGTAGAGCCTACCTGTCGTTCGAAGAAATACAGAAAGTGGTGGATGCCTGCAAGCCCTTGGGTCTGGAGAAGGTCAGAATCACCGGAGGTGAGCCGCTTCTGAGACCCAATCTGGAAGAGTTAATCTCAAATTTGAAGGCCAGTGGCGTGGAGGTCGCTCTTACTACCAATGCATCACTACTTTCCGGTCAAGCTAAGAGGCTCGCTGAAGCGGGGCTTGACAGAGTCACGATTAGTCTCGACGCACTGGATCCCAAGACCCACGCCCAGATGACCGACAGCAGTATCCCCGTAGAGACTGTTCTGGATGGGATTGAGGCTGCAGTGATCGCAGGACTCTCACCGGTGAAGGTTAACTGCGTGATTCAGAAAGGCGTGAACGAGGACCAAGTGATACCCTTGGTGGAGCGGTTCAGAGGGACAGGAGTTACGGTACGCTTCATCGAGTACATGGACGTGGGAAGAACCAACGGCTGGCAACTGACCCAAGTAGTCTCATCTGCTGATATCCTAGAATTCCTCCAGAATAGATTTGACCTCACTCCCGTCGACCCGGCCAACCCAAGCGACGTAGCCAGACGCTGGGCTCATTCCGATGGTTCCGGGGAGATTGGTTTTATCTCCTCAGTTAGCGAACCATTCTGCGGTGACTGTGTCCGCGCTCGGCTATCAGCCGATGGTAGGCTGCATACCTGTCTTTTTGCCTCAGGGGGCCATGATCTGAGAGCCATAGTCAACAATGAGGGCAATGGGCATACGCTGTCTGAAGCGATAGCTGCAATCTGGTCAAGACGGGAGGACAGGTACAGTGAGATTCGCTCCCTTGAGACTTCGGTCCTACCTCGGGTAGAGATGTCTTACATAGGCGGCTAGGCCTATGCTCTCCATACGGCTCTGAACCGAGATACATCCGGTTCATCGTCGGGTAACGAGCGTACATCGAGACCTTGTAATTTGAGACTCTCACCGACAGATTCGATGAACGACCTTGACAGAGGCCAAGGAGGACCTTCCACGATCTCATCATCAGTCTGGTACCTGCCAATACACACTAGATGCCCACCCTCTCGGACTAGGGGTGCGAGCGCCGGAGAAGCTTGCAAGCGAACAGACTCAGGTATAGCTTGTAGGATGTGGACCTCCAGAACCAAGTCGAAAGAGGCGCCCCACTCATCTGGTAGTTCAAGCAGATCAGCCTTGAGCCACTCAACCTTGGAATCGCTAAACAACTCCTTTGCCCATTCGACTGCTGTAGGTGAAATGTCGAATGCTGTAACTTCCCATCCGCACTGATCCAGGAAGGCAGCATCTTCGCCCAGACCGCAGCCTACAACCAAGGCACGACCTAGGTTCCGTTGTTCTACTGCCCATTCAACAACCAGTGGATTCGGGCGACCATCCGACCATGGAATCCATTCATCATCCCGGTCAGCTGTAGAGTACAACTCCTCGAACCATGCCAACGGGACCCCCGCCTCCGCAGCCGCCTCTGACATACAGAGTAACTTTTCACGAACCTCATCCATGCCTTCACCTATCATTAGCGGCCGAGACGATCGCGAACCAAGCCGCATCTGTCCTGAAAGCAGGCTTACCATACCTCGAAACTGCTGCTCTGTGTCCATCTTCCCTCAGGTTCTCAACCATCATACTGGGACTGACCGGTGAGCCTGAACCAAGCCAACTGGCTAGGTCATCTACCAGTATCAGATGAGGGGCATCAATCACTCCTGCTTCGTCTGAGATGTGCCTGACACTCCTGAGGACCCTACGACGCTCACTCTCAAACTCGCGTTCTGACCATTCTACGACATCCCCCTTCTCATATTCAGGGCAGCACAACTCCATGGCTCTTTCATCACTAATCGACCCCATCGCCGCAGCATCACCTAGCGCCCCCGTCCACAGCGGGCCTGATATGCGCTTGTCAGTACGGTCAATCGGATGATTGAGAGGCAGGAAGCAGTGCATGGGAAGAGCCTCCATCTCCAGGGATGTGTCTGGATGCAGCCCCGCTGTGATTGAAGCTGCAACTTCGGATTCAGTCGGGCTTGCAACTCTCCAACCCAGAGATTCCTCGACCCGGTTGGCACCCTCCACACCCCTATTCACCAGAGCCGATACCCTCAGATGATGGGAATCCCAGACTGAGAGCAAGGGCGTCACAAAACGATCGTGCCTAGCAGCAGTCCTCGCTATGTTAGCAAGCAGGACCCTCAGTCCGGAGTCATGAGCCAAACCATCAGTCTTCACGCGAGCCCCATAGCGTCGCAATAATGCATTTTTCGAGGAACCAGTGAGGGCAGCACTGTCAGTCGCACTGACTTCCAGAACTCCCCTTCTAGCCAGTGACTGAACTGCAGTATCTAGGAAGGGAAGGGGAGATCCATACGGATCGATGTCGACCCAGTGTCTGCCGTGCTCCAACACACTCTTGCGCAGATCACCTAGGTGGGGGAGCAACTCACCTTCGCCATGTTCTGGCAAAAACTCCTCGTGGCAGCGCATGGCCCATTCTAGAGCCTCTGGATCCATGTCAATCATCGTCGCTCTGATCCGACTCGCACTATCTGCGGGCAACTCATTCAACCATCTCCTAGCTCTGAGCCCGGAGGCAGACAGCCCATCCAGAGCATAGATTGGCCCATCTCCGAGAAGTCCGACCTCGATGCAATGCTGGAGAAGAAGCACACTCCGAGTCCTACTACCCGCGACTGCGGGATTGTGGAACACCGCCCCCTGACCCTTGGTCGCCGGTCCTAGTTCCGATTCGCTAGGCTCGCGGGGCAGCCTGCACAGCGTGCGCCCCTCTCGATGCAGTACGCCCGGCCAACCCTCAGGCTTGTTTGCATCCATGCTGGCCGGAGAGCACTATCGCACAAGGCGTTGACTACTGAAGAATCGCTCAGTAGTGCTCAAAGACGACGCTCGAATCTGCATGTGTTACCTTTCCAGAGTTGGTAACAGATCCCACTCTGCGGGTGCCCGGCAACCTTTCCGAGAGCCACTCTGCGACATCATCCAAAACATCGTGAGACACCGCCACTACCATCCCCATCCCCATGTTGAATGTCCGGTGCATCTCCCTGCTGTTTACCGAACCTACCTCGGCTATCCAAGAGAACTCAGGATGCACCGGCAACGGATCGTCGATATGCCATCCGAGAGCATCGTGCAGTCTTAGCAGATTGGACAGACCCCCACCAGTGATGTGGGCGATGGCTTTGATGTCCTCGGGCGCGCATGGGCCGTTGCCATCTCTGCAGGCAAGCACTAGGTCAATTACCGGGTCGACGTAAATCATCGTGGGGTTTAGCATTACTTCACCGAGAGTCACTTCACCCCCTGTCCATCTGACTATCCTGTCACCATCTGCCTCGAAGGGTACAGTATCTGCCAAAGAGAGCCCCGACCTCTCAAGGACAGCCCTCACCAGTGTGAAACCGTTCGAGTGGATTCCGCTGCTGGGAAGGCCAATCAGAGCATCCCCAGACTCTAATCTCTCGCCGGTAATCTCTCCCCCTTCTGGGAACCATCCGAGAGCAGTTCCCGACAGGTCAAGCTCAGTCACAATCCCGGGCAGAGTGGCAGTCTCACCACCGGCCAAGGTGACTCTGGACTGACGACAACCCTCTGCAAGAGAATGACCCAGTTCCGAGTGCACCTCCGGGTCGGTCTTTGGAACCGCGATGTAGTCGACGAATGCAATCGGTTCAGCTCCTACACAGATTAGGTCATTCACATTCATCGCGATGCAGTCGATCCCCACTCCTCCCATCCAACCGGACTGACTCGCCAGCTGAAGTTTTGAACCCACTCCATCAGTCGCCAGAACGAGCCTAGAATCTCCAAATTCAACGATTCCTCCGAAGCCACCGGGAAGGGGAACTGGCGCGCCCTTCTGACCCGCCTTCCTAACCGAGCCACCAAGCGCATCAATCAGACTTGAAATCGCTCTTCCCTCGGCATCGATGTCGACGCCACTGGAGGCGTAGTCCATCGGCTCGCCGCCCATGACAACCGGAGAAGCACCCACTCAATGATTCTCACTATCAAAATTATCAATATTTAATACTGTAAATGCTCTAAAACAAGCAAATTTAGGGGTTTTTCATCACCCAATCGGTTTACCTACGGTAATTTTACCGAATCTCTATAACTACTACACATCGTCGCGCCGCCACTGGAACGTGAATACGTTATGGAAAACAAGAAAATAATTGCAATGATGCTTACCCTGAGTATGCTAGCGGCTGCGTTCGCCGGTTGCCTAGGGGGAGATGATGATGAGCCCGAGCCAGAGCCCGAATGGTCTCTGACCGCTGCTCCAGACGTCAACCCTGTGTGGGTTGAGTCTGGATGGGACCCCATTATCCCCAACCTGAATGCCGGCGAGATGTGCGACGCTATCATCTCGGCGATGACGAAGACGGACGAGCGCGACCAAGTCGTCGACTTCACCAGGGCCTACTACACAAGTAGCCAGGGTGTAATCGGTGGCTCCGGTGCCGCAGCTATCTCTGCCGTTGGCGACCTGAACATGGCGGGCACGACTATCGGGCTACAGTCTGGGACAACCTCAGACCTGTACGCTGCCGAGAATCTAGCCGCAGCTACGGTCAGCGCCTTCGAGGACTTCCCGTCAGTTATCGCCGCGTTGAATAACGGCGACGTGGATTACGCCATGGGAGACGCACCTGTTCTATCTCTAGAGGGCGACCTAATGGTCACTTTCTCGGATGAGAACTTCGGTCTAGCCATCCGTGAGGACTCCGGAGAGCTTCAAGCTGCTCTGGACGTCGCTATCGGCGCTGTCGTCGCTTCTGGAGAATACGACGCCATTTATGGCGCTTGGTTCGACGGAGCTGTGACTCTTGCTGATGACACAACGGCTGACACTGCTACAGCATACCCAACCCCTACTGAGGGCAGTACCCTAACAGGTGCCCTCGAGTCTGGTGATCTGAAGCTGTGCACTGACCCGTTCTACCCTCCGTTTGAGTCCTACGACGGAGACGGTAACGTGGAAGGCTTCGACGCTGACATGGCTGACGCCATTGTTGACGAGATCGCAGCTCACTACATGGGAACGGACAACCCGATGTTCCAGGCGCCCGTCGATACTTCGATCAAGATCGGATTCCTGAACCCAATCAGCGGACCAATATCTCAGTTCGCACCGCCCTTCACCTTCGCGGCTGCAGAGGCGATTGCTGACCTGAACGCTGCTGGTG
>JBJLJN010000004.1:0-11462 GCA_045559735.1 Candidatus Thalassarchaeum sp. | reverse complement strand
CGCGACGCCAGCAGGTCGCACGGGACACTCAATTGGGCGCACTGAGACTAAGTCAGACCGAGAGAGGAGAGGACCCTGCTGACTCTATTGCAGGGGTATCATTCCGTCACCTATCCATGCTTGCGCAAATCAAGTCGAGTGACGAGGACGTCTGGGATTCCCTTCGTAAGTCAGGGCACTTGGATGGAGATCCTGGGGCATCTCTTGCTGGCAGATTGCACCGGATGCGGAACTGGGTGGACGGTCCACACTTCCCAGATGCTGCGAGGGTCGAAGTGCAGACAGAGGTTAGCGAAGACTTGCGTACCAATCTGACTGGCGAGCACAGGCAATTCCTGTCCGCATTAGGTGATTCGCTCAAGGATTGCGAGTGGACCGAGAAGGCGATTGGCGATTGTATCGGGTCTGTTGCAACAGAGATTGGGATCATAGGCAGAGAGGCATATGTGGCTCTGTATTGGATTATTCTTGGCAAAAATCACGGCCCCAAGGCATCCTCGTTGATGGCTGAGATGGAAAGTGAGCATCTCCTGTCGCTAATCAGAGAAGTATAGGGTAGTCCTTACTTCCCCAATCTGACTATGATCTTCTCTGTGGCATTCAACACTGCACGGACATGTATTACCTTGATCTTCTCCCGTGGCTCATCCCCATGTGACAGGTCGCTCCTGATTTGTCTGGCAGTGGTCAGATTCTGCATCATCTTCTCGTCAAAGTCCATAATTTTCCTCATTTCCTCTGTCAGTTTCACAAGGAAACTACCATTCTTCGGCAGAGGATAGTCCAACTCCTTCTCCCATAGTGACTTCGAATGGGATTCGAATCTTGTCCATGCAGCCGTGACAACATCCTCCATGTCCCTGCGCTTCACTGCATTGATGATCTTTGAATTGATTCTCGTCTTCCTCTTCTTTGGGTCGGAAAGATCCCTGAAAACGGTAATGTCGAGTATCGGGTCCTTGGTTTGCATTATCTCCTCGTTTATGTCATCCCCAAATAGCTCATGAGTACGGACTTTCTTGGAGAACTTCTTCCAGTCTTCGACGCCGAGCTTCACCCCTATTGCAATGTGACTCACATCAATTTCGCGCAATACTGGCAATAATGACTCCTTAACGAAGGATCTCTTTTTCTTCACATCGACGATGTGTTTGAATCTGGGCGACTTTCTCTTCCAAACTTTCACAGATCCGTCAGAAGAAGTCTCGGTCTCCCTTCCGGCTTCATCTTCCTTGTAGCCCGTCTGGATTGTATAATTCATCATGAAGCTTGTCTTAGTTACGAACTCAAGCTCGCCTCCAACCACGCGGCTCTGATGTCCGTGTGGTACATTCCTAGTAGGGAACTGACTTTTGCAAGCATTGAAGATCTCCTTGCCAAGAGTGCAGCACTCCTCAAAGGAACTCCAATTTGTGAAGCCTAGATCTTTGATTAGGTACAAAGAGGGTATGTCTGGTGCGCCATATTCCCGTAATTCCCTTAGCAAATCGGGGTCCGTGCACCCTACCTCCAAGGCCAAATCAAAATCCTCCTCTTTGGCCCCTTGGTGCCCCAAAATACGGGCGAGGAATTCTGGGTACTTGCTCCGCTTCTTGTCAATCACGAAGAAGGCCTTAACGTCCTTCGACTTCTCCTTGTAGGCAGAGAGAATTTTATTCGGTGTCAATGAGTTTTCAATCATGTAGATTAGTAGGTCTACTGCATTCTTGGTATCAAATCGATACCGTTTACGGGCCACCTTCTCTTTCCTGGAGGTGTCAGCAAATCTATCACTTAGGCCCCAAAGTGCCTCTCCCTCTTTATCCGGTAGCATCAGCTTTGGCATGTCTGGAAACATCTCCTCGACAGAAGAGATGTACTTATCCTCCCAAATTTCATGAAATAATAACTCAATCTCTGGGTTGCCACGTAGTCTTCCAAGCTCCTTTGAATACTTATCACCGAACCTACGGATGGGTGAAAGAGAAGATTTTTCCACATGGAATTCCGGATGCAGAATGATGTTTAGATGCCATGTTTGAGTCAGCAGATCGTTCCAACCTGGGTTGTCTTTGATGATGTAGGCGATTCTAGGATAGTCGCTTCCTTTGAATATCCTCCTCACTCCCTCATGAACCATCATCAATTTTCCGTCTTTATTGTAGCTTGTGCGGTTGAAATTGAATAGTGGGGTTTCTGGTAATTTGGTATGGTGGATTACCCCCTGTCTCATTTCGTAGATGTCCATTCCGGTGGAGTACAAGGTGTGGTTGATTCGATGATTCTCGAAATCATGAGGGGTGAATGAAATAACCGTTTCTTTGGGCTTAAATGAAACAACATTGATCATATCAATGGAGGAGTTATGCAGTCCGGAATCTCTCATTTTCTTGAAGTGGTAAGAAAGTGTGCTAATGGGAATATTTAGTTCAGCAGAAATTTTCTTGAGTGTGTTCCCAGAAGAACGCATGCGCATCGCGGCAGCCCATTCATCGTCGGTTACCATGGGCTATCGAAAGGGGATAGCCTACATAATACTTTGTAAATATTCCAATCTTTGGAAAGATTCCAATAAAAGAAAAATAATTTCTGATTCTTGGACTGTCGGTAAATGGGACTCAAGGGCGCATTAGAACACAGGAGACTCATAGTGATCCTATCTCAAGGAGCCTTGGCTCAGGCATGCCCTTCATCGCCTCGTTTATTGCCTCGACCTCCATGTGAGCTCCGGCCATAGTGGTCACGAATGGGATGTTTAGCTCGACTGCCAGTCTGCGCATCATGTTACCATCGAGAACTGCGCCTCCAGTCGAGCGTGGCGTGTTGATGATGAGGTGGATTTTGCCCTGTCGCATCAGATCTAGTGCGTCTGGACTGCGGCGCTCGGCAATCCTGTAGCAGGTTTGAACATCGAGCCCCCCTACATCTCTCAGGACATGTGCTGTGCCACGGGTTGCGTAAAGGGTGAATCCGATATTCTGTAGCCTGCGGGCCTCTTCGATGATGGCTAGTTTGTCGGCATCCTTGACGGTGATGTATACACCGCCCTCTACCGGTACGGGTAGCTCAGTTGCGAGCCTTGCCTTCAGATAAGCTGCTGATGCCCTCGCGTGCGACCCCATAACCTCTCCAGTAGACTTCATCTCGGGACCTGGTGCGGGGTCGAGTCCTCGGAGTTTGATGAACGGGAACACAGGTGCCTTGACGCAAACTGCATCAGTCTGAGGCAGTGGGACATCGAGGTCAGCTAACTTATCGCCTATTGCAAGTCTAGCTGCAATCCTTGCCAGGGGAACTCCAGTGGCCTTGGCCACGAATGGGAAGGTGCGAGAGCCGCGAGGGTTCACCTCGAGCACGTACAGTACTTCCTCACGGATTGCGTACTGGATATTGAAGCAGCCCCTGATTCCCAACTCAATGCCAATGCGCTTGGTCCAGTCCTCGACTTCTGCGAGTATATTCTCAGCGATGTTCTGAGGCGGGATGAAGCAGGTCGAGTCGCCAGAGTGAATACCTGCTTCCTCGAGGTGTTCCATAATCGCACCGACCAGTACCTCATCACCATCGCAAACAGCATCGACGTCTAGTTCGATGGCGTTCCCCAGATACTCATCAATCAACAGTGGACGGTCGGGGGCCAGATACGCCTCATCCATGTACGCATCGAGCTGCTTGTCCGTAGATAGGATCTCCATTCCACGGCCCCCTAAGACGTAGGACGGGCGAATCAGGACTGGATATCCAATCTCATGCACAGCCCTCCTGACTTCCTCGGGAGTAGTCGCTGTGGAGCCACGTGGCATCCTCAGGCCGTTGCGTGCAGCGAAGGCCTCAAACCTCTCCCTGTCACTGGCCTCGTCAACTGCATCGGGAGATGTTCCTTCCATCACCAGATGCAGACCTAATGTGGAGAGGTGCGGCATGTTTCCGGCCAGAGGTAGTGCGAGATTGATGGCCGTCTGCCCGCCGAACTGCAGCAGAATTCCGTGTGCCCTCTCTCTGAGGAGTATCTCGGAGACGAATTCAAGCGTGAGGGGATCAAAGTAGAGACGGTCACTGGTGTCGAAGTCGGTGGAAACCGTCTCGGGATTATTATTGATTATGATGGCCTCGTGCCCTAGATCGCGAATCGCACCCACGGCGTGTACGCAGCCGTAGTCGAACTCTATCCCCTGCCCTATCCGAATCGGGCCGGAGCCTATCACAACGATTCTCTGCTTGAGTGACTCGTCCAATCCGGGGACGTAGTCTACACCGACGGGTCCAGAGCCTCCCTCATAGGTAGCATAGTAGTAAGGAGTGACTGCGGCGAACTCTGCCGCACAGGAGTCAACCATTCGGAACACAGGGTGAATGCCCAATTCGTGGCGCCTGTAAGTGACTGCGAACTCGTCCGAGCCTTCGGGGAGCAGCTTGTATCCTGACTCAGGGAACCCTGCCAAGGCGTCAGCGATGTGCAGGTCAGTGAAGCCGGCACCCTTCCACAATCTCATCTCTGAATCAGGAATCTCGGGGGCAGACAGACCAATCTCGCCCGCTGCCCTAATTTCGGTCTCGATTGCTGCCATGTTCTCAAATCGGTGCAGGAACCATCTGGTTACACCACCTGACATATCCCTCACATCCTCTATTGAGTAACCTCTGCGGAAGGCCTCAAAAAGGGCCGCCATTCGCCTGTCTGAGGGAATCCTGAGCCAGTCTTCGAGTAAGGCCTCGGGTAGCGGTTCAAAGGCTCGTTCGTCCATCGACTCACCTCCAGACGCGTCTGCCATTGTCAGAGGCCTTGGGTGAGGCTGTCCGTACTCCAGACTGGCCCATGCCTTGAGGAAGGCTTCCTCAAAGCAGCGGCCTATGGCCATCACCTCGCCTGTTGACTTCATCGAGGTTCCAATGGTGCGATCTGCGGTGCGGAACTTGTCGAAGGGCCAGCGTGGTATCTTGACCACGCAGTAGTCCAGAGTAGGTTCGAATGCTGCTGTGGTGCCCTCTCCTGTGATGGGGTTTGGAAGCTCATCGAGGGTGTAGCCGACTGCGATTAGAGCGGCCATTCTGGCAATCGGATAACCGGTCGCCTTGGATGCAAGTGCCGAGGAGCGCGAAACTCTGGGATTGACCTCGATTACGCGGTACTCGCCGGTTGACTGTTCGACAGCGAACTGGACATTGCACCCGCCCTTGATGTTGAGCCTTCTGATGAGTTTGAGAGCCGCATCCCTAAGCATCTGATGATCACGGTCGGACAGCGTCTGCTGAGGTGCGACGACGACCGATTCTCCAGTATGGACTCCCATCGGGTCCAGATTCTCCATAGTACACACAATAATCGAGTTGTCAGCGCTGTCACGCATCACTTCGTACTCATGCTCCTGCCATCCAAGGATACTCTCCTCAATCAGAACCTGTCCGATTGCAGAGTGCAGAATTCCTTGGCTCGCTATCTCGACCAGCTCGCCTGTGTTGTGTGCAGTTCCGCCTCCCAAGCCACCCAGAGTGAAAGCCGGCCTGATAAGAAGAGGGAAGCCTCCGAGTTTGTCCACCGAATCTAGGACTTGCTCTATCGAGTCGCAGGCAATTGCCTTGCACACGGGTAGGTCGATCTCCTCGCAGACCTTCTTGAACAGGTCTCGGTCCTCTGCCTCGTCGATTGCTGCTAGGTTGCAGCCGATTAGCTCGACACCTAGCTCGTCGAGGGATCCGTCGTGGGCCAAGGCTGCGGCTATGTTGAGTGCGGTCTGGCCTCCCATTCCTGCTAGCAGCGCGTCAGGCTTCTCAATTTCCATGATGCGCTTGACAACCTCGGGGAGCAGTGGCTCGATGTAGATGCGGTCTGCCATCTCTGGGTCATTCTGGATGGTGGCTGGATTGGAGTTGATGAGTACGACTTCGTAATCATCGGCCCGCAGAGCCCTGCAGGCCTGCGAGCCGGAGAAGTCAAATTCTGCTGCCTGACCTATTCTGATTGGTCCGCTACCGAGAATTACAACTTTGCTGATATCATCCCTTCTAGGCATAGCCATCACCTCTCCTAGCGACGGCCCTCTGCCTCCCAGCTAGGTGCTCTGCTACCATCTGTGAGAAGCGGTCAAACAGAGGTGATGCGTCGTGTGGGCCTGGGCAAGCCTCAGGATGGAATTGGATTGTGAAAGCAGGTTTGCCCACTAGGTCCAAGCCCTCTACAGTGCGGTCGTTGGCATTGATGTGCCGAACCGTGAAGTCGGCCTCCAGAATGTTGTCGCCAGTCTCTGAACATGCACCAGTTGGATGAGGGGCTAGCATACCCTTGTCGGGGCCCTCGACTGCAAAGCCGTGATTCTGACTTGTGATATGCACCCTGCCTGTCTTTAGATCAACCACAGGCTGGTTGGCTCCCCTATGACCATAGCGCAGCTTGTAGGTGCGCAACCCTGCTGCCAACCCCATCAGTTGGTGACCTAAACAGATTCCCATCACAGGCATGTCTGAACGCACGGCTGCAGCGAGTGACTCGCGAGCAACAGTCGCGTCTCCTGTATGGGCGGGGTCGCCGGGTCCGTTGGAAGCGAACAGGGCGTCTGGCTCCCAGTCTGAGATAATCTGTTCGAAGGTCAAGGACGCAGGGCACCAGACCACTTCGAAGCGCTGGCACAACTCGCGTAGTATGTTGTACTTGATGCCGCAGTCCAGAGCCGCAAGTCTGGGCAGCGGATCACCCTCACTGTCAGTCGCTCCCGGGTTGAGTAACACAGCATCATCGCGAGATACAGAAGCCACGAGATCGTCTTCGTCAGGGGGACTCATCTCGGAGAGAATCTTGCGCATCTCTTCAGCCATATCCTCAGGTCCGAAAACGCACAGCACGGTTCCGTGTTCCCTGACTCTGCGAGTCAGCGCTCTGGTGTCGACTCCCTCGATTCCCGGTACTCCGTGGGCTGCAAGGAAGTCGTGCACGCTGCCTACCGAATCTCGGTGGTCCGGGATTCTCATCAACTGCCTGCAGACCACCCCTCTGGGGTGGACTCCAGCTGACTCTGATATACCCGGAAGGATACCGTAGTTTCCGAGTAGTGGCCATGTGAAAGTGAGCACCTGACCGGCGAAAGAGGGGTCAGTTAGACTCTCCTGATAGCCGCACATTCCTGTGGTGAAGACCAACTCTCCCTGAGCGATTCGCTCTGAGCCAAACAGACTACCTCGGTAGCTGGTACCATCTGCCAGCAGCAGTAATCCGGGCGAACCGCTTGGCTGTTGATGTTCGGCGGACTCCATCAGAAGATCGGCCGCGTCGGTGAAGGATGGGGGCTCATTGACTCCCGGTACGCCAGCGCCGGGGACGAATCCCCGAGGCAGTGCCGTACCCGACATCAGCAATCGTGCCTGAGTGCCCCTCTTAATCATTGAGAATAGCTTTCGCGAATTTGAGGAACAAATGTGTCATTGTTCTTCTCGATTTACGACCTTCTTACCGCGTTCGCTGGGGATTACTTCGATCTGCCCTCCAGAAAACACAGTGGACTCCTCGATAGGCCCTAGCCAGGATTCCATGAAGATTCCCAACGCAGCTACTTCGGAGTGTGGTTGATTGCCGATTGAGACGTTATAATCGGCAATTGAGAAGACCTCAGCGGGGACCTTTGTACCTCCTACTACAATCACGACAGGCTTGTCCTTCGGAATCTGGTTGGCCACCTCTCTCCACGACTCGCCGTACATCGTCAGATGGATTACGGTGCCAGAATCCGCGAAGTTTCTAAGCCAGTTCATGGGTTTGGGCTCGAAGCGGCACACAAGGCTACCTCCGAAGCGCTCAGAAACAGAATTCCATGTCTCCAAGGCTGAATCATCCTCCTCGCCAGCTAGAATCACTTCGTCAGCCCCGAATGCCCGCGCTGTCAATCCGAGGTGGGATGTGATTCGCTTGTCACGCTCTCTACGGTGACCGAGTCTGAGAACTGAAACCCTGAATTCCCCGGTCATCGATCTCATACGAGGGGCGGGGCCTCATCAGCCTGACCCTCACTTGGTGTCTCTTGCTCGGGAGTGACGTCGATGTCCATGCTCATCATCGAACCGCGGACCCATTCAAGCAGAATGGAGTCCACCTGCATCTTTGTGGCGAGGTGAATCAGCACTGCGAGGATTGCCAGTCTACCTGAGGAGACCAGCGCATCGTCCATGTCCACATCTCCTAACAACAAGACTCTTCCGACGGGCTCGAGGATGAAGAATGCGACTAGTACGGCTAAGACTCCGCCAGCATTGGAAGGCAGAGACTGGCCCTTCTCCTTGCCCATGGTCAGAAGTATGGTAGCGACAAGGGCCAGTGCCGGGACTACAAGGCTGAGTTTATAGAAAGCTAAGTCGCCAATCATAGAGTTCGGGAGATCGGAGTCTCCAAGAGTTTCGCCCCCGTTGTGGATTGCCAACCACCAGAACAGAATCGAAGCTATTCCCAGAGCTCCTGAAGTGCGCCCTCTCTCGGATATCATGTCCCTAATTTGATGGCGATCCTCGGGCTTGAGTCTCTGCACTATCGACTCCATCATCTCCATGTTGTAAGCCGAGGTGGCGTCGTCCGCCTCCGCTACGGTGGCTGCGTTACCTACAACCTGAATGACTTCATCTGGAGAGTCATCTCCCAACACCATCGAGGGATTGCCTCTCCGTCACATCATAAAGCATGCGTTGAATGGGGTGACTGATATGGCCGACTGGCGACCTATGTTGATTCGCCGAAATGACGGTTTTCCACGAATAATGGGGGTTCTGAACCTCACTCCGGACTCGTTCCATGAAGCCTCTAGGGTCAATTCAACAGTCTCTGCGGTATCAAGAGCCGTTGCGATGGTCGAGGAAGGAGCTGATTGGATAGATATCGGAGGGGAATCGACTCGCCCAGGGGCCGCTTCGGTGACTGCTGCTGATGAGTTGGCAAGAGTTGTCCCTGTTGTCTGTGCGGTCCGTGAAGCCCTGCCCGAAACCTGCATCTCGATTGATACTCGCAGAGCCGCTGTAGCTCTCAAGGCACTGGATGCGGGCGCTGACATGGTGAATGACGTATCTGCTCTGTCCGACCCAGAGATGACCAGTCTGATTGCAGAGCAAGGATGTCCAGTCTGTTTGATGCACATGCAGGGAACTCCGGATAACATGCAGGATGCTCCAAGCTACCGAGATGTGGTCGATGATGTGAGAAGTTCTCTAGGTGAGGTGGTTTCAGCACTGGAAGATTTAGGAGTCGCGCCGAACAAAATTGTTGGGGATCCGGGGATAGGTTTCGGTAAGGCTCTCGAGCACAATCTATCACTCCTATCTTCAGGCAGGGACGTGATTCCCGACGACAGGATGTCTCTGATGTGGGGAGTGAGTCGTAAGTCGATGTTTGCTCATCTACTGGGTCGCGAATCCACCGATGACAGGCTTGCTGGTACTCTTGGAGTGGCGGCTAAAGCGAAGGCCAAGGGGGTCGATATCATCAGAGTGCATGATGTCGCAGAGCACGCAGACCTGTTCGCTGCTATGGGTGCGTTGAGGTGAAACATGTCTGAGCCGGGCAAGAATGTCGTCGACATTGACGATAACCTGAGGCTTGTCGGCACTGCACACATAAGCTCGGCATCAGTAGATTTGGTGCGCAGACAGATTGATGAGTGGTCTCCTGATTTGGTAGCAGTCGAGTTGTGTGAGTCTCGCAAAGCCTCACTGCTTGAGCCGGATGCGCTCGACAATGAGGATCTGCTGAAGATTCTCAATGAGGGTAAATCACACATGATTCTGCTTCAATCAGCTCTGGCTGCTGAGCAGCGTAGGATGGGGATATCATCCGGTGAGAAACCTGGAGCAGAGTTGCTGGCTGCGATTGAGGCTGCCAAGGATGCAGACATTCCAGTCGAGTTGATTGACAGGGATATCCTGATTACTCTAAGAAGGGCATGGGCGAAGATGGGTTTCTTCGAGAAGATTCGAGTTCTGGATGCTCTGCTGTGGCAGGAAGACGATGAAGAAGGAGCGACTGTGGAGGAACTTCTGGAAGACTCTGACATGCTCTCCAAACTGATGGAGGAGGCTAGAGAAGTTGCACCGGCTGCAGGATCGGTTCTAATTGACGAGAGGGATGCTTTTCTCGCGGGTAGAATTCAGCAAATCAGAGGGCGCGGGAAGATTTTGGCAATTGTAGGGGCGGGACACCTGAATGGGATTCAGGAGAATCTTGCTGAGCCCGCGATGGAAACGGCTTCTCGAGTCACTGAGCTCAGCGAGGAGCCGCGCAAGTCAGTATGGCCCAAGGCACTGATGATAGTCATCCCTCTGTTCCTAATCGGCGCCGTGGCTTGGATGGGTTACACAGGGAAAATAGATGCCCTAAAGCAAACAGCTCTGGCATGGTTGGTAATCAATGCGGGATTAACTGGTTTAGGTGTCCTACTCGCTAGGGGCCATCCCCTCTCGATTCTGGTCGGTTCTGTGGCTTCACCGATTACATCTCTGAATCCGACTCTCGCAGCGGGTTGGTTTGCAGGTTATACACAGTTGAAAATCACTCCACCAACAGGTGGCGATGCTCAGGAATTCCTTTCGATGGAAAACTTGTCCGTGTGGTGGAAAAACCGTGTAGGAAAGGTTCTACTGGTGACAATGATGGGCAATATTGGATCTAGCATAGGTACCTGGATAGTAGCTTTAGGCATAGTTAGCCTGCTTGTATAATTTAGAGAAGAATCATTTGCCAAGATGGTCTGTCCGCCCTCATAGAGGGCGGAGCATGGTCAACTACGGCTTCGTGATAGACAATCGTAAATGCATAGGATGCCATGCCTGTACTGTCGCTTGCAAGTCCGAACACGATGTGCCAATAGGTGTCAACAGGACTCATGTGAAGTACATAGAGAAGGGGAATTACCCTGATGTCACTCGCGAGTTCAGCGTCCATCGCTGCAATCACTGCGAGGACTCTCCGTGCACCACCATCTGCCCCACAACAGCGCTCTTCACACGCTCAGATGGAATTGTCGACTTCGATGATGATCGCTGTATCGGCTGTAAGTCATGCATGCAGGCCTGTCCCTATGATGCTCTGTACATCGACCCGAACAAGGGAACTGCGGCGAAATGCAATTACTGCGCTCACCGAATTGAGCATTCTTACGAACCGTCTTGCGTCATCGTATGCCCTGTTGAGGCAATAATATCGGGTGACCTCGATGATCCAAACTCCTCAATCTCTGGTTATCTCTCCGAACACGAGACCACTGTCCGAAAGCCCGAATCGGGTGCTAAGCCAAATGTGTTCTATGTTGAGACTAGCGAAGATAGTCTAGATCCTCACGCCACCGAGCGTTCGGGAGAGTACCTTTGGACTGACCAAGCAGCAGGAGTGGGCCACTTTGCCAAATATGCTGAGAGTAGAGCCGGTGCCGCCGATACCCAGTCGATGATAATCCAATTGGCACTTGAGAAGAAGGCCAGGGCTGCCGCGCCGAGGGATCGTGCCATCATCCGAGATGTGA
>JBJLJN010000003.1:0-36679 GCA_045559735.1 Candidatus Thalassarchaeum sp. | reverse complement strand
GCGAGGCATCGACGTTAACCGGTGAGACACCAATGGCTCGTCTGCGCCGCCCTCGGACTTCAGGCCCCCTTTATCGACGATTTGAGGAAAACAGAGCACGTCAACACCCCCCCTAGCCCGTCTTAGCCTCTCAATCAACCCATATCAACAAATCCCTAAGGATTTACATTGATTAGTCTCTATTCTGAGTACTTTGAAGGGCATCCAGTTTGAATCTCATAGGCCAACAGCATCCAGCTCTCTCCTTCATTGACTAGTTGCCCCTTAACCGCTATGGTGTTGCCCTCATCGAACCCATCGGGGATAGCCGCACTAGAGTAGTTGATGATAAGGGAATGAGCCTGCCCGATCAGCATGAACGAAGAGGATGGAGAATCGATTGACCCAGGCTCTACTTGGCCTCTCATGTGAACATCTCCCTCGTAGGCCTCGGGAGACTCCATTACTTCATCGATGTAGTATTGAGTCTCGGGATTGACGCTGATTAACATCAAAGCGACTAGGGCGGCCATGCAGACGGCTACCAGCCTCAGCCTAGATGCCCTTGTCCCTGCCATGAAACGAGGTAGTAATCCATATTGAAGAGAGTTTCCATACCCTTGTCAGGGCATCTCGTATCCAACTGCCTCTTCCAAACCTACGAAGCCGTGCTGCTTGACCTTCTTCCTCAGGCCCCTGACGATGGTACTGACCACCGAGGGACCTCTGAAGACCAAAGCTGAGTACAGTTGGATTAGAGAGGCCCCAGATGTGATTGCTTCCCAGGCAGTATCAGGCGATTCAATTCCTCCAACTCCAACTATAGGTATTGAATCTCCGACTTCCGAATACAGCAGAGATATCACTTCCTTAGATCTGTTCTGCAGGGGCCTTCCTGAAATTCCACCCGCCTCTGCGAAAACACCTCTCGATACAGCATTCCTTGGCACGGGCCTATGCATTGATGTGTTTATCGCAACCAAACCATCAGCCCCTGACCTCAGGGCCGAATGTGCAGAAGCCATGATTTCCTCGTTTCGGGCATCAGGTGAAAGTTTGACCAGTAACGGTTTACCGCCGCCTTTCCTCTCAGCCATCAATCTACACTCGGTGACGATGGAAGCGAGATAGTCCTCATCTGCCAAGTCCCTAAGCCCAGGAGTATTGGGGGAAGAGATGTTCAACACGAACATGTCTGCATGGTTCCATAGCATATCGAGGGTTTGCGAGTAGTCACTAGCTGCACTCTCGTTTGGGGTCTTCTTCGAGCGACCGATGTTAGCAGCTACTGGCGCCTTAGGCCACATTCCCGACGCTCTCCTCTTGATCAGCCTGTCTCGGACCTCTGCGGCACCGGGGTTGTTGAATCCCATTCTATTGACGAGAGCGCCATGCTTGTTGGATCTGAACATCCTCGGCTTTGTATTGCCCTCCTGAGGGAATCTGGTTATTCCACCATATTCTAACCATGAAAATCCCAAAGCCGGCCATGCGGATAATGCCTCGGCGCCCTTATCGAAACCAGCTGCTAAACCCAAAGGATGATGGAAGAGTCGGCCGAATACATGTATGGGTAACTCGGGGGAGTTGTATGCAGTACTCAGTATTCTCTGACCTATCCTACTCTGCCCGATGCTACTCAATGCCCTCATCGTCATTGAATGAGCAGTCTCTGAATCGACGAAACGTAGCATTGGTCGAACTAACATGCTGTAGGGCAGACCCATCGACCGAATGCGCAGAGCGGTACACTTCAAGCGTTGCGTAGCATCGCAGGTCTATGCGTGCCACATTTGAGGCTGCAGCGATTAGCGAACTCGCCAGACGGACCCTTCGAAGCTCCCATGTAATCTATGAATCTAATAGAGATCAAGCAGTCGATGTCGATTCTATCTCAACGACTCTCAGTGATGCCTCACCGTCCCTGATGATTCGATTTGAGTTGGTCGAATGTAGCGAGAATTGTTTGACTGTAGCACTCCCAGATTCTACTGGAGGAAATATTGGTGGACCTGAGCCTCCTACTATGGATGAGATCTGGATTCCCGGGGACATCTCAGACATATGGAACAGGTATCTCAGAGTTATGTTGGAACTTGCAATCGCTGGCTATCCTGCATGTGTTGGATGCGCAGGTCCTGCCGCTGAGATGCCTTGGGATGAAATGGCTTCCAGACGTAGGTTGGCATAGTTTCGCTTCGCGCACGCGCGCGCTCATGCGGGCGTTGTCTCAATCGCTGGTCACTCATGTTTATACAGGGTTGGAGACGGCGCTGCAATCAGTCGGTTGGGTCTGATTTGACACACTGACGGGGATGGCCAAATGAAGTTAATGATTCTCGAATCGGGGGCCAAGGCCCGTACTGTAAAGGGTTACTTGGGAAAAGGTTGGATTGTTGAAGCCTGTAACGGGCACGTCCAGGACCTTCCTTCGGGGAACGGCTCTAAGCATAGGTCCAAGGCAATGTGGGCAGCCGAAAAAGGCGAGCTCCCCGAACCTCCATGGGATTGGACAGATGGTGCTGAGAGAGTTATCAATTCTGTATTAGCTAGAGCTAGGAAGTCAGGTGTGGATGAAGTCTACATCGCAACTGATCCTGACCGAGAGGGAGAGTTCATCGCTTGGAGGTTGAGTATCCTGTTCTCCGAATTCACTAAAGTCAGTAGAGTAACATTCAACGAGATTACCGAGACCGCTGTCTCTGAATCGATTTCGAATCCCAGTGGAATAGATTTCAATCTAGTCGACGCCGCCAAAGTCAGGCGTTTCATGGACAGGTTGGTCGGGTATAGATGCTCTAGATTCAGCAAGTCGTGGAGTCTCAAATCCATGGGTCGAGTCCAGACTCCGACTTTGGGCTTCATAGTAGAGAGGGAAATGGAGAGGGATGCTCATGTCCCGATAGAATACCACAGCGTACATGCGGATGGTCATGGAGTAAGATTCAATATCAGGTTTCATGAGAAGGGTGAGGAGGATGCCTGGTTCGATGATGCGGGCAAACACAGGGCGGATCGAACTTCGGACGGTGAATTAGCAAAGTCTTGCTTCGATGCTCTAGTTGCATCTGATTCCATCAAAATCACCTCTGTAAAGGATGGTGTAACTAAGAGGAGTCCTCAACCACCTTTCACTACTGACACAATGCTGCAAGCGGGCAACTCAACACTCGGATGGTCCGTTTCTAAGACTAGTCGTGTAGCCTCCTCTCTGTATCAGTCTGGTTTCGTGACCTACATTAGGACTGACTCTACTAGGACTAACCCCTCTGCCCGAAAGGCAGTGAGGCAATATGTTCGGGACAAGTACGGTGAAGATCATCTAGGGAAGGGAGTAGTTGGTAGTGATTCCAAGGGCAAGGCGAACGTTCAGGACGCTCATGAAGCCATCAGACCAAGCAAGCCCAATGTCTCTTCAATCGATACCTCAGCAGATGAGAAGAGATTGTACGCCCTCATCTGGGCTCGCTTTGCTGCAAGTCAGATGTCCCAGTCCATTAGGGAGAGAAGAGATTTGGAGGCTTCAGTATCTGACTGTGAAAAGCCGCTCAGAGGAACTGTCTCATGGAGGATACACAGCGGCTGGGAGGCAGTCTTTGACCAATTCAACCGTGATATTCGTACGAAACCCCCTGAAGGTTCACTGAAAGATGGTGCTATTTGGCAGATTGATGAATCAGACGATAGTCCGAAAATGATTACGGATCACACCAAGCCTCCGAGGAGGTACTCTGAAAGTTCGATTGTTCAGGCCATGAAGAAAGTAGAGATAGGTCGCCCTTCCACATATGTCAGCACGATTCAGAAACTCACTAGTAGAGGCTATGTGGAATCAGATGGGGGATCATTGCGCCCTACAGAAGACGGGCGTATGCTTTGGAACACAGTGGTTCCGTTCTACAATGAGCAAAACGGAGAAATTGGCCTATTCACTCCGAGTTTCACATCAAAGATGGAGGGGGATCTAGATCTAGTTGAGCGCGGGTCACAAGACGGTCCAGAAGTCTGGAATACGTTTGTCACACAATTCAGAGACATGCACAACAACGCTCTGAGTATCAGGAAGAAAACAGCTACTCCACGGCAGAAATCACTTATTGAATCTCGCTTAGCTCATCTCGAATCGGAACTAGTCGAAGAGCTGATGTCAGGCAAGTCAGTTGATGAAATCACAGGAGACCAGGCTCGTTCAATCATAGACAGACTGCAAGAGATTGGAGACAGTGTAGGCTATCCGCCAAGCGAGAAACAAAGTGCTCTTATCGTTAAACTGGCAGATCAGAACGAAATAGGATTGGATGGTGCTCTCGAGTTAGTTGGAGTTAGCGATATTTCAGCGTTAACTGGAGGAGGGTCCGGGACCGCTAGCGAACTCATTGGCAATCTAATTGAGATGTCAAAGGGGATGCCTGCGACAGAATCGCAAGTTGAATTAATCGAGAAGTTATGCGAGCAGAACGATAGGTCGATTACAGAGGTTCTGGCGATAGTCGGCGCTAGGGACTTCACTGAGTTGACGAAAAGTGATGCCAGCACAATTATTTCAAAGATGAAAGGACGCTCGCGCGGACGAAGTAGAAGAAGGCAATCATAGATTGACCTTCTAGGCAGGACTCAATAACAGGTGGCTGAGAGGCCTATGTGTATGGATTATGACTTTGTGGTAATTGGTGCAGGTCCGGTTGGTGGCTTATTGGCTCGGCGTCTTTGCGAAGGAGATGCTACCGTTCTTATTATCGAGGAGCATGCTCAGATTGGCAGACCATTTCAATGCGCAGGCCTTGTCAATCCAGAGGCTATGAAACTGGTCGGCCTTACTGACACTGTTCTAACTCCGATATGGGGGGCCCGGATCCACAGCCCCTCAGGTCAAACCGTTTCAATTGGTTCCCCAGAAATAGTCAGGACTTGGAGCGTTTGCAGGAAGTTGTTCGATGAGTCAGTACTAGGGTCCGCAATAGATGCGGGAGCTGATCTGTGGCTTTCCAGTACTCCGCTGTCTGCTGAACAGGATGAGGAGGGAGTGAACATCAAGATCTCGACTCCCACAGGAGAGGTCGATGTTCGATGTTCGATGCTATGTGGTGCCGATGGAGCACATTCTTGGGTCAGAAGAACTTTCAAGATGGGGCGTCCGAAGGAGATGATGATCGGATTCCAAATCGAAGTAACGGGGTATACAGGCAAAGAAGGTAGGCTCGATATGTACACTGGATCGAATATTTCACCCGGTTTCTTCGCTTGGGCAATTCCTTCGGGAGATACAACCAGAATAGGTACTTGGAGCAAGGCGGACTTGATGGAAGGAAAATCACCTGAACAACTCCTAAATGCTCTCATGCAGAGTCCATTGTGGTCTAGGAGATTCTCTGGGTGCAGGGAGGTGGGTCGGTTCTGCGGGCCAGTCCCAAGTGGACTAGTCAACCGCCCAATTAAGGGCAGAGTGGTGCTCTTCGGTGATGCTGCTGGCCTATGTAAACCGACAACCGGCGGAGGCATTGGACCTGGGTTCACTCATATTGAAGAAACTGCTCCAATACTCCTAGATCGGGTTCATAATTCCCTATCCCAGTCGGGCATGGAATCAATGCTGTCAAAGGTGATTGGGCCTATTCGCAAGGACCAATTAAGGGCGAAATCTCTGAGAGATGCCTTCCTGACTCAGATGGATGATAGTGAGCTGGACGAGGTGTTTTCAGTTTGGTCTAAGCCAGAAGTCACAGAGCTGATTAATGAAGTAGGAGAAATTGAGAACCCGATTCCATTAGGATTGAGGATGCTTCGTGATGTCCCAGAATTCAGATCTCTTGCCAAGCGTGCAGTGAAAGCAGTGTTGTGGGGTTGACATGTTCCGTTCTGTTCAGAGGCTTAGGTATCCTCCTTTCGAACATGCCAGCATGGATCCCAAGGGACTCCCTATGATCGAGGTTGTAATCGAGTCGGAGAAGAGGCCACCTCCGGCGTTCTCAATTGGTCAGGACGACGGTTGGAAGGTCGAGTGGCGATCAACTAATTCTGAGGATGTCATTATCCCAGCACTCACATGCGAAGTGTCGAGAGAGCCTTTCGATTTCATCACCAGAACAAGGAATGGATGGTACATTAAGCCCGATCCTCTTCATTCTCTAGCTAGGAAAGCAATTCGCCCTGCTGTCGTTATTATTATTCTCTCACTACTCATCCACAGTCTAGAGCCCGGACTGGTTGCAAGCGGAATCATATCTGAGTCATTCGCTGGGTCATATCGAATAGGCCCACTCGACTATCCTAAGTTACTGTTCTTCTCGTTCCCGATATTCATCACCCCCATCATATTCAGGATCCTCGCTAATCTACGTGATATCAGGAGGCAGAATCGTTATATTTCAGACCCTCTGAATGACATAGATTTGTCAACTGAAGTAGTTGGAAATGATATAGAAATCATGCTCCGAGAAGTCTCTGCGGAAGTGATGGTGCAAAGAGCAAGATTACAAGTTGGCATGATCGTACCCGAACGTGAGAAGATGTTGGAAGCCCTTAACCGAGAGGAGGGGAGACAATCCGCACCGGGAATGTCCACACGCCTCCCTGATAGGAGGATAGCTACGGGAGAAGAGTTGGGTACTGGGGTGGGGGAGTCGATACCTCTGGCTGTAGACCATCCGAGGTTGCTTCTATTAGAGCCACTAAGAGTGATGGAATCGGGAGAATGGGTAGATCTGAGCTACACATCTGGAAGAGTCACTCTTCCAGGACCGTCTGAATTATGGCCCGGTTCGATATACTCCGCCCTGATTGCTATTCACTGGGAGATAGTGATTGAAGTAGTGAGGGACGACGGGACTAGGATGAAATGGGTCAAGCCCGTTCTATTTGATGATAGAGAGGGTTTGGAGCCGATATTCAAAATGCCCGTGAGAAGCGGGCGAACTGAGACTGCTGACTAATTAGGCTGTTGAGGGGGTGGTGAGAATCCGGGCTCAACAGCAAAATCAGTTTCTAACAGGTTGTAATCAGAATCCCTCTTCCTAGGCTCAAACCCGGCTCTATGCACAATCGTCTGCAACTCCCTCTCTGAGGCCTTCGACTTGGATGAACCCGATGAAGATACTACGTTCTCCTCCATCATGGTGGACCCGATATCATCGGCTCCCGCGAATAGAGCCATCTGAGCAATCTTCATGCCCATAGTAGGCCAAGATGCTTGGATGTGGTCGATATTGTCCAAGAACAGTCGAGAGACTGCTACATGCCTGAGATACTCATTGGAGCCAGCTCCCAAGATGTACATATTCTGGCCACCCCCTCTCTGACCTAGAGAATTGTTCTCAAGCATCACAGGCCAAGCAATGAATGAAGTAAATCCGACAATTCCCCTGTTGATTGCCTCGTCTTGCAACCCTCTCACTTTGCTCATGTGCTCGAGACGTTGTAGATTAGTCTCTCCAAATCCGAAAACGTTGGTAGCCGAAGTGGTCAGACCCATATTCTGAGCCTCGCCCATCACTCGTAACCAGTTCTCAGCTGAGCCTTTCTTGGGCGATACATCGAGTCGGACATCATCAACCAGCATCTCAGCACCCCCTCCAGGTAGACCATGCATGCCCGAATCATGGAGCTCTTTGAGAACCTGTTTGGTCGTAAAGCCACATACTTCTGAGATTCCTTCGATCTCGATTGGCGAGAAACAATCCAAATCGATTGAAGGGTGCCTGCGTCTTAGCTCTCTGATTAGATCTGTATACCATTTCAGAGGGAGATCGGGGTGGACGCCTCCTTGCATGAGTACTCGTGAACCCCCTATAGCTTCCAATTCAGTGAATCTCTGGCTAATCTGATCGATAGTCTGCAGATATGTCTCAGGATGCTCGGGTGGTCGATAGAAGGAGCAGAACTGGCAATTGATTGTGCATACATTGGTGTAGTTTACATTCCGATCAACGAGATATGTAACTTGATTCCCGGGTACTCGTAACCTACGATGTATAGAAGCGACATGCATGAGCTCCGTGAGATTTGCATTATCATACAGTTCAAGGGCATCCTCGATATCGAGTCTGGGTGGTGACGAACCCGACTGAGTTAGTAGAATCTCCTTCCATCGAGTCAAGTGCTCAACCTCCTCGCCCGATTATGGCCTCCATATCGGCAATCTCCTTCGGACATGAAGAAGTGAGGACCACTGGACCTTTCTTGGTGATGAGTACATCATCCTCTATCCTGACCCCAATTCCTGCATAACGTGGGGGGATCTCAACATCTGTTCGCCAACTTCCGAAGTAGAGTCCGGGCTCGACGGTGACAACCATCCCAGGTCTGAGTTCCGGCCCGGGGTCATCATCACCCTGCCTGCCTCCTCCAACATCATGCACATCAAGTCCCAGAAAGTGACCGGTTCCATGCATGAAGTACTTCCTATATGGTCCATCGAATTCAACTGGGTCGCCTATGGCTTCGTCTAAGGTGCACTCAAGTATTCCAAGATCAATCAATCCCTGAGCAATCACTCTAGATGCTGCGTCATGGAATGCTACCCAACGGGCTCCGGCCTGGCATGCCTCGATAGCAGCAATCTGTGCCTTCAGAACCAGTTCGTATATCTCCTTCTGCGCCTCGCTGAAGCGCCCGTTAACTGGCCATGTGCGCGTGATGTCGGAAGCATATCCTTCAATTTCACAACCAGCATCAATCAGAACCAAATCGCCTTCGGATACAGTATCATGGTTGGAGTTGTAATGCAGAATGGCTGCATTGTCTCCTCCGCCTACAATTGAAGGGTAGGCCCATTGCCCACGGTTTGAAGAAAAGCAGGACTCGATAACTGACTGTAGATGCCATTCGCCGACTTCTGGCGTCCCGGCTCGCATTGCTAGGATATGTGCCCGAGAGGCCAATTCCGCGGACTGACTCATCAACTCGATTTCGGGCTTGGATTTTATTACTCTCAAAGAATCTAGATATGGCTTAGGATCATGTACCTCGTTCTTGTACACATCTAGCATGGAGTCAATTTCAGAATTCAGGCCCCTAATAGCGTAAACACAACCACTACTCTGAAGCATTGGAGCGACGATGGAACTCAAATCGTGAATGGAATGAGCCTCGTCAACAGGCCATTCCTTGGAGGCGCCTTCAGGGCCTGGCCTCCTTCCTTCCCAAATCTCTGCCTTGGTATCCCTAGGCAAAACGAGAAGATGAGTGTGCCAGTCCCCATCAGATTTTCTGGCTATCCAAACCGACTCAGGTTCATTCCATCCGCACAGATAGAGCATGTATGAGTTCGCCCTGAATGGATAATGGGTATCATTGGACCTGACTGCTCGTGGGTTGGTAGGAATGAGGACGAGGGAGTTGTCTGGTAATTGTCCCAGAAAGGCTGATTGGCGGCTCAGATACTCCGATTCCGAGAAGGTTAGCACCATTGCATCCCCGTCTTCGTTCCACTGAGGGTTGCTTATGAGTAATTCTACTTGTCAGATCCGGAGTCCCAACTGGGAATTCCTGTCGAATCATCGGAAGAACGGTATCTCAGGAAGATTGCTGAAAGCATGAAAAGTGTTGAAGCAACTAGGACAATTATAGGGTAAGGCAGAGGTTCATTTGCCTCGGGATGAATCAACTTGACAGAGATGCTCCCATAATCCTCATCATCGTCAATTACCTCAAGCGTGAGTATAATCTCATCGCCAGCTTTGGAGGGCCATGAGAGTTCCCTCTGGCATCCTTCGTATACTGGCTCATAATCTATCTTCCAAACACATTTTAGTTTGGCTATGTCATTTATTGAATCAGTTGAAGAAGAAGCATCGAGAAACCATTGTTCGCCCGTGCTCAGCTTTATTCTATCTCCGTCAATCATCAGAGAGCTGTCTATTGTAGCGATGGCAGTCGGAACTACATTCTCGATGTTAATCTCAAACACCGATGTTGATTTCACCCCTCCGGAATCCGTTAGAGTCAGTGTGAGAGTGTAGTTACCACCACTGTCAGATGTCATCGAATAGATCCACCCTCCCAACTGAATGTCGATTGGTGTCTGACCGCTGTGCGATGGCTTACGAAGAACCCACATGTATTCCATCCCCTCTCTTCCCCAGACCAAGTCATCGGAAGCGCTGGCATCGAAAGATAATTCATCTGGGCCCTCAATGTAAAGATCCTCGACGCTTAAGATAATTTCAGGCAATGCGTTATTCACTCTGATTGATACACACTGCTGAGTGAAGGCTATTTTGGAAGGATCGTAGTTCTCAACATAGAATGAATACCAGCCATCCTCCAATGAAGAAATGTCCAGAGATTCGTAGTATCCTCCTTCGGTATTGGACACAGACAACAATGGAGTCGTGTCGGAGTCTCCCTCTTCGGAGCAGGTATCCGCCGAGCTCGTTGCTGGGAAGGTGAAGAATCTGATTTCTGGATTCGCCCATACTGTCGGATGAGAGCTCCAGCCACTGACAATCAGAGAGTCGTGGGACCATTCGCCTTCTTCGGGTGATTCAATCAGCAGGCCGGAGCGCAACGTATCGCCAATGAATACTACTCTGGATTCAGTCCAACTGGATTCTCCTATGCTGACTATGATGGTGAAGTAACATGTACAAACAGGATATTGCGAAATGTCCAATTCTACGTACCACGACCAAGTCATACGTTCAGTCTGCGAATTAGTTTCCTGTAGTGAATCAGAAATCTGGCCACCAAGTGAGTAAGAGTCGTATTCTATGGTCCAATCGATGGAATCTGGCAACGAATCTGACTCTATCGATCCGAAGAGAGTCATAGACTCATTCGTGGATAATCCATTCTCAAAGTCGAACCCAATGATGGGAGGATCTTGCGACTCAGCATTGGCCGAGGGTAGCATCACTAGCATGATAGCTATGGCGACTATTGTGATAGTCAACCTTCTCGGCACCATGACTCATTCGCGATAACTTCCGGTAATGAATACGATGTATAGATGATTCTCATCTATCCGAGATCCTTAGCTGCCAAGAAAGTTCTTCTATCCAGAGTCTCAAGGTCTGCTTGTCCACGAACTCCCTACTAGCCTCTGCAGCGAGGATGCAGTCGCAAGCGGCTGCTGCCAGTGTGGCTGCGTCTATCATCGAGAGGCCGTTTCCAAGCGCAGCGGCCAGAGCTGTAGCAGCGGCATCATGGAGTCCAATCTGCTGGACAGCCGATGGAGACATGCAAGGTACGTGGAAGGGTTCTTCTCCTTCCCTATACAGTGTAACTCCCTCAGTGCCTCTCAAAACCAATAGAGAGCCCCATTCATACTGAGAAATCAAACTCGCTGCGGCTTCAGACTGGTCTGACGTCCCCTGACGACGAGAAAGGAGGTTGAGTCCTCGGTTTTCGAATAGTGCCACATCCGCTCCAAAGCTCCTATCCAACCCTGTCAGCTTCGGATCAGCAATTACCGGTAGACCCGCCTTCTTTGCTGAGGTGATTAACATCAAGGAAGTCTCAGTGTCTAGTACGCCCTTGTCATAATCCGACAAGACGACAGCACAGCTATCGGTGATTTCAGATTTAGCCCCTTCAGCCACTGTTTTTCTGATATCATCAGAGAGAAGATCTCTAGGTCCACGATCTGCCTGCAGCAGTATCTGACTCTCTTCAAGCAGGCTTTCCCTGCTGCCGTAGAATCTGATCTTAGTGAGAGTATTACGATCTTGAACTGAATGTACCCCATCAGTTTGTATGCCATGCTCAGTGAGCTTGGAGACTATCGTGCGACCCTCTCTATCATCTCCGACACAACAGTGTAGACTGACTTGCATTCCGAGTGATCTCAGTCCCATGGCGATGTGCGCTGCAGCTCCGGGAGTCTCCTCTGTCCTCATTATTTTCAATACAGGGACCGGTGCAGTTGAATCGAGGTTATTGGCGTAGCCATGATGGAACCTATCAAGCATAACATCCCCAATAAGAGTGACTTTTGACTCGCCCATGGAATCAAGCATCTCCCCTAATCTAGCCAACACTGATGTCCGGTCTGCGTCTTCTCCCATGCTGCTGCGTGGCGAGGAATACGAATGATGTTTACCACCGGCGAACTCAAGTCCGGAACCTTATGGCGAAGCCGTGGAGAAGCATCGAGGAGGCTGGATTTACTCAGGTCCGTCTACGGAGCGACTGTGGGCCAAGTCCGCCATAGGCAGACCCATTGGTGAGTCAGGACTACTCCTGACAGGTGCGGAGGTGATATTCTGCAACCAACACAGACACCTTGATCTCTCAACGGAATGGGCCGCCAATGCAGTGAGTGAAAATCCCGATTTATTTGACGAAGCAGCAGTGTTGGAGGCCCTTAGGGTTCCTGGAAACAAGGTTGTCATCAATCTAAATCTCAGAGAGCTTGGAATAGAGCATTCAACGTCTACATGGGCTGCCAGATGGCCTTCAGACAGTCATCCGAGGAAAGATTCCCCTGTAGCTGAGTTAAGATGGTTTCACGCGAGTTCCGAACTTGATGTAGATGATCTCTATGGCTGGTCTGCTGAAGTCACTTCACGAGGAAGGATATGTGAGGTAATGGTGGTGGACGACGAGAACTCAGTAGTTTCATACAGAGTGGGGATTGCATCTCCACTTGGTGAAATGGGAGGATTGGAGAATGATTCTATCGATCAGATTAGGCACAGGAAATTTAAGCCTCTGGCTAATGGTGGTGTGATAATCCTTGAAGACAAAGAATGGCCGGATGAGAGGATAGGTATTCCTCACCCGAATGGACGCATGATCGACTCCACAACCTCGCAGATGCTTTACGCCGAAGGAGAGGGAGAAGATACGATGGGTTCCAGTATCCTCAGGGATCTTCTCTCAAGGGGTTTGCACCCCCGTCCCGGATTCAAGTATGGGACTAGATGGAGGTGCTATGACAAGCCACTCGGCGAAGAGCATGCCCCTTGGCTCGTTGTCCACCCAGCTGAAGCCCCAGCAGATTGGGAAGGTGCATGCCTTGCTTCGAGACTGGCCTCCGGTGTGGGGAAGACGTGGTTACACCCACTGTTTGTAGAAGATTCATGGGAATACCTCCCAATATCGAGACCACCTCCAGACTCAAGATGGAGCAATCCCAACAAGAGGTAGTTATTCTCGACGCCCACCGCTGGCAATTGAAATCGACAACAGCATTGCGATTACCAGTATCCCGTTAGCAGGTTCTGCAAACCAAGCCAACCACCCGTCTCCTGTGAAAGGAGACTCGGCCTCTAGTAGCAAAGGAATCCTGTGTTCAGAGCCATGCATGTCAGACAGTACTATCACGCCCCTTGCTATCATCCCGGGCTCAAGTAGACCCTTCGGATCGATATCAAGGACGATAGGATCTCCCGGACCGAGTAATACTGGGGACTGTGATGTTGCAATTCTGGAGGCAGCTCCCTCGAGGGCAATGGAGTATGACATCTCACCATCTCCTTCGTATTCTGGAATTACGCTAATTGTTGAGGGCGACTCCCACGAGATTACAGAATATAGTTCGTGATTAGATAGCCTGTGACCTACTACATCAATCTCAAGTGAAATATCGGTCTTGCCCTCACCCTCGCATCCGATTGTCCCCATTAGAGTGAATGAGTCAGATGGAGTCTCGTCTTGCCCCAGTATTTGGACTTCGTATGTTCCTATTGGAATCTCAATTATCTTCGGAGGAGAATTATCGGACTGATTAGGCGAGAGGGAAATCTCAAGATTACAGGTATGAGAGGCAGTGACCTCGACGAAGGCCGATTCCCAAGGAAGCAACTGCAGAGGCGACCGAGGAGTAAGTGGATCTATGCTGGACAAAAGCCCGGGATTGAAAGAAATCGTTGCATTGCCATCTGAAGACTCCAGTACAGTTGCAGTCCAGTGGACGAGTCTACCTCGATTATCCCTGATTTTCATACCTGAGGCTCCAAATGAGTCCCCCGCGACAAACACATCACCCGGGCTGCCCGAGTCCCTCCCTCTCTGTAATGCCGCATCTCCATCCGCCTCGATTATCTTGACCCATGCATTGTCGGGATCAGTGTTGACAAGATTCTCTATGGAGTTACCGTTGTTCTCATCTGAGTGCTCAACCAACACTCCGTGACCAGGTAGGTCGGAATCAAAACCCGAATTTCCCCTGTTCGTTATCCAAATATTCTCACCGGGGGCAATAGGGATTGAGAGGCCGTATCCCCCCTCGGATATCGGTTCCAGAACATATGTGGAGTTAGCCGACATATCGGGTCCGACATACCTGTTCGCACCAATTAGATTCAGTGTGGCCGCACCTGGCATAGCCGGTGACTGGCCGTTACCGTTCCAATTCCCACTAGCCATGATATCCCAATCTCCCAAGCCATTCCAGTTGGAGGAAGGTAAGTCACTATGGACATCATACAAGTCGTAGGCACCCATCTGATGGAGCATTTCGTGAATCACGGTGCCTATACCTGAATCAAGGGATGCTATCGTGTAGTGACCGATGGCCCAATCACCGATCTCCAATGGCTCATCCAACCATGACATATGACTCCACAAGGCATCAGCTCCGGCACCAGACTCCTGAGCCCTTCCTGAATGTAGAACCAGTAGCCTGTCGATGACCCCGTCGCCATCGAAGTCCCACTTCGAAAGATCCTTTTCTGCGAGAAGGTCCAGGCAAGCCGACTCGATTAGGCCATTAACCGAGACATCTCTCTCTTCGTCAGAATCGTAGCCCCAATGACTCTCGGGATTGGGTGATGACCAGATACGGTCTGAAAGTGTGGCATGTAATGACGAATCAGAGCCACTCATCTGTTCGATATATCTGCTTGCTGGGCCTTCTGAGTCGAACATAGATTCGGCCTTGTGCTGAACGAACTGACGGCCTGGGAACTCGACTCTTAGAACTAGCCACTCCTCATCTTCTTGCAGCCCCACTAGTTCAATATCGGCGGAGCTAACAGGTGTAGGTTCGCCTAACCAATCCTCAAGGGTCTCAGGATTGGTATTCGCCCAAATACCCATCAATAAAACGACCACCGCCAAGGCGGCTCGGGCTGCGTTCATGGACTCACGTCCATGTTTTCCCTCTTTCAATCCAATGCAGTTTCGCTACTGGTTCGAGTCGAATGGGCGATAGAAGAAGTTCTCCACTCCATTGAATTGGCTTTGGGTTCGTCTTCTCAACCAGCCCAGCCCCGTGATACTACAACCATCCAAGCTCAAGGCCTTCTTTAGGTCGGAAGGTATTGGCTCCGCGTCGCATCCAGTCACTACGAGATCTGTAATGGAATACTGAGATACCAGATCTGCCAGAGCATCTTGCTCGTTGGGATTTAGACATAATGCTGCGCAAGTAGGAGAAGCCACGCCCTCGGGCAAGCTGACTGCAGGTATCCTTGGGCAGGCGCCCTCACAACCACAGTCTAAGATGGCTGACCTGATTATATTGGGCCCGGACTGGAGGCCCCATACATCGAAGCGCCGTCTTCCGAGAGTCGCAGTGGGCAAGCTGGATGATATTGTCTCAGTAATCGTCATCGCTGCGAGAGCCAGAAGTATCCTGAGTCCTTCAAACTCTGTAGGGAGTGAGAGGATTAGAGTTCCACCTAGGATGGCAAGTACCCTGTTCCGAAGTCTGGTATGTCCCTCTTCGACCATGCCTAGGAGGCGAGCGAGTGAAAGAGTCACGGTGGATAGGATAATGCAGACGATGACCCAAGATACTCCGATAGCGAGCCCGAAGATTGATGCTGCATCGTATCTACTCCCTACTCCATCCAGTGTATCAGCTGCCTGTACAGCTTCAAACAGAACGGGGAAAGCGAGCCACCAGAGTAGAATGGTAGCAAGTGGAAGTACGAAAGTGCAGAACGCGAGAACTGCCGAGAACCATGTTCTCTCACTAGGTAGCAGACCGGGCGAGGCGAATCTCTGCAGGCGGATTGAAAGTAGAGGCATTACTGTGAATATCGATAACAGGATTGAGATAGTCCATCTCATCTCAATCCAATCGAATGGAGAATATATCGAGAGATCCATTGAAGTGCTGCCCAGTGGTAGAGAGTTGAGCCATGATGCCATCAATGAGTCACTGGCATAACCCCAGATTATTGAAGTAATCAGAATCAGTAATACAGACTGCCTGAGAATTGAGTATAACTCAGTGAGGTGTTTGGAGAATTCTATCTTTTGAGCGCTGGGGAGTTCCATGCTTCTCAGAGAATATCCTTGACCTCACGCTCGACCCTAGTGGCGAGAATCGTCCGATATACTCCATAAGCAGCCCAAGCACTGAGGAAGAATGCGCAACCAATCAAGAATCCTGTGAGATCAGTAGTGCGAGTCCCTTCGTGGACAATGCTCGAAGGAGGGAATGATATCGCTGTGTCAGAAGACATCCATCGCACCCCTATCAAGAATGATGCTATACTAAGAAGTCCCCTACGAATCGCCTGTGGGTAAGCTAGCTCCATGGCAAGATATTCCGGTCCATCACCATAGCGTCTTTCCAATACCTCTCTCTGAGCAACAGCCCCGACAAGCAGTGCGACTAGGCTGGTCCAGTAAAGGGCGTTACCCTGCTGATATATGCTCAGGGCCAATGCAGCCTGACGCTCAGCCTCCTTCTGAGACTCTGACTCATCTATTACGAATAGTGTGTCATAATCACCAACCGAGATTGTCCTTGTTTCCAAGGTGGCGGCATCGTCACCAGAAACGATGGTTCCAGGGGGGTTGATAGAGAAAGAAAGAAGATTCCAGTAATCTGTCTCGTCGGGTAGACCGCCTCCGTCAACGGAATTACCTGCGAGCCAGAAGTTAACTTGTCCGGCGTCTTCTGAGGGGGATGTCCAGGTCAACTGCCAGACTCCATCTAAATCTGGTTCAGAGTGAGAGACATCGTCTGGTGCATCCTCGGCCTGTCTAAGTTCCTGATCGTCTGACCATGAGAATACACCGACACCTTCCGAGGATAGCAAGAAGCCTGCCCTATTGTTTCCATCACCTCCTGATAGAGTAAGGGAGTCTGCTACAGTGATTGTGAACGGATAGGAGGCATCGAGGTCGTACATCACAGGAACTCCAGTAATCATCACGATGACTCTGTCAGAAGGGGCTCCGTTGTTGTGGCAGGAGCATCCATACTTGACGGTGGACTCCTCATTGCCATTGAGAGCCCCGGGCCCATTGCTCATCCCTAGTGCAGGCAGCGCTAGAAGGGTCAGGATAACCAAGCAAACCGAAGCCTTGGAGAGAGTTCCTCGCATAGCGACCGGTATGGCCTCGTCGGTCGGAGTCTCATAACCGTTGCTCGGACGCATCCCAGAGGGATGCGCTGACATCACAACTCCTTCAGGGCCGAGTTCAGTTCGTTCATCATCTTCTTACCGTCGCCAAACAGCATCATCGTCTTGTCCATGTAGAACAGGTCGTTGTCGACTCCGGCGTAGCCAACTGAAAGACTTCTCTTGATTATCACAACTACTCTTGCCTTATCGACATCGAGTATGGGCATCCCTGCGAGGGGGCCTTCTCCAGTGCGAGCAGCGGGGTTGGTTGTGTCGTTGGCTCCGATGACCAGTGCGACATCGCAATCTGGGAATTCCGAATTGATGTTTTCCATCTCGATTAACTGCTCGTATGGGACGCTGGCCTCGGCTAGCAAGACGTTCATGTGACCAGGCATCCTTCCAGCGACAGGGTGGATAGCATAGGAAATCTCACATCCTTCTGCCTCCATCAAGTCAGCGAACTCTTTGACTGCGTGCTGGCTCTGGCTGACAGCCATACCGTAACCTGGGATTACAATCACCTTCTGGGCGCCATCTAGCACCATGGCAACCTCCTCGGGATCGCTGCCGACCTTTGTGCGAGTTAGCTTGTCCTTCTCGCCAGAGCCGCCGAATGTCTTGAACAGGACATCTGGAAGTGTCCTATTCATCGCCTTGCACATGATGAAGGTGAGGATTAGTCCTGCTGCACCGACCATTGAGCCTGCTATAATGAGGACGTTATTCCCAATGACAAAGCCGGTGAATGCTGCGGCAATACCAGAAAGTGAGTTTAGCAAGCTAACCACTACGGGCATGTCGGCCCCACCTATCGGTATGACGAATAGGATCCCGAGGAGACTTGAGAAGCCGACAATCATCCAGATGTGATCTTTGTTGGTCGGATCTTGGATGGTCATCCATATCAGGGCGAGTGAAGCTACAAGAAGGAGTATCTTGACAACATTGAGCCAAGATGGCCCCCAAGTCGGGAAACTTATCCACTTTTGTCGGCCACGATCGTCCTTCTTGGTGAACGGGACATAGAAACCACCCTTCAGTTTCATCATGGCGACAAGGGAGCCAGTAAGAGTCACCCAACCGACTATACTCGAAAGACCGATTGCCACCCATACAGCATAAAGCTCGACTCCTGCATCGGGCACATCTCCTTGTTGCAGCCTCCCGAGGACTTCGGAAAGGGCGACCAAGGCGGATGCACCGCCTCCGAATCCATTGAACAAGGCCACCAGCTCTGGCATCCCAGTCATCTCTACCCTAGTCGCCATCAAAGCGCCGACAAACACCCCTACAGCCAGGCCTCCGACAATCAGCTCCCATCCGATTATGCCCTCTGAGTACATCCTTGCGAGAGTGACTATTACAGCGAGGAGCATTCCCAGCGAACCGAGTCTGTTGCCTTGCGGAGCGGTTCGAGGACTTGACAACCTCTTGATGCCGATTATGAATAGGGCGGCGGCTACCAGATAGCCAATGTCCCATACGGCTGCATCGACCAATCAATCACCTCTCTTTCTCTTCTTACCGGCAATCATCTCAAGCATCCTGTTCGTGACCATGAATCCACCAACTACGTTGATGGTAGCCATCACGAGAGCTGCGAAAGCCAACCAAGCAGAAATTCCTGGGTCGCCGTCATTGAATGTAGTGTTAGAAAGAATTAGGGCACCTACGATGGTGATTCCTGAGATGGCATTAGCACCAGACATCAGAGGTGTGTGGAGTGTGGGGGGAACCTTACTGATGAGTTCGAATCCTAGGAATATTGCAAGAATGAATACCGTGATACTGCCGACTATTGCTGCAACGGTCAGACTCATCCAACCACCTCCGAGAGTCTCGATTGCTTGGCATGTATCTGGCCATTTGAACAAATCAAAACTCCGCCCATACCGGGAACGTGGAAGTCTGATCCTTCTTCGGCCCCTACAAGGACATCGTCATCCATGGAGATGGAAAACTCCCCGTCGACGATTAGAGAAGTGACGAAGTTAGTCAGATTATTCGAATAAAGCATGCTTGCGGTGGAGGCTATTGTGCCAGGAAGATTCTCGATGCCCACGATAGTTACATCATTGTGTACCACGGTCTGTCCGGGCTCGGTTAACTCACAATTCCCACCAACGTCAGCGTTCATGTCGACTATGACTGCCCCCGGCTTGAACGAGGCGACTGCGTCTGCTGGTACTGTGATTGGTGCTGGTCTGCCGAAGATTCTTGCGGTCGTAACGATTACGTCAGCATCCTTTGCGACTTCGCACACTGTGTCATTGACCTTCTGGATGAATTCAGGAGTTAGGGGTTTGGCATAGCCTGACTCGTCTTCAAAGTCATCCATTCCTTCAACTTCGATGAATCGCCCGCCGACTGACTCAATCTGCTCTGCTGCAGACTTCCTCACATCAGATGCGAATACAATAGCACCGAGTCGCTTGGCAGTGGCGATGGCCTGCAAACCGGCCACTCCGCTCCCCATGATGACGAACTTGGCGGGCTTCACTGTGCCTGCACTGGTGGTCATCATCGGAATCGCTTTGCCAATATGAGCTGCGCCTATCAAGACTGCTTTGTAACCAGCAAGATTGTCCTGACTGGAGTTGACATCCATAGACTGGGCTCTTGAGAGTCTACGAGGAATCATGTCCATGCTCAGGAGGGTGATTGAGGAATCCATGCACTCTCTGACTCTTTCTGGATGCCTAAAAGGGTCAGCAATACAGGCGATAATTTGACCCTTCTTCAACTCGGAAGAATCAGGCATTTGGATGGTCACTAAGATGTCAGCAGAGAGAGCTTCTTCTCTCGATTTCACGTTAGCTCCCTTCGACTCATAATCATCGTCTGAATAGCTAGAAGAAGAACCAGCTCCTGATTCTACCAAAACCTCGAAGCCGGCCTTGCTTAGCTTGGGTATGGAGTTGGGAACAATCGCTACCCTATCTTCCCCCTCAGGCTCAGTGATGACTCCGAGTTTCATGCAAACACCTCCAGATTGAGCCATAGGCTCAGTCTTAATGGTACGTTCCACCTTGAGGCACTTCTTGAAGCCGTCGCCCGGTCATTCACTCTACTTGGGAGCGGGGGCGGGCCTCCAACACTAATGCTAAGTTCGGAGCCGTAGGCGAGCAAGCGAGGATAGTATGTCGAGAGGAGCTGGGAAGGTCGCGGTGATAGGAGCAGGTAACGTAGGGGCAACGTGTGCTTTCGTTCTCGCTCAGAAGAACATCGGTGAAGTTGTGATGCTGGACATCTACGAAGGTTTTGCCAAAGGCAAAGCACTTGATATGAGTCAGGGCGGGCAGATTCTGAACTATGATGGTAGTATTTCGGGCACCAAAGACTACGAGGATATTGCTGGCGCTGATGTCGTAGTCGTCACGTCGGGATTCCCACGCCAACCAGGGATGACTCGTGAGGATCTTGTGGGCAAGAACGCTGAAATCATCTCCCAAGTTGGACAGGGTATTCGTGAACATGCGCCTGATTCTGTCATTGTGATGGTTACCAATCCACTTGACCTGATGACATATCACATGCAGAGGGTAACAGGATTCCCACCTGAGAGGGTAGTTGGTCAAGCCGGTATTTTGGACTCAGCGAGAATGACCCACTTCATAGCCAAGGAACTCGGTGTATCGAATGAGGATGTTCAGGCTATGGTTTTGGGAGGGCATGGCGACACAATGGTCCCGCTCCCGAGATATACAACGGTCTCTGGCATCCCCATAACCCAGTTGATGGATGAAGCCACTATAGGAGCGATTTGCGAGAGGACTGCTGGTGGAGGCGGTGAGATAGTTAAATTGCTAGAGAAAGGTAGCGCATTCTATGCCCCTGGTTCGGCTGCAGCGATAATGGCCGAGTCAATACTCAAAGACAGGAAACGCAGTCTGCCGTGCAGTGCCTATCTTACTGGTCAGTACGGTTTGGATGACATCTATATCGGAGTTCCTGTGGTACTAGGTAGTGAGGGAGTGGAGAGTATTATCGAGTTGGAGTTGGAGGACTCTGAGCTCGAAAGCCTGCAAGGATCAGCGGCCTTCTACAAGGAGCAGTTGAGTTCAATTCTAGGCTACTAGCGCTGGATTCATTCGCTTCGAGGTATTGGGATGCCCGTGGAGAGGAACTGCGAACACATCCATCTCGAGCATGATGGCAAGTTACTTCTCGTCGATATGGAGGGTAAAGGCCCTGCCATCCCGAAGAAAGGACGCACAGAATGGGGAGGTCGGGGCTTCCTAATTCGTCTTCCCACTCCCTCTGAGGCAACAGAGATGGGGCTGAGCTGGAAGGAGAGAAGAGTGAATCGGTTCCGCCTCGGACAGGATGACCATGTGGTCACAGTCGCCACGCCCGAGGTGAAATGGCCCGAGCACTGGGCTTGGAAGGATGCTGTAATCTCAGATAGCGCAGTAGATCCAGTGGCTCGTGAATCAGTGTATCGCACCCTCCACCGAGTCGTGAGCAAAGTAGTGATTACAAATTCTGATAGTGAGATTCTGATGGCCAAGGTCACACGAGGATTCTTCACCGGATGTTGGACTCTTCCTGGGGGGTTCGTAGATTACGCCGAGCACCCTCGTAAGGGAGCTGAGAGAGAGGCACTCGAAGAATTGGGAATCACAATCAGTATCCCCGATCCTATGGGCGAGTCTGGAGAGGCATCTCAGGGAGATGATGGTGCAGTCATTCAACAGGCAATCTTTCAACAGGATGGGATTAACTGGCTATCGTTCACCTACCACTGCACTGCGGATATTCCCGCCGAAGATATTGTACCGAAGGATGATGAGATTGAGGAAGCGCGGTGGTTCTCGAAGGAGGAAGCGTTGGAAAACGCTGTTTCACTATTCGATATTGAAGCTATTAGCCGTGTAGGATAATGGTGGGCCCGCCAGGATTTGAACCTGGGTCAAATCGTCCCAAACGATCTAGCATAGACCAGACTAACCCACGGGCCCGGAGTCCTCTCCACTAGAGCCGTTGAGATGAAGGTTACTAGAGCCAAGACCAAGACTTCGGGTCCTTTCTGATGAGAACTCCCTCGGCTTCTGCAATGCCTATCACCTGTTCCGCTGTTAGCCCCTCGTAGCCGTGCTTGTGCAGCTCATGCGTAAGTGATTCCAGTGTCAAAGTACCGTCTGAAGAGGTGGATTGGCGCATTATCCTGCGAATAGCCTCGGGCCCACCTTTCGACATAGTAGCCTTGGATTGGAACTTAGCCTGCTGTGAATCTACCTTAGACTCAACCTCTTGGGCTATTGCTTCGGGTAGATTGGATTTCGCAACAGCCTGTGATAGCTCATCGGGTGATTCGAAGAACTTCGATTCCGAACCCTGAGAGGAGCCACAATGCGGACATGAGCGTGTAGCACCCCTGGCTAATCCATATGCGCTCCCACAAGTACATCTGACAAGCGCCCAATGACGTTTCACGGCCAAACCGTGGTAACAGGGTACAATAGGTTGTCCCGTGTAGAAGAGCAGTTCAGGGGCCGGGTTGATGTATGCAGGCCTTATACGAAGATCATGCAGAAAATCAGGGTTGCATCCGGTTGGATACTGGCTATAGCATTCATGTTGATGTCAGGCAGGTCATTCGTAGAGACGGGAGAACTCACGACAGAGGCATGGGGCTTCCTTCTACTCACTCCATTGGCACTTGCCATCGCTCTGAGTCCTACTCTCCCTTGGGAAGTCACAGAGAACAGTCAATCAGAATGGGATGAAGAAGAAGATGAGGCGACAGGAGTCGCAGAGGCTCCTGATCCATCAGAATCGGGCTTCGATGTGCCTGTACTCTGATTATGTCAGACGAAGCGTCTCAAGGTTAGCAGGAGCGTAAGTCTGGACCCTGAATCTCTCCCTCAGACCCTGACGGAACGCATTGCAGGTCTGCGGGTCGCCGTGGTGGCAGATGATTTTGCGGGGGGTTGGATTTAGCGCTGAGACGTAATCGAAGAGTTGGTTCCTGTCAGAATGCCCACTAAACCCGTCTATGGTGACGGTATTGCATCTCACATCGACCATCAGGGTCTGCCCTCCGTCTGTCAAAGGAACTTGAGGGTGTCCTTGCTGTAGACGTCTTCCGAGTGTTCCAGATGCTTGGTACCCGACGAAACAAAGAGTGTTGGTGGGCTCAGGTGCCCAGTGTTTGAAGTACTCTACAATAGGGCCTCCTGTCATCATCCCGCTGGTAGCCAGAACAATGCAAGGGCTCGGGTCGAGTAGGATACTCTCACGCTGCTCTCTCGAATCCACCTGCTTGAACCACGGCGAGTTGAATGGGTTCTCAGTACCGCCCTTGAGCATCTTGCCTCTGAGGTCTCGGTTGAGGAAATTAGGATGGCTTGAGTGTATCGCAGTGGCCTCAGAAATCATCCCATCCAGCCATACAGTAACAGGCTTGATATTGCCCGATTTGAACAATTGATCGATTGCTATCATGACCTCCTGAGAGCGGCCGACTGCGAACACAGGGCAGAATATCTTGCTGCCTCTGCCAAGTGAGTCTTGAATCAGGTCCTGTAACTCTTGGCTGGCCTGCTGTCGTGTCGGCTGGATATCCTGAGGGCCTCCATAAGTGGACTCGATTACAAGAGTCTCGACCTTGGGGAACCTGACAGTGGCGGCATCGAATAACCACGATTTCTCGTACTTGATGTCGCCTGAGAAAAGCAGTTTGTGCTCGCCCTTACCCTCTCCAATTTGCATGTAAACGCTGGAAGATCCTAGGATATGTCCAGCATTCTCCATTGTCATCTTGATGTCGGGCGAGATGTCAGTCTTGTCACCCCAGTTGACATCTACAATATGCTTGATGCATTCCTGTATGTCGGCCTTGGAGTACGGTGCCTCGTTACCTTCCGCCCTTGCCACCTTGATGTAGTCGATTTGCAGAAGAGTCATCAAATCTCTAGTCGGAGGGGTGCAGTAGACTGGCCCCCTGTAGCCGTACTTGAATAAGACAGGGAGCATGCCGATGTGATCGATGTGAGCGTGGGTGATGACTATGGCATCGAGGTTGTCGAGTGGAAGGAGTTCAGGAGCTGTAAAGAACGGTTCGACCTCGCTACGGTTGGTGGTTGGCTTCGCACCACAGTCGACGAGTACCTTAGACTCGTTTGTAGTCACAAGATGCATTGCTCTACCGACTTCGCGATAGGATCCAAGTGCAGTAACGCGCACCCATGACTCACCTGGTCTGGGAGGGCGGTAGATTCTGGTCCCGAACTTTCTAAAAAGGGACTTTCTCTCATCAGCCATTTCTTTACGATATCGTCTGATATCATGTTGAGTCCTGCTTTCGATTGCTGGAGCCCTGACTACATCAACCAGCCATCCAATCTCATCCCTAAGCGCCTTGATATTGGAGCCCTTAGGGCCGACAGCAGATGACGGGTCATCACACTCAAGAGTAACTTGGCAGATTGCGGGATCCAACCAAGTCTTGCGCAATTTGGCCTCATCGGGGATGAATTTCAAGATAGCGTCGTGGACTGAGTTATCGTCGGCCAGCAAGTCAGGGTGCGGGCGAATTACTATCCGTCGTTTCACTGTCTTTGCGATTCGTACCGTCAGATTATCACCTGACCCTCCAAAGGCAGAAGGCTGATCGGTGATGATTGAAATTGATCCGGCCTCTAGATCGACTTCGTAATTGATATCGCTGGGGACCAGCTTGGATATCTTCTTCTTCAACTCACTTAGTGTAAGACGCATTTTTCACCCCATTGTGAACTCACGGTAGCGCTGTCACCCGAAAGGGCGTAATGGCACTAGGCCGGGAGTCTATATTGCGGACAAAAGGCCAGTGACCTCGTCCTCGGACAACTGCTCAAAACCGCCTTTGGCGGTGATGACAGCCAGATCCATTCCGTTTCCGCTGGCTGCGTCCCTCTGGGCCGAAGCCAGTAAGGACTTGGCAGCGACCTTGAGGGCATCGTCTTTCGACATTCCCTCGGAGAATTGGTCCTCAAGAACACCGTACATGTAAGGGCTACCAGATCCTGTGGCACAGTATGAGTCGGGAATCGATCCGCCTGCGGAGTCGATACTGTATACGCTGGAGCCCGATTCGTCTACACCGACGATAAGGAGCTGAACGTAGTGAGGGCGGCCGACAAGGATGTTCGCAGTTAGAGTGGCTGCTCCCTTGACAGTCATCGGCTTGCCATGTTTGAGCTCATATAGAGTGAGCTCTGCGGCGAGCGTGCGTGAGAGAGATTGTGCGTGCCCCACCAAGCCCGCAGTAGTGAGAGCCACGGAATCCGAGATCTGGAACAGCTTCTGTACGCTCTTGTTTGCGATGAAATGGCCCATCGTAGCCCTGTGGTCGGCACCGACTACGACTCCCCCGTCAAACGTGATGCCTAATGTGCTGGTACCTGTCTTGACTACGTCGGCGCTCTCGTTCATGATTTCACCTGCTGCTGAACTCCCAGCGAACCTATCTCGATTCAGGACCTTTATCAATGCGACGGGATTGCAGACTGGATATCGAGGCAATGGCGTCTAATCGTGATTTGCGATGATAGCGAACCGCAGAAGTCAAGACAATGCGCAATGGCGCCCAGTCATGGCCAGAGGAGATGGAGATGGGCCACGCTGGATAGAGATGCCCAGCATCAGTGATGTTCCCAATTTCGATTTGGAGCCCGGCCAAAACTACCACGACCTCGGTGAACGCTATCCTGATGCCCCGGTACCCAGAGGGATTAGGGACGCAATTGTACACCGAGCCGTGCTCGATGATATTACAGGAATCTCAAAGGTGATGGATTGGGTGTCTGATGGTGATCTTGTGATTGTTGAGATGAGTAATCTACTCATTCGAGAACTGGAGTTGCAGACTGCAGTAGAGAGGATTCGTGACTTCGTTGAGGATGATATCTCAGGGGAGGTTGTCAGACTGGGCAATACCAGACTGCTACTTCTGCCAAACGATTTTGAGAGTGTAAAGGGACCTGAGAGGGGTCCTTCTGCGTACTATTGAGGCCAACATGGAGAGCACAATCGAACAACCTTGTCCGGTGTGCCACTCGCCGAGTGGGCTAACCATGATTGCCCATACCACTGAGATTCCATACTTCGGTGAGCACACACAATTGACTGTGGTATGCGACTCATGCGGTTGGAAACATACAGATTTCATTCCGGCTGAAGGTAGGAAGCCCGGTTCGTGGAGTCTACAGATAGACTCTGCTGAACACATGTCTACGCGGATAGTTCGTTCGGGCTCATGCACAGTGAGGCTTGTCGAATTGGACTTGGAGGCTGCGCCGGGCGGTGCTTCTACCGGCTATGTCTCCAACATAGAAGGAGTTCTAACTAGGTTCGAAGGAGTCATCCAGACTCTAAAGATGGATGCTGAGCGTGATGTCGTCTCAAAGTGCAATGAATTACTGACTGAGTTGGCGCGCGTCAGAACTGGTGATTCATCAATCGAATTACAGTTGCTGGATCCCTTAGGGCACAGCCAGATTCTGCATGAAGATGCTATTCCGTGTGAGCTCTCTGAAGAGGAGGCCTCAATGTTGGATTCGGGGCCTGTGGTCCCGGTGTTTGATTCCAGAGATTTGGCCTAGATGGCATCTGGAGCTAGGAACTCATCCAGCCTATCCGACCACATCTCTCTGCGCTCGGCCAAACCCTTCAGCCATTCCCATGCCTTGTCGGTGCATACTTGCTTCATCTCTCCGGCCAGCATCCGGCCGCTCTCGTACTCTGACTTGATCTCGAGCAATGCATCATCGTCACGCTCAAAGAAGAACTGAAGATACTGGAATGCAACGTCCTTCGAACAATCACCACCCAATCGGCGGTGCTCTTCGATGGTGGGCTGGCCACCGCTGAAAGATCTCTTGATTTTCCGCTCTAAATCCTCAAACTCCTCGTCCATGAATATCGTCGTCTCAGGCTGTGAGGATGACATCTTGCCTCCTGTCAGACCAACTGCGAAGCGATGGTAGGTCGAGCAGGGGGGCATCAGACCCATACCGCCCATCTCCCGTTCGAGTACGAGCAGGCACATTCGGATTCTTGGAATATCCTCGCTGCTAGCACCGGGAATCTCCAATGTTCCGTGCTTGTGATTGGCGATTTTATCAGAGTAACCCAATGGAGAGAGAGCAGCGGATATTCGCTCAAACAATGCCTGCCTCAAATCAGCATCCACCTTGCCTGCAACCACTCCCAAAGCGTTCTGGTTACCCTCCTGTACGGAAAGAGCCACTGTTACACCTCCCTTACTACGAGGCTTGACATTGAACCAATGAGTCTTGCCGGTAATTCCACGAGTCAGGCGGATATGGGGGTCCTGATCTATTCCTACGGGGACTACGATTGGTCTCAGACCGCCAAACTCGTCTAGTTGAGGATGGACGATATCTCCCACTTGGACTAGTGGGGCTTGGACATGAGCAAGATTAGTTTCACCCTCAAATCCGTATATTGCTTCGAACTCAGAAAGATTGGTCCTTCTACCGAGCGTGAAAGCCAATCGCTGGACCTCCGGGCGAGAGCTCTGGAAGTACACATTGGTGTTATCGGGATCAAGTCCCAATGCAGCGTAGTTGAGCACGTACTCCTCGATGGCTGTTCTCCTGCCTGTCTCAAGAGAGGTCCCTCGTGTTGCCAGAGCCTCTAAATCAGCAACAGTGACAGTGATATCAGCTCCCTGATCTTGGAACCACTTAACCTGGTCTATTACCATAGAATGGCCCAGATGCATTCTACCACTGGGCATCAAGCCAGTCAGAACTCCGAATGGATCAGAACGCTTCATACAACCTAGAACCACATCGAGGTCCCTATGAGCGAATACAATTCCTCTTCGATGCAACATTCCAGGATTAGGAATACTTGAGATATCTATCGAGCCAAGTCCAAACTGGTCGATTAACCTAGCATAGTCCTGCGACTGCTCGGACGACCAAGGGTCTATGCGCCCAGCACCAACCATGCCCCTTGGCCAGCGATTCCCTCAATCAAGGCATCGCCGCTCACAGGCCTCAGAGTGCGACCGTTAGACAGAATACGGCAAACGGACTCGTCGGGCCATGGCGGTCATCCATTGCTTGGGCGCTGGCCTCGTTGGCTCCTATGTCGCATGCAGGTTGGCTGATGCAGGACACGAGGTTCATGTAATCGACATGCAGCCCAATCCCAAAGTAATCGATTACCCAAGGATTACAATCCATCATGATGATGCATTGCTCCACTGCGAAGAAATCGGAGACTCTCAGGTTGATCTAGTAGTCAACATGCTACCCGGTGAGATAGGTAAGATTGGGATGAGAATACTATGCGAAAACTCTGGGAAGAATATCAATAGAATAGTTGACTTGAGTTTTAGTGATGAGACTCCTGATCGGTACCACAAGTTTGCACAAGATTGGGGCGTGAAGGTGTTATGGGATGTCGGAATCGCACCTGGTCTTTCGAATATGCTTCTAGCAGAGGCATGTCGAGTCCTCGGACAACTCTCAAAAGCCGAAGTCAGAGTCGGTGGTAACCCAACTGGCCCGACACCCGGCTGGAGTTATATGGCTCCATTCTCACCAAAAGACGTCATTGCAGAATACACAAGGCCTGCTCGAGTCATCAGGGATGGAGGGGAGGTTGTTCTGCCTGCACTCTCCGAGAGGCATTTCATCGAAGTGCCCGGACACGGCCGGATGGAGGCTTTCTTGACTGATGGACTGCGTAGTCTGTTGGATACGATTCCTGCATTACAAATGTCAGAGTATACAATACGCTGGCCTGGTCACATTCAGCGCTTCATCGACGAGCGAGACTCAGGAGAGCTCGACGAGGATAAATTACTTCGAGACTGGTGGTACGATCATAAGATTCCTGAGTTCACCTGGATGGAGGTCATGGCTGAGGGGCACGATGGAAAGCAGATGTCATGGAGATACGCCGATTATGCTCGAGATGATGGTTCCTCAATGGCTCGCAGTACTGGCATGGTGACTGCATTCTGTATCGAAGAGTGGTTACAGGACGATGATATGATTCCTCTCGGAGTACATCCTCCTGAAGCACTGCCCACCAAAGTCGTAGCGCGTGTAGTGGAGAGGATGGTCGATGAGAAGGCAGTTATTCAAGGCCCTGAAATCGGTGAGTAATTCACTACTGAGACTCCATGTCCTTCTTGACCAGATGCCTGATGGTTACGGGCACAGCTATCAGTATGGTCAGAGCAAGCGCGGGCAAGAACCAGCTCTGTTCGATCCCAGCAGGCCTCTCTATCAGCCAAGTGAATACTAACTCAGAGTCCACGAAATCGGCAGTCCATTGGAACAAGTTGGTAGTGTGATGGCCGACGACTGTGACAGCGTGATGATGGTCATTGAAGGTCGCCAAAGGGGTGCTGAGGATTGAATCGGGCTCGCTTTCAAGCTCAATTGTGATGGAAGTGCCGGGCGCTTGGGTTAGCAAGATCCCCCCCTCAACCTGCCTCCAACCTGTTTCTAACTTTCGAGAATCAGGTGAGATCACCGAGTGCTGCTCTCCCAACGAATCGAAAACGCCCGATACTTCTGCATCGAACTGCAGACTGATTGTCCCGGGTACAGACCAAGTGGTTGCGGGTTGAGAAACAGAAGTAATCTGTGAGCCTTCCAGATTGGTAGCAGTGGACTCGCCAGCAATACGGTGCAGGTTCCACTCTCCCCAAGTAGTGAGCCAGAACTGCTGCTGCTCCAACCAAGAGATTGCATCCTTATCCTCCCTGATCCTGAGGTCATCTATCCTAGCTCTCCAATAAATGCTGACCAGTGTATCTTCCTCGGCGGATTCAATCAGAGAGGTGTCGGCCACTCCTTTCTCGAGGCTGGCCCCATTTCTATTAGCCAAAATTAGCCCCTCGGGAGTTTCACTCAGCATATCGCCTACGATCATAAAACCGGACGAGGTCAAATGCTCAGCAGTAACCTTATCGAGAGTTTGTCCGGAAATACCGAAAGATACCGGAGCACTACCCCACCTTGAAGCATTAGTGCTTTCCAATAGATAGTCCCTGCAAGCCTCGATGACCCAGTTCTCCTCGATTGTAGAAACACCCTCATATCCTTGACATCCGAACTCATCCCCATTGGCTATCCTTTCGGGACCGATTATGTTCTCTAGCCATGTATCATCAGACCATTCTCCGGCCACCGCAGGCGCACTGATGGATGTAAGTAGGACACCGAGCATCAATGTCGTCTGAAATGACATGTTGCCCATGGACAATGGCAATGGCACGTAGACATAAACTACTGCTTCCGAGTAATACAATAAGTGTCCGTGAAGCCGGTAGTTACATGGGTGGTCTGAGTGCTGAGTCATTGGTTTCTCTGTCCAGTGCAGTAAAGTTGGAGGGGACTGGTACTCCATTTCGCTCTCCTGCGGTATATCAGTTGGTAATCTCTGTGCTAGCAACATCAATTCGCAGCTTCACCGATGTCAGGTTCCACGGCCTATCTAGAATTCCTCGCAAGGGGCCAATGATAGTGGTCAGCAACCACATCTCAAACCTCGATCCGATATTCATGGTTCAGGCGGCTCGACGGTCAATTCACTTCCTGTCCAAGAAAGAGAACTTCGAGCAGCCGCTGAAGCGTCTTGTGATGAACAGTACAGGTCAGATTGAGACCTACAGAGAGACTGGTGCGAGGGATGCCCTATCCAGAGCAGTTGATGTGCTTGAATCAGGGCTTGCTTTGGGAATCTACCCGGAAGGGACTCGTAGCCGCAAGCGCGAGCCACCCTATCTACAGAGAGGTAAGACTGGAGTCGCTCGCCTCGCCGCACGCTTCCCCGATGTGCCAGTGGTTCCGATGGTGATGATTGGTACACAGGAGATGATGAGGCCCGAGTCTAAGATGATCAGACCGTGGAAAAGAGTCGAAGTCAGAATCGATGAACCGATCACCTTCGAGCAATGGGCAGCATCTGAGCAAGGAGGTGGATTGTCAGACGACGACATAGTGCGATTCACTGATTCCGAAGAGGAGCTGAGTACCCTGTACCGCAGGTTTACTGACCAATTGATTGAGACCATGCGGATAATGGGTGCACCATAGTGGAACTCCAGCCGCATCCTTGATGGACTACCGGTGCGCAGCGCAGTAGGCATATGCAGCAGTATCTCGATTTCCTGCGTCGCATTCTCGCTGAAGGCGAGCGAAAAGGCGACCGTACAGGAACTGGCACAATCTCAGTATTCGGTCACCAGATGAGGTTTGATTTGTCCGATGGGTTCCCTGCTGTGACTACCAAGAAAGTTCACTGGCCCAGTGTAATCCATGAGTTACTCTGGTTCCTGTCAGGAGACACTAATGTCAGCTACCTACAGGAGAACAAGGTTAGAATCTGGAATGAGTGGGCAGATGAAGATGGTAACCTAGGCCCGGTTTACGGCAAGCAATGGAGGAAGTGGGAGGCCGATGACGGTACTGTAGTGGACCAGATTGAGAATGCCATCGACCTGATCAAGAACAATCCTAACAGCAGACGTATCATTGTCTCTGCCTGGAATGTTGGCGAGCTAGACGAGATGGCACTAATGCCTTGCCATGCCTTCTTCCAGTTCTATGTCAACGAAGGTAAGTTGTCGTGCCAACTATACCAGAGGAGTGCAGATGCCTTTCTGGGGGTTCCCTTCAACATCTCTTCATACAGCCTGCTGACTTGCATGATGGCTAAAGTCTGCGAGCTTGAGCCTGGAGAGTTCGTCTGGACAGGTGGGGATTGTCACCTATACCTCAATCACCTCGAGCAGGCCCGCGAGCAGATTGGGCGTGTACCCCTTGAACTACCGACGCTGAAGCTCGACCCGAATGTGGAGTCGATAGATGACTTCTCCTACGAAAGCATCGAGATAGTGGACTACAACCACCATCCACATATCTCGGCCCCGATCTCTATTTGAGGTGAGCCAATGAAGATGGCGATGATAGTAGCCATGGACGAAGATGGGTACATCGGCAGAAGCAACCAGCTACCATGGAGACTGGAATGTGATATGATTCGCTTCAAGAGCCTTACAGAGGGAGATGGGTTCAACTCGGTGATTATGGGGAGAAAGACGTGGGATTCATTGCCAGATGCGTTCAGACCTCTACCCGAGCGAGTCAATATTGTGATGTCGCGTGACACCAACTGGCAGGCCGAGGGTGCTGAGACTGCTCTGTATGTCGGCCGAGCAATCGAGCTGGCATATGCCGAGGGAAGTGATGAGTGTTGGGTGATTGGAGGGGCGCAGGTCTACGAGATGTTCCTAGACAGGGTTGATGAAATTCACGTTACCACCGTGCACACCGATGGCAGTGGTGAAGTTAGGTTTCCTGATTGGGATAGAGGAGCGTGGACTGAGGAAGTGGTAGAGAATGTCACCTCGAATGAGAAAAATGAGTTCGACTCTACATATTCGATTTGGACCCGGGGATGACATGAATCTACGTTGGTTATTCGCATTAGCCGGTGGCCTGTTCTTCACCTATGCCGGAGTACTGCACTTTACTGATACAAGTTGGTTTGAACCGATTGTTCCGCCGATTCTTGGGTCTGCGACCTTCTGGGTTCTGGCTAGCGGGGTTATCGAAATAGTAGTTGGAATTAGTTTGATTCTGCCTATGACGCGAAAAATTGGCGGATATGCCAGCGCGGCCCTCCTAGTTGCGCTGTATCCGGCCAATCTATACATGTGGATCTATGATGTAGAGCTCGGAGACGGTGCTTCCCTTTCCACTACTGGACATTTAATCAGACTCCTTGCCCAAATAGGAGGGATACTGCTCAGCCTATGGATAGCAGAATGGAGGCCTGGTGTGCGCCCCTCTTTCGATGATTTGTTGAGAATCGACTGAGCTAATATTTCCCTCTGGAATATTATTCAATACCGCCTAAATCTTTATCGAATACAATGCCACCAAAATTGTATGGAAACAACTGAGAGGCTTACCGAAGCGGCTGAGGAAGAATGGCTCGAGACATGGGTTAACGGGCCCGGAGATGAACGGTCGAAACCCCTCGATTCAGGCACCAGTGCCCCTGACCTCGAGTTGCTGGATGACACCGGCGCTCCGCGTCGCCTGTCATCGTTCTGGTCGGACGGCCCGGCACTGCTGATGTTCTGGCGCCACTTCGGTTGCGGTTGTGGCCTCGATAGAGCATCAAGACTCAGTGAGGAGTATGCCGACTATCTGGACGCAGGAATCAATCCCGTCATAATCGGTCAAGGAGAGCCGGAGCGAGCTGCCGAATATCGCGAAAAGTACGGTATCTCATGCCCCATCCTCTGCGATCCCGAGTATGTCGCCTACAACGCCTACGGTCTCGGACACTTCGGTGTCGAACAGGTCCTCTATGACGCTCCCGAGGAAACATGGTGCCACTCGATGGAGATCGGACTTGACTTCCAGGAGGCAAGGCGTGCCATCAATCGACCCCTCGTCGACAATCCGTGGATGTCACCCGGCGAGTTCCTCGTAGACCCCTCGGGCATGATTCGCACCACCTATGCCTACCAATACTGCTCAGACTACCCCGATGCGAGAGTATTCACTACCGCAGCCAAGATTCTCTAAATCGACCGGAACTATGGACAGCACTACAATCCCAAAATAACAGTGAATGCTTCTTGAGATCCAAAATATGAGAGTACTTCAGGGCCAAGTGAGTGCAGATGCATCCATTGTAGCCAACCTGCAGATCATGCCCTCACATAACCAACCCCTCCATTCCGCTTCACCACGGTCCTTGCCACTGATAGGGTCACAACTGGAGACGACCAACTGATTCCAAGCAGAAGTGCGCCTTAGATTCTCGACCTCGGCAGGTTCACTCCCCGAATGATGAATGAACCAGACTTGGCCGGGTTCAACAAGTCCTTGGGCAGCGCAGATTAGCGCCCAGTGGCCACCAGCTCTGGCGACTAGGTCGCCCCCTGAACAGATTACCGCCTTCTCGGCCGATCCCCTCCACTCATCGGCTTGGGAGTGATCAGGCCATAGCAGTAACAGGGTTCGCAACAGTTCAACCACCACCGCGGTAGCACCCGGTACCGCAGAGTCAGAGACGGACCTCTGTCTGACGGGAAGTTCAGTGTGGTCGACACTGGTCATCCAGAAGCCGCCATCAGGGTCGGCAAAAATTTTGAGCAGTTGGTTGGTGATCTCACGGCTTCGGTGCAAGCATTTCTTGTCATCCCAACGTATTCCCCAGCGTAGCAGACCGAGTGCTGCCCATGCATAATCATCTAGGAAACCTGGACCTCCCAAAGCCTCTCCCCTTCGTGTGCGAAGGACGTCCTTACGAGACAGGAACTCCTTGCAGATATGCTGACCAATGCTCTTCGCATCATCTTCGGGTAAATCTGCACAGGCGACCAGCAGCATTCCGTTCCACGCGGTAAGCACCTTGTCATCTGTGCCGGGCCGGGCCCGCTCGGACCGCTTCTTGAGAAGGTGAATACGTAAGTCTTCATCATCATCCAGCCCGCTGACCTCATGTAGTGATAGTACGCTTCGACCGCTGTTCTCGAAGTTTCCCTTCTCGGTGATTCCGAAACGTTCGCAGGCCACTATATCCTCAGCCTGTTCGGGAGTCCACAAGTAGAATTCTCCTTCCTCAAATTTTCCGTCCTCTCCTACCGAGTCAGCGTCCAGAGTCGACCAGACACCTCCGGAGGAGTCTAGCATCTCATTGCGAATCCATTCTAATGTCAGCCCTATTACCCTGTCATTCTGGCTCCCTATCCCGAGGCGACGCGCCTTCTCGTGAACCGCCAGCATCAGGGCATTGTCGTAGAGCATCTTCTCGAAGTGGGGGACTGCCCATTCAGCATCCACGCAATACCTATGCCAGCCACCTGCGAGATGGTCGAATAGACCACGGGTTGCCATAATATCCAATGAATGAGATACGATGTGTGCCTCCCCTGCACGCAGCAACCCTTCCATCTCCATCGGGTGCGGAAACTTCGGAGCACCTCCTATTCCCCCGTTGACCGGGTCGTAGACCCTCTTGGAGTGGCTCAACCCAGCCAATATCGATTCCTTGACCAAAGATTCAACATCTTGTGATGATTCTTTTCCTACCGACAATTTCTGAATTTGTTCTGTAATCAACTCTGAGGAGTTGATGATCTGCTCACGTTGCTCCTGCCATGCCTGCACAACACTCTCGATCAGTTGCCCCCATGATGGTTTGTTGTAGCGTTGTACGGGAGGGAAGTAGGTGCCGGCGAAGAATGGTTTGAGTGTTTTCGGGTCGACAAATACATTCAGCGGCCAGCCCCCACCGCCAGAGTAAATCTGGCACGCCGTCATATACAGTGCATCGATGTCTGGACTCTCCTCGCGGTCGACCTTGATACAGACGAGTGATTCATTCATCTGTTTGGCCATCAGCTCATCATTGAATGATTCATGCTCCATCACGTGACACCAATGACAGGCGGCGTACCCGATGGATACGAGCAGGGGTCGGTCAAGTTTCTTGGCCAGTTCGATGGCTTCCTCATCCCATGGTTGCCAAGAGACTGGATTAGAGGCGTGCTGGAGAAGATATGGCGAGGTACATCCATCGAGTCGGTTGGTGATCTCATCTGCCATGATGCGCCATCGAGTTTAGGCACATGTACCCTCTGTGTCGTTATATGGCATAACCCCGTCCCTCGTAACGAGAAGGTGATGCCAAGATGGCGGAGATAAACTTCCATCCCGATGACCGGGAGATGTCCACCCTTGAGCTGGCCAAGAACTTGGGCATTGCGGTGTTCGTGATATCGGTCTTCGAGGTAATGTTCTACACGATGTACCTCGAAGGGGAGATAGTCCTGCCCCTCCTCTGCGGCGCCCCCCTGGGGCTAATCCTAGTCGCACTGCTGTGGCAGTGCATGATGCATTTCGCCGGATACGGGAGGATGGTAATGAACGGCAACGAGATAGTCCTGCGGACCCCTCGCTCGGGGAAGAGGAGGAAGAGTATCCTCGACCCTCTGGCAAGAGTCGTACTCGCCCCGATGGCCAGGATGTACATGCGCGACATGGACAAGGACGGCGACGGCAGACTGTCCTTCGAAGAGATGCTGGATGAAATGGGCGGCTTAAGCAAGGCCGAATACGCGGAGATTAGGGAGCTCTTCGACAGGTACGACGAGGACGGCGACGGCTACATCTCGCTAAAGGAGATGGAGGAATTCATCAAGCACTCCGAGGACAACTGGGCCGAGGAGGAGGGGTCCGGGAACTGGTGGTCAGACGATGGCAATTAAGCCAAACATATGGAGTAAAGACGGTCTTCTAATGAAACCCCTCTGACTCGCCCGTGACTCAGTGGGTACCCTACGATTCTTCCCCAGTATACTCTGTGACGCGAATACCGAGCATGCCCCTGCGCGCCTCTCTGGTCATTATCCGGTCCATCTTCTTGTGAAACTCGAACTCAAGATCCACCTT
>JBJLJN010000002.1:0-37083 GCA_045559735.1 Candidatus Thalassarchaeum sp. | reverse complement strand
ATACCTGAAGAAACAGCGCGCAAGCTAGACCGGAGAGTCGGCAAGGGTAGAGAAGATGGTAGGTCAGCAACAGTAGCGAGGATGATTCGTGAATCTCTGGAAGCAGAATCAGAGGAGCGACCATCGGATCCGCCGGTTTCATCTCGCAGTGCTAAGGCGAGACCCGATGCAATCAGGATTGAGAAAGACACCATGGGCGAGGTCGAAGTTCCCGCTGATCGATACTACGGTGCCCAAACGGCGAGGTCGTTAATCAACTTCGATATCGGTGATGACACCATGCCACGTTCAATCATCCGAGCCTTTGGAGTCCTCAAGCAGGCAGCAGCCGAGACCAACGTCAGCCTAGGTGCTCTGGACTCAGACATCGGGGCTCTGATTTCCAGTGCTTGTGATGAGGTGATCTCCGGATCTCTCGACGAGCACTTTCCTCTCAGGATTTGGCAGACTGGCTCGGGGACCCAGACCAACATGAACGCAAACGAGGTTATCGCAAACAGAGCAATAGAAATCTCAGGAGGAACCATTGGTAGCAAGACGCCAGTACACCCCAATGATCATGTCAACCGCGCTCAGTCTAGCAACGATACTTTCCCTACTGCCATGCACATCGCTGCAGCCGAAGAGACATATCACCGGCTTCTGCCCTCTATCAGGCACCTAAGAGACGAGTTAGAAGTCAAATCCAAGGAGTTCGATGGAATAGTGAAAATAGGAAGGACCCATTTGATGGATGCAGTCCCACTAACTCTCGGCCAAGAGTTCGGTGGTTATGTGTCGATGCTCGACTCTGACATCTCTCGAATCGAGAATTCTCTCGATGACCTATTCGAACTGGCTCTAGGCGGAACTGCTGTGGGCACAGGCCTGAATACGCATCCGGATTTCGCTGAGACAGTGGCTGCAGGAATTGGCGAGAAGACTGAGATGACGTTCGTCAGTGCTGAGAACAAGTTTGCCCAATTGGCTTCTCATGATGCGATTGTTGCAGCTTCAGGCAGTCTGAACACTCTGGCAGCGTCTCTGATGAAAATCGCCAATGACATCAGGTGGCTCGGCTCTGGACCCCGTTGCGGATTCGGAGAGTTGTCCCTACCTGCCAATGAGCCAGGATCCAGTATTATGCCCGGCAAGGTGAACCCGACCCAATCCGAGGCTATCACTATGGTCTGCTGCCAGGTAATGGGAAATCATTCAGCCCTCTCGATAGGAGGCAGTCAGGGTAACTTTGAGCTCAATGTGTACAAGCCGATGATGATTCACAATTATCTGCACAGTGTCAGACTCCTCTCAGACTCATGCAGGTCCTTCTCAGACAAGTGCGTGACTGGACTAGAGGCCAATGAGGATAATATCGCTAGGCACTTAGAAAACTCTCTCATGCTGGTCACAGCTCTGAATCCACACATCGGGTATGACAATGCAGCCAAGATAGCAAAGAAAGCACATCAGAATGGTACTACCCTGAGAGAAAGCGCACTCGAACTCGGTTTACTGACAGATGAGCAATTCACTAAATGGGTCAAGGCCAAGGACATGATTGGGCCAAGAGATTGAATGGATTCAAAGCTCCGCTGAATTGCAGTGGAAATTTGGGGGCCGATACAGGTGGGAGCAGGCAGGAGGGGTTCCGCACATGGGGGAGCTTCCCCCCTCCCGTTCTACTCCGCAGGGTCCGGGTGTCCCCCGGGCCTCTCGGCCCGGGTTTCCCCGGGTAGACTCCTCCGGGACCTCTAGTGCCCCCTCGTCGCGCTCCACGATTACTCGTTTCGCTCATCTTCTCTCTCCAGGGGCGTTTCCCCCCCCTTCGCGTTCTCCGTTTCCTTCCCCTTCCTTTCGTCCGGTTTTCTCCACGGTCCGATACAGCTTCCTCCACGGATCTCTCCGCCCTTGTCCACTCGTGTTTCCCTCCGTTTCCTTCCCCTATTCCCCTTTCTTGCGTCCGGTTATCTTCAGTTCTCTCCACTTTGTTCCTCACACCGCTTCCAGGTTCGTTCTCCTCTCCCTTCCACGCGTATCTCCTTGGGATAGTACTCTGCCTCGGTTGTGTTTTCCCCGTTGCCGGTTCGGTTACGTTTTCCTCAGCTTCCTCCTCTGTTTCCTCCAGCTTCCTTCCCTTTCCTTCCCCTTCCTATCGTCCAGTTCTCTCCAGTTTTCCCCACTTTCGTCCTCTTCGGTTCTCCCTTCGTCTTCCCGCCCACATGGCGTTCCGACTTTCCCCCGTTCTCCTTCCGAATCCCGGGTTCTGCCGCCGCTCTCTCGCGGCTCAGTTTCTGTGGCCCGCGGGTCGCGCCGAAGCGCCCCCACACCACTCCAGAGAAGCGGCAAAGTCAACAGGAACGGGAGCGGTAATTAAACCTTTCTTTATTTCAGAGCAGTACAGCGGAAATAAGGGTCTTAGATTGTTAATTTCCACTGCATTTTAGCGCCCACGTAAATTCCTCAGTCTGTCCATCATCTCCCTCTTCATGGTATCTTTCTCGCTTATTTCGAAGTCCCCGTCCAGGCGTCTAGAGAGGACACCCTGCTCAATTAAGTGAATGATGCCCTCTGAGTCTCCTATGGCAATAAGGTCGCCATCCGAGTCGGATTCGGTGATTTTGCATCCATGCCCCAATTCTATCAGAGGTTTACCATCATCGTGGTCCAGCACAACCACACCCTCATCTGAGGAGGCCCAGATTGCCCGCTTGGAGGATGGAGATGGGCCCAGAGAAAGTGCGGAGATTGGCCCTTTGGAAGTGTAATTCCAGCCTCTACTGGAGACGACTCCGCCGTCTTCAAGCCCGGAAACCGTCCAGTTGTCGCTTCCCAAGACAGCACTGACGGGGGCTCCCCCCTCTAGTGCCGAACCGCAGTCAAATCCGTCAAACTCGCTGACCTTGCCATCCGAGTGACCAAGCAGGATGCGATTACCGACAGAGGAGCCGCAGGTTACGGGACCAGCATCACCAGACCCTATATGCTCAAGCTTCCCATCATCCACCCTAAGCACACCGCATCTTGGCCGGCCTAACCCGAGGACTAATCCTCGGATGTCAGAACAGAAGAACCAGCAACGCTCGGCGATGGCCCAGCGCTGCTTGAGCTCGCCAGAATCGTTGAATATCCATATCGTCGACTCTGTATAGTCTCCAATCTCTATCTCGTAGACAGATGATGTGGCACTTATTTCACCATCAGTGGTGACGACGTAGTCACTGGATCCTTCTAACTCACTGCTCCAGAAAATTTCACCACTATTGTAGTCGAGACAGTGAATCATTGATGATTCGGCAACGTAAACCCGGTCGTTGGAGAAGTCAATATCGCTGAGGGGGCCCGACATCGTGACCTGCCAAACTCTCTCACCGGTTTCAATCATCCAACAGGCGAGGGTACCTTCATGCGAGCCGGCGAAGACTCGGCCATCATTGACTCTGAGAACCGTGCACGAGTCTCCGAGGTCCCGCCTCAGCGAGGAGACAGAAGACAGAGTAAGCATAGTCACGCTCCCAGACAGGGACTCCCAGATATCGGGCTTTCGCGTCACCGCTCATACGCTGATGCCGTACAAACGCTCCACTTTATCGCGAAGATAGTCTACGAAGGCACCCGGAGAAGGAGCAGATCCAGTGGCCTCCTCAATCAGGTCCGCCGGCTCAAGGATACTGCCTCTTTGGTGGATGTGCTCACGCATCCAAGCCAGTAGAGGGCCGAACTCTCCACGCCGCATCTGCTCATCGTGATCAGGCAGGTCTTCGCGTGCGGCTTCCAGCAATTGTGCTGCGTACAGATTTCCGAGCGTGTAGGTCGGGAAGTAGCCGAAGGCACCCATCGACCAGTGAATGTCCTGCAGAACACCGAGTGATCGGTTAGGAGCCCTGATACCGAGAAATTCCTCGTACATGCCGTCCCAGGCATCCGGTAGATCATCTACCTCGATATCGCCAGCGATGAGTTGCTTCTCAAGCTCGTACCGGATCATGATGTGCACGTTGTAGGTCGCCTCGTCGGCCTCGACCCGAATCAGGCTAGGCTCAACGAGATTGACTGCCTGCCACAACTGCTCGGCACTTACGCCCACCATGTTCTCCGGAAAATACTCCTCCCAGAGAGGCAGTGCCCATTCGCAGAACTCGCGCGAACGTCCTACTTGGTTCTCCCACAGCCTACTCTGACTCTCGTGCACTCCCAAGCCATTGGCTTCACCAGCAGGCTGGAAGTCCAAGTCTCGTCTCCTGCCCTGCTCGTAGGTGCCATGACCGGTCTCGTGCATGGAGCCGTAGAGTGAGCCGAATGGATCGGATTCGTTGTACCTAGTTGTCCAGCGTACATCATCGGGATTGGCTCCTCCGCAGAACGGGTGGGTCGATGCATCCCTCCTGCCGGCAGAAAAGTCGAAACCAATTGCCTCCGAAACCGCCTGACTCAGTGATTCCTGTCTGGATTGATCCCAGATGTTGTCTTCGACCCAAGACATGTCGGGACGCACACCACTCTCGTTGATCTGTTTAATCAGTGGAGCCACGCTCTCGCGTAGACCTGCGAACAATGGGTCTACTCTGGCCACATTCAGACCAGTCTCGTAGATGTCCAGCAGAGCATCATAGCGCAACTGGTCATAGCCGAGGTAGTCCGCCTTCCGCCTTGCTATATCGATGGCCTTCTCCAAATCGTCTCTGAAGATTGAGAAGTCATCCTTGGCGCGAGCCTCAGTCCAGGATATCTGCGCTCTCGAGCGATGCTTGGCCATCTCCTCCACAAACTTGGTGGGAAGCTTCGTCGCCTTATCGTACGACTCTCTTGCAAGCCTGACATTGGCCGATTGAACATCATCGAGATTGCCTCTGGATTCAAGTTCCGAGAGCAGCTCACCCACTCTCGGATCGGTCAGCTTCTGGTGACCAGTCTTGGAGATCCAAGCTAGCTGCTCAGCCCTCAATGCGGCTGCCTTGGGTGGCATCAGGACCTCTTGGTCCCAGCCCATCAGACCCCCTATCTGACCAATCAGATCAATGTCCTTCAGTCTCTCAAGCAATTCGTCGTATGCTTCCATGACCTCGCGAGAGAGGTCTCAGACACATAGATTGCGGAGGGAGGGCCAGTCTCAGACATCGACTCCGAGCACGCCTCTGAGAATTATTCCTATGCCGTAAGAGATTAGGCTGACTACCCCCAGTATCCCTGCCATTTCCAAGAATCTACTCCTGAACGAAACCTCCTCCACAGTGGATACGTAGTAGTTGAACATCGCGACAATCAGCAGCCCAATCACGAAGGTACACAGAAGAGCGAGCACATGAGGTTCCAAACCCATGTACTCGGGGCTGTCCGAACTGAGCACAAGATAGGGCGAGATTAGCAACAGCACGGTCACCAGATACGAAATCCAAGTGTGGAATGCGGCGTTGATTGGAGACTCTACCTTATTCTCAGCCTTCGATGAAAGGTACTCCGATGCCCCCATGCTGAAAGCCGCGGCAATCCCGGTCACGAGTCCTGCCAACGCAACTAGGTTCAGGTCCTGCAAGGCGAAGGTGAGCCCTGCCAGAGCACCGGTCAACTCAATCAGCGCGTCAGACATCCCCAAGACCACGCTACCGGAGTAGCGCAGACCCTTCTCCTCTTCCACAACATGTCCTGAAGTCGTGGTCTATTGAATCTGACCAAGGACGAGACGATGGGCGCAGCATTGCGAACGCTTGATGCAGGAGGCTTCTCTCGCGAAATCCCATGGCGGCCAGAGATACGAGGCACAGCGTCCCGGTCGCTGAGCGCATACTCCTGCATCTCTGGGAGCAGGACCACCAAGCCGATCACTACCTAGTCAGCTACGAGGTCACGCGACCAGGGATAGCCGAAATCTGTGCTATGCATCCTCCAAACGTTTCGAGGTCAATGCGCGAGCTGATGTCCAGTGGATGGGTCTCAGAGCATACGAGAACGATTCGGGGCGAGGATCGCAGGCAGAAGACATGGCAACTCACCGAGGATGGCCGAGCAGAGGCCAGAGAGAGAATCAGCGAGATGAGATTGAAGATGGTCCTGGTAAGAGGAAACGATGGCAAGTTGCTGGAAGTCCGGGCCGATCAGGCAGCGAGTCACCTCAGGACCAATCTCACTCTTCTGCAGGTATTGATGCACGCACAGCACGAGGGCGTGCTGAACTTCGGAGATATCAGATTCGGAGCAATCGTGAGAACAGACTCAGCAGACCTACCTCCTCCGGGCTCACTGTCACTGCTCGCCGGCGCCCACTCGACCTACCACACCAAGCCGCCCCAGACAAGGACGGTGCACGGACGCTCAGAGCAGCGAGAACAACTCGATATCTGGTTCTCTTCTCAGACCCCCGCGTTCGCACTCTCAGGAATAGCCGGATGCGGTAAGACCACCCTGACTTCATTCTGGATGGATGGCATGTTGGAGCAGAACCCAAATCTGATGGCGATGTACTATCCCTGCCAGCCTTGGGACTCTCCTCTGGGAATAGCAACCAGTCTGCTACACCGTCTGGGAATCACTACCGAAGACTCCTCAGATGACCCCTACGGGGTCATCGATGCGCTGCCAATGAAGCCGGGAGCCAGACTTGACTTAGACCTCTACAGGCGTCGCTTAGGGGCACATCTCCAAGACGAGGATGACCTCATCGGAGAAGATCGTCAGGAGTTCCTGCTCATCCTCGACGACGTCCATAATCTGGGGGCTGCGGGTAATCACCTACTTGGTGCCCTGCTACAGATAGCCGAGACAACCTCGATGAGACTCCTACTAATCTCAAGGACCAGCATGGCGTTTTACGACAGGCGCGATGTGCATACGAGAGGTAAGGTCGAGGAGCTGGCACTCTCTGGACTGACTCTCGAAGAGATATCTCAGTGGCTTGATACTCTCGATTTACCAAGCAAGGCACCTGCTGAGGAGATTCACCGGGCTACGGGAGGGCACCCGCTTGCGGTGGAACTGCTCGAGATGTACGGTCAGACCCTTCACGACGACTGGCTACGCTTCCTCGACGAGGAGATCCTCGATGTCCTCCCGAGCGAGCGCAGAGAGATCCTAGCCCTGCTCGCCGTTGCAGATAAGCCGGTACCTTGGGACTCGCTGGCCAGTGCTGCTGACTTCGATGGACGCCCTCCCTCGGACCTAATTGAGCGAGGCCTGATGCTGGAATTGAGTGACGGAATGTGGCTGCATGAGGCACTCAGAGCAAGGCTTCTCAGAGAAGTCGGAGCTCCGTTGGAGGAGCGCGCTAGAAGGTTACGAGAAGCTACCGACTAGGTCATATGACGGTCCAACCAATTATCCATGCTTGGCTTGGGCAAGGCGCCAGTCATCCTGTCAACAACTTCTCCACCTCGAAATAGAACCAGATTAGGTATTCCTCGAACTCCGTGCCTTCCCGGAGTGATTGGGTTAGTATCGGTATTCATCTTGGCTATGGTGATGTCACGCTCACCGGCAATCTGCTCGAGAACGGGCGCGATCGCTCTACATGGTCCACACCATGGGGCCCAGAAATCCACTAGTACCCACTTGTCACTACCAGTTACCACATCGAAGTCCGCATCAGTCGCATTTACTATCTTACCCAAAGGCTCACCTACTTATCCCGGGTAATTACCATCCTATCAATCTGTGTCTTTCCAAGTTTGCAACACCCGTAGAGATTGTGAACCCCTGACTATTCGCCCACCATATGGAAGTCACCCCGAGTATCCTCACAGCGGACTTCTCCAGATTGGGTGAGACGCTAGATGAAGCGGTCGCAGCGGGGATAAATTGGATTCACATGGATGTTATGGATGGGAATTGGGTGGTTAACAGAACCATCACTTTTGGACCGGCACTAATCAGGTCGATTAGAGACAGTTTGGGATCTGAAGTGACAATCGACTGTCACCTGATGATTACCAATGCCGAGGAGACCTGGGAGCAGTATGCCGAGGCAGGAGTCGACATGGTAATCGCGCACATCGAGGCAGTCGACGACTTTCCTGTTCTTATCTCTGATATGCGTAAAGCCGGAATGGCAGTCGGCTGCGTGCTCAATCCCGATACACCAGCTGAGGACGTGATGCCACTTCTTCCTGAACTCGATCTAGTACTTGTGATGTCAGTAGTTCCAGGCAAAGGAGGCCAGTCGTTCATACCTGAGGTTGAGGGCAAGGTGCGAGCCTTCCGGACCGCAATTGAAGAACAGACATCCAATGGGGGTCGCCCAGTCAAGCTGATGATTGACGGCGGAATCAAGGCCCACAATGCGGCAATGGTCGCTGAGTGGGGAATCGACATCGCTGTTGTTGGCTCAGGACTGATTAACGACCGAGGCACCATCGCTGAGAACCTCGCCACTATCCAGAAAGCCTTGGATTAGAGTCCGCGACGAGGATTCAAAGCATCCAACCCCGAGCGCTCTGTGATGGTGACAGAGCAGTGGATGATGGAAGAGGTCCTAAAGATCGTTCCCGACGCGACGGTTGAGGTATCTGACCTGCATGGCAGCGGCGACCATTTCCATGTGAGAGTAATCTCAGAAAGTTACGAAGGAGTTAGGCCTCTACAGAGGCAGCGACCGATTCTGAATCATTTCAAGCCGTTCATCGCGCAGAACATCGTACACGCTTTAGATCTCAAGTGCATGACTCCAGAGCAGGCCGAGGGAGCAGGTCAGACCGCCTTCGACCCACATGGTGAAGAGGTGGAGTTCTTTGGGGTGCATATCCGCAGGCCGGACAGGGAGTGATTACATGCCAGAATTCAACTGGACACCAGAGGAATTGCAAGAGTTAGTCGACAACAACAGGCTGGTCTTGTTCATGAAAGGGACGCCCGAGCAGCCTCAGTGCGGATTCTCCAACCGTGCCGCGATGGTGCTGCAGCAGTTGGAACAACCCTTCGTCTCCGTCAACATCCTATCCGACCACCGAGCTATACCTTCGGTCTGCGCTTGGTCCGACTTCCCAACCATGCCGCAGATTTTCGTCCGCGGCGAACTCATCGGCGGCTCCGACATAGCCCTCGAAATGCTCCAGAGCGGAGAGCTCAAGCAGATGCTTGCCGAAGGCGATTTGGAGTAGTGCCCGTATGTCGGCCGATGCCGACCGTGGAGTAATGCTGATTGCACTTGTGGGTGCAGCGGCTATCTCATTCGCACCTCTATTGTACAGTCTCTCGGGCACCAACCCTGCAACAGGAGCCTTCTTCCGGATGGCCTACGCTGTGCCCGTACTTGCGCTAATGGTCTACTTCTCAGATAAGCAGGAAACCCGGGACACCCGCTCTAGAAGACTCGCCTTCGTCGCTGGACTCCTGCTCGCATTCGATTTCCTAGGATATCACAGCGCTATCGACTACGTAGGGACGGGGATTGCAACCCTAATTGGCAACTCGCAAGTCATCATTGTCACACTGGTCAGTTGGAAACTGTTTGGAGAGCGACCAAGCCGCTCGATTCTCTTCTCTCTTCCGATAGTCATCATCGGCCTTGCACTGATTACAGGAATCTGGGACGATGAGCCGTTCGGTGAAGACCCGACTAAAGGCGTCGTGGCTGCAGTGTTCGCAGCCTTCTTCTATTCCTCCTTCCTCATTGTTTACAGATATTCGAACAGGCAGAGGGCGCCTGCGGCAAACCCTCAGTTGGATGCCACGATAGGAGCTACCATCGGCTTGCTCGTGCTCGGCTCGATGCCTCTGGCATCGATCGGCGTGGAACAAATCTCCTTTGAGATTACTTGGCCCGGTCACGGTTGGTTACTCGCACTCGCACTAACCTGCCAAGTGGCCGGCTGGATAGCCATCACGCATGCCCTGCCCCGCCTCCCCGGGGCCCACACTTCGTTCGCTGTGCTGATTCAACCAGTCCTAACAATCGTCTGGGGACTGGTTCTTCTAGACGAGACTCCATCCTTCCAGCAATCCTTGGGCATGGTTCTGATTCTCGGAGCAATCATCGCTGTGACTCTTTATGGCTCAGCCACCACTGAGAGTGATGCCTAGCCCGCGGACTCATCATCCGTCATGACTGACATCTTTACCTCGTACTCAATGTAAGAGATTGTGAGTCTGACATCCTCACCATCCTCGCAATCGCAGACGGTTCCCCACAGGGTGTAGACATCGACACTGACGTCTATCCGCCACTCTCCTGTACCTGTGCCGTTGTACAGCTCCCATAGTTCGCGCGCCTCCTCCTCCGTGCCTTCGAAGCCCGAGGAGTTGGGAATGTCCAGGAAGTAGTGATACCAGATTTTGTCCCAAGGCTCGGTCTTATCCGCATCACAGTCCTGACTGGACGCATCAGTGCTCGATAGAGTGTACAGATTGGCCTTGGAAACAGAAGTTTCGAACACCTCCACGGTCACCATATCACAACCAACTATGCCACCGGGTTGCTCGTCCTCCTCACCCCAGTAGGCACCGATGTAAATCTCCGAGACGTTGTTGGGCATCGGGATGACCAAGGTAACCGTCTCGGTCGAATCGTCATTTACGAAGAAAGTCTGGACGTCTGTCTGATTATTATTTTCGAATGAGAACTCCCAGATGCTTACTTCGGGAGGCTCTTCCTCAGTGGGCATAATCATGTCAATCACAATCGGTCCTGCAACTACTACCGCCGATAGCAGCAGCAGTACTCCTACACCTGCTCCCAATGCGACCCGGTTCCTAACAACTAGAGCAACGACACCGCTAACGACCTTGGAAAAATCCAAACCTCCCTCGTCTTCCCATCCCTCGTCGTATTCAAGCAACCTATCATACAGATCTTGCTTATTCCCACTGGTGGGCAGGCCCAAATCCTCCAGTTCGGCCTTGATTTCGGCCACGGTCCACTCATCTGCGGGCTCCACGTACTGAGATGCCGGGTCTACGGAAGGAACTTTTGCTACAAGGAATCCTCAAAAAATGATAACAAACAGCCTCGCAGCAGGCTGATTTAGGTGTACAGGGCGAGAGATAATAGCGAGGGGATGGGATGCACTCAGCGAGAACCTTTCGGCCCTGTACATTCTGTCATCGGGGTCGGCGATAGATAATCGTTATGAAAATTCAACGAATATTCAGTAAAATCGCTGTATTGAGAGCCTATCAATGGACAGTTAGTAATTCGGGACCACCATCTGTGACCAACACCGTGTGCTCGAACTGCCCGACATTTCCGCCATCGGCGTCCCTAAGGGCAGCATAGGTCTCTAGGAAGCGTATTGAAATCAGTTTCTTGACCAGTTGGTCCCACTTCTTCCTAAGGGACTCCCCGTCCTCCTCGGGAAAGGGCTTCTCAAGCAGAGGGTAGGCCCAGCGCTCGGCGAACGGGAGTGTGTTGTAACGCTCTTCGATGTATCTGGCCATGGTCGCACCTAGCGGCTTGAGCTTGCCTTTCGACAGGGCCTTGCGAATCCTCACGTTGCCAGTTACTCTGAGAATGTTGGAGGAGGAGGGAGGAGAGACGTTCTCCACCAAGCCCGACGAACCCGTGGTGTTGAATGGCTCGATTGCGTAGATTCCGCCGGTTTCGAGAGTGCCCTTGTATCCGGGATTGTCAGCACCGCATGCATACGATGGGATCTGTAATCCCGCATGTAGATTCCACCTCTCCAACTCATGTCCACTGAGGTTGGAAATCGGCATGAATCCTGCATCCTCGGCCACTTGCTCAGCAGCCTCGCCGATTTTGTGCAACGGAGTGCCAGGGTGCATTACCTCAACTGCAGCATCACGCGCCTCCTCGGCAGCCTTGATTTGCTCAGTGTGTTTACCTCCATTGCCAACCTCAATTGTCAGTGCATTGTCACCTAACGCTCCTTTGATGTGAACACCTACATCCAGCTTCACCAAGTCTCCCTTCTGGAATACCATCTCCTCCTCCAGTCCTTCTGGTGGAGTTAGCTGTGTGTTGGTGGTGTAATGAGCTGCCATGTCATTGACAGAGATGGTAACGGGGAAGGCAGCCCGCCCCCCGTGTCTTCTTATGAAGCGCTCAGCAGAGTCGATGACATCATTCCAATGCTTGCCGACAGTAATCTCGTCTTTGATTCCATCAAGAGTCCTTCTGGCAACGTGTCCCGCGTCGCGCCAATGCTTCAGGTCTGCCTCCTCAACCATAATCTGACCTCTTCGGATGGTACTACTCCTTCTCTGAGAACCTCGGTATCTCTCAACTGTGTTGAACCACAGACTGAATACCACGCTATCAATGTACTGGGAGGGCCACCAGGGCAGGAGCCGGGGACGAACGCAATCTCTTCATCACTTGACGATAGAATCCGAGCCGCTTCCTCGCAGTCTGCGACTGGAGTAAAGCCACTGTGATTAGCACTTGTCGCGGTCAGCGGTCCGACAGTATTCAGCAGCTTAATCGCCTCGGGGTGAGCGACGACTCGGATGGCAACCCCGTCTCCACCGAGCCTTGAGTCGAGAGTTTCGTGAGCCTTGAGTACGACGGTCAGCGAACCCCTTGGAAAATCATCGAGCAGGGTCCTCACCAGATCGGGCACCTCGACCTGTGCCTCAGCTTGCTTGAGGTCAGCCACGCCGATGCTGACTGGTATGCTGTGACCCCTGTTCTTCAGGTGGTACAACTTGTCAAGACTCTCGGGAGTTGGGATGCAGCCGAGTGCAGGCTGAGTAGTAGTGGGATAGACAATGCAATCACCAGACAAAGCGCTCTTTATCGCATCGCGCATGGGATTACTACCTGATGTGTCTCCTACTGGCAGGAGGGAGAGAATCAGAATGTGCTACGATTGAACCAACCTGCAAGTCGACATTGGTCTGGTGAGTATGTCGCTGCGAGATTCTGGCCAGCTCGTATGCACCCGCATAGATGTTTAGCAGAGGAATTAGCAAGAGCAGCTTACGCAGCGATCTGGAATCCCACATCTCGCTGGTCAGGGCCGAACCGTCTTCGGCCACTACTGCCAGCCCGAACAGGCGTTGACCCAGAGAGCGTGAGTAGGCAAGTCCAGTCAATCTCCAGTACAGCCAGTGCGCCACCATCAGAATCAGCGCTTGTGCGAGGGCGAAGTGGAAGTCAGCGGAAGTCCAAAGCGTCAGATTCCAAGCATCAATCAGTCTGCCACCTGTTACTACCATCAGAATGGTCGTGACGATGACCACGTCAGCGGTGAATGCCGCTACTCTCCGCACTCCCGAGGCTAGTATGACTCCATCAGGGAGCGACGCATGCCCTGCTTCTGAGGCCACTATCTGCTTAGCCAGAGTACCTCCACCCACATTCAATTGGATGGGTGAGTCGTGGTCTGCCATGGTCTACCTCACGACATCCCCAGCATGTGCCATGCCTCAAGGTTGCGACTCCGCATATGATCCATCCACGCCGCCCAGTCTTCGTCGTGGCGCAGAGTCTCAGGGTCCCCGATGACGATGAGACCACGCTTCGCTCTGGTTAATGCGACATTGAGTCTGCGCGAGTCTGCAAGGAAGCCCACATTCCCCTCACTGTTGGAGCGAACACACGAGAAAATGACTACTTCCTTCTCCCGGCCCTGATAGCCATCCACGGTACGCACCTCTACTGAGTCGAGCCTCTCAGGCATACTGTCCCGGATAGCCCTGACCTGACCTGCATACGGAGTGATAATCCCGATATCATCCATCTCAAGCTCGCCCCCGTCCAGCAAATTCTCGAGCAGGCGTGATACCCACGACGCTTCAGCAGGATTCTCCTTTGAGTTGCCGTCGGGCGACCGCACCTCACCTTCCTTAACCGGCAAGAATGCCATCGGCTGTTCCCAATCGGGCCATAGCATACCATTCGGAGCAGGCCTCTGAGAAACCTCAACACCGTCTTCCAGCTTCCCCTCGTAGAAACGCTGGTTGGGGAATAAGGAGATTGAGGGATGCATCCTGTATTGGACGCGGAGCAGATGGGGCTCAAGTCCCATCTCAACCAAACGCTCGAACAGAGATCTGCTAAGTCCCCCTGAATCAGACCTTTGGGAGATGACAGTAGGGGGCAGCTGTCGATGGTCACCCACCAAGACAACTTGCCTAGCTCCTCTGACCAGCGGAACTAGGGTGGCCGGCTCGGTGGCTTGGGTCGCCTCATCGACCAGCACACGAGAGAACCTCCTACCATCAAGCAGTTCATGCCCCGAGCCGATGCACGTGCAACAGAGGACCTGAGCTCTGTCCAGAATGTCGTCACGCATCTGTGACTCGATGCGCCGCACCTCCTTCCAGCCACGGCTGATATCGCGATGAGTCAGACCCTTCTCCTTCCCTTTCATTCCCTTGACCCGCCTAGATAATTTCTCGTTGGACTCAAGCCAGTGGTCAAGGTCACGACGAAGCGGATGCTCCTCCATCCTAGCATCCATTGTCGCCTCGCGCAGATTCTCTCGCACCTTCACAGGCTGACCCAAGCGCAACGCACGGACACCCAATGAGAGCAAACCCTCGAGCAGATTGTCGACTGCGACATTGGAGTCAGCGACAGCCAGAATTGTCCCGATGTCCTGCTTCGACCAAGCCTCAAGGATCCTCACCGCGGTATGGGTCTTACCTGTCCCAGGCGGGCCCTGAATGAGAGTTAGGCGCCCGGTCATAGCGGACCGTGCAGCCTCCCTCTGAGCCTGATTTAGATCGCTCGCGAGGTTGATTGGCGAGGGTTTCGCCCCGCCGAGATCAGGAGGTAGAATCGCGGTCCCGACAGGATCGTGAACAGTGCCAAGGAATAGGTCTCGCAGAGGGACTCCACCGTCCTCCTCAAAGAGCGAGTTCAGTGCATCCCTCATCCTGTCATGGGCTATTCTATTGGCCCCCCTGTCCATTCTCCAAGTATCCTTGCGCAGACCAGTGGGAACCTCTGGAACGACTATCCTGATGTGAAATCTCGAACGGTCACTAACAATCGCTTCAACCGGCTTCTCGGTCAAAGGATTCCTTCTACTGAGCATCACGATGTCACCTTGTCTGAATCGGTGCATTCCGAAGGACTGACGATTCCTGCGCTGCAACTTGATGATACGCTGTCCGAACAGCCACCCATCGGTCTTGGCGACCAAGTTGAACAGAGCGATTCCGTTTGCTGCGAGCCTGCCGTCAGGCCATTCTCTGAGCCTAGTCTCTGTCATCGACAGCTCATCATCCAACTCCCAACGGATTAGGTTGAGATAGGATTCGTGATGCTCTTGACTCCGGTAGAAGCGGGCCGGGAGAGCCTCTGCCTGATTACTCACGTCACCTCGTCGCACTCGCACCCCATCACGCTTCCCCAGACTGGGACCGAGATGGTTGGCGACGCCGTGCGACCACGGCCGCGTGAAGATTATACGGAGACCTTCGTCAAAGTCGAACATTAGGACGGTGGATGAGGGTGTTCGATCGATTCAAATCATGGCGCAAGCAGGAGGACAATGGAGCCGAATGCCCCCTCTGCCAGCAACGAAATCCTGAGGGTTCCGAGAACTGCTCGCGCTGCTCATACGAACTCGCAAAACCCTCTCATCAGCAGGACGCATCGATGGATGACGAGGCTGCCACCGATCTGTTCGATCAGTTGATTGAAGACACCGAGGACGATGGCGATGAGGACGTAGTTGATTGGTCAAAAGCCGCCTTTACAATGGACCAAGTAACAATCGATGTCAAGCAGTATGGTAAGGACGATCAGGTCGTCACAAAGCAGAAGCCAAGTTTCGCCTTCACAGTCGACCTGCCCGATTCCTCACAGGTTGAAGAGGAGGAGGAATACGAGCTGAAGCCAGATGACGCCCCGGAATTCGTCACCAAGTTCGAGGTCCCCGAGATCGAGGAGGAACCCGAGGAGGAACCCGAGTCACAGCAGATTGAGCTCGTCCAGCCCACAGCGGAGGCACCCAAGGAAGTAGTCCCAGTATCTGCAAGTGCGATTCCGGATCGCAACGGAGGCGAGTTGCAGCCACAGCCTGAGCCTGAACCTGAGCCTGAACCTGAGATTACCGAGGAAGCAGAACCAGATGAAGAGGATGAACCCGACCTATCTGATCTCACTGTGGACCAGCTCAAAGCCATAGCCAGCGAGCGCGGGATTACGGGCTACTCCAAGCTCAAAAAAGCCGAGATTATCCAACTGCTCAAATCAGAACCAGAGCCAGTTGAAGAAACCGTTGAGATCCCCCCTCCTCCCACAGACCTTCCACCTCCTGTCACCCCACCCGTCCCTCTGCCTCCACCAGAACCTGAGAAGGAGCCGGAGACGATGCCAATCCCGCCGCCTCCGGTAATTCCCTCAATCCCCAATCTGCCCGATCCCATGGAACCTCCGAGCTACTGGCCATGGCCGCAGCAGGAGGAATGGGCAGACAGGGAGGTAGCAATGCAGGTCAAGGCGGCCATGGAGGCGGCCCGCTCCAAAGACATCGCACAAGCAACTGTGCTGATCGATGAGGTGGGACCCCACCTAGGAAACCGATCCAAGCTAATCTACCCGATCGGAGCTCTCCTGCAGCGCATCGGACGGGGCAAAGCTGTGGACAATCTGCTTGAGGATGCCTCACGTATCCTGCCTGAGGATCCGAACATGGCCACAGCCCGGTCTAAACTGAGGCCATAGCATCCGTAGCCCTGATTGGTGAGGACTCTACCGGAACACCATGTTGAGACGTGCGACGACTACTATCAGAGTCGATGACACTCTCGTTCTGAGGCCTGCGACCGAAGAGCACAGCGAAACGCTCCTTGAGGCCTTTGAGGAGACTTGGCCAGAGGTCAGCAGGGCCATGCCCTGGATCAACCCTGACACGTCGTTTGACACACAGATGCAAGATTTCCTAACCGAGACCGAGGGTATGGGACGCTCCGGTATGCTACATCACTGGGTTATGATTAGGCCATGGGATGGTTCGATTCTCGGCCTGATTGGATTCGATCAGGTGACGCGTTCAAAAAAGGCTCACTGGAACCTCGGATATTGGGTTCGTAGCTCCGAACAGCAACACGGTCTTGCCCAAAAAGCAATCAATGCGGCTCTACAGTGGATGGGAGAGGTAGAGGACTCCTGGATTGAACTCAAGGTCGATCCAAACAACCCTGCCGGCAGAAGCACGGTGATGAGGGCCGTCAGAGACTGGAGGGGAGAGAGATGCATCGACGGGGACTCGGCGATTACCGTAGCGGGAGTAAGGACGAAGCATGAATGTCATCTCATCAGGACAGGGCCTCCTCTTTGACCGAGATGACCTCTTAGGCACGACCCATTGAAAAGACCCCCATTGGTCGCAGACCTGCCCCAATGGGGCAGGTAGATGCAGCATGCCACCCAACGACCCTCGCCAGAGGCTCCCCGATTCTGATCCGGAGGAGACCGATGAGTGGCTCGAGGCTCTGCGCTCAGTGGTCGAAGCTCAAGGAGTTGAGAGGGCTAGGATGCTGCTGCATGAGATCATGGCAGAGGCAGAGGGACTGTCTATCCCGATCCGACCTCCCTCTCAGACACCTTACCTCAATTCGATTTCGATTGAGCAACAACCACCATATCCAGGAGACCTCGGGCTTGAGGACCGCATCCAGAACGCCGTGCTATGGAACGCCGCAGTCACGGTTTCGGATGCCAACCGCAGGATAGACGGTATTGGTGGACACATCTCGACATACGCATCCAGCTCCACTATCTACGAGGTCGGTTTCAACCATGTTTTCAGAGGCAAGGAGCACAACGGCATTGGTGATGCTTTGTACATCCAGGGTCATGCAAGCCCAGGGATTTACGCCAGAGCCTTCCTTGAGGGCAGACTCAGTGAGGAGCAACTACTCAACTTTAGGCAGGAGGCCTACGGCTCCGGACTATCCTCCTATCCTCATCCTAGGTTGATGCCCGATTTCTGGGAGTATCCGACCGTCTCGATGGGCCTAGGCCCATTAGGAGCAGTGATGCATGCTAGGTTTTGGAAGTACCTGCATCAGAGAGGTCTGGCAGATACCTCCGAGAGCAGAATATTCGCATTCCTAGGGGATGGAGAGATGGATGAGCCAGAATCCATCGCTTCAATCGCTGTTGCAGGTAGGGAGAAGCTCGACAACCTGATTGTCGTTGTTAACTGCAACCTGCAGAGACTGGATGGGCCGGTGAGGGGCAATGCGAAGATAGTCCAAGAACTCGAGGGACTCTACCGAGGTGCAGGTTGGACTGTCATCAAGGTCCTGTGGGGATCGGGTTGGGACAGAGTCCTGAGTATGGACTCTGAGGGCGAGCTGTTGGCGCGCTTCGAAAAGATTACCGATGGCGATTGGCAGCGCTTGAGCACACTGTCTCCCGCTGATTTCCGCTCAGAACTGTTCTCGGATTCCAAGGCCCTCGAGGAAATCGGCGCAACACTATCCGACGAAGAAATCGGGAACTTATCTCGAGGTGGACACGATTCACGCAAGGTCTACGCAGCGTATCAGGCAGCGCTGGCAGCGGACGGTCCAGCAGTAATCCTCGCTCACACTGTCAAGGGTTGGGGGATAGACTCGTTCGAGGGTAGGAACTCGACCCACCAGAAGAAGAAAATGAATTTGGATGACCTATTCGCTTACCGAGATGCCCTTGGTCTACCGATAGAGAACTCGGCATTGGAGAATAGCCCCTTCTATTCGCTGGATGAGGACTCGGATGAACTGGCGTACATGGTCGAGCGCAGACAGACTCTGGATGGCTCCCTGCCATCGCGGACCCCGGCATCAATCGATTACGAATTGCCCGATGCAGACACCTACTCGGCATTCGACGACGGCACACCGGAGGGCCAGCAGGTCTCGACCACCATGGTGTTCGTCAGGCTTCTTCGTAACCTGCTGAAGTCACAAATCGGCGAGAGGGTGGTACCAATAATCCCCGATGAAGGAAGGACCTTCGGAATGGACCCACTATTCAGTGAGTTCAGTATCTTCGCATCGCACGGCCAGAAGTACACTCCTGTAGATCACGCCATGCTACTGAATTACAAAGAGTCGGAATCCGGACAGGTTCTGCAGGAAGGAATCTCCGAGGCCGGGGCTATTTCATCATGGATAGCAAGCGCGACTTCCTACTCTCATGCTCAGTCACCCACACTCCCGTTCTACACATTCTACTCCATGTTTGGTTTCCAGCGCGTTGGCGACCAGATCTGGAGCGCTGCTGACGCGCGTGCGCGCGGCTTCCTGATGGGAGCGACCGCCGGGCGTACTACACTCAACGGCGAGGGCCTGCAGCACCAGGATGGTCACAGTCTATTGATGGCATCCACGGTGCCGTACTGCAGGGCATGGGACCCGGCATACGCCTACGAGCTAGCAACCATCATCCGACATGGAATCGATGAGATGTGGGGCCAGAATCTCGATGTCTTCCACTATGTGATGTTGTACAACGAGAACCAGCAGCAGATACCCAAGCCGGAGGGTGCCGACGAGGGCATTTTGCGCGGCGCATACTTGCTCGACAGGGCCCAAGGCAATGGGGAGAAAATACGCCTACTCGGATCGGGACCGATTCTTCAGTATGTCAGGGAGGCGGCTGGGATTCTGAGTGATGAGTACGGAGTCTCTCCAGAAATTTGGTCAATCACCTCCTACGGAGAGATGCGACGAGACGGCATAGCAGCAGAACGTCACACACGCCTGCACCCACAGGATGCCCAGATTCCCTATGCAGAGCAGTGCTTCGGAGATGACATTCCTACTGTAGCCGCATCAGACCACATTGCAGCCATTCCGGAGATGGTGCAGCGCTGGGTCGGTGGCCGCTATGTGGTGCTTGGAACTGATGGCTTCGGCCGCTCAGACACCCGCGAGGCATTACGCTCATTCTTCGAGATAGACACCAACAGCATCGTGCTCGCAGCACTCTCTGCTCTTGAGCAGGACGGCGCTATGCCGGCCGGCACCGTTGACGATGCTGCAGCCAAACTTGGAGTCGAGCGCGAGAGATACGACAAGACGAGCGAGTAGGCTCACTTCCCCTCTTCCCACCAGGCACCATCTTTCTCTGATTCGGAGGCATCATCTTCTGATGAAGGGTCACCTACTTCCTCGTCTGTACCTTCATCCATGTCCTGCCCCCCATCAGCCCATTCTTCTTCGGATACGTAACCGTCCCCATCTGTATCCAAAACCACTGCCTTGCCCAGGAGCTTCCTTCTACGTGAATGCGCCGCTGCCGCCAAGAAAAATGCAAAAATCCCTATTATGATTAGAAGACCTTCAGCCTGCGAATATGACATCCCCATGGACATTAGAATTTCTATGCCTATTTCCCATAGCACAGCGATAATAATCCAGCAACATACTTCGATGAAGATTTCGATGAGTAATTCGAAGCAGATATCTTCAGCCATACTGAAACCTACTCATTGGGTGAGGTAATCAATCCTCTCCCGGCATCGTGATGTTCGATAGGAAGTAGTTGTGCTGCAAGGCATCGCCCAGACTGATCCAATCCGGGACCTCGCCCCGGAAGTTGTCGTACCTGTGCCCGGGGATCAGCCTCCAGTTAGCTGGCAGCTCGCTCAGCATCTGCTTGGCCCTAACAAGACTCCTCTGCTGCGCGCGTGGGTCCCCTCCAGGCAAGTCGACCCTACCTGCACTCCTGACGAATAGCAGGTCGCCTGCGTGGTACACTCCGTGTCCGTGAAAGGTCACGTGTCCGGGTGCATGACCTGGCGAGTGGGTCACGACTAGGTTAATCGAACCGGCCGACCACTCGACGGACTCGTCCGGTTCGCAGTCCCAAGTGTTGGTGAAGTCCACCTTCCTGAACACCACGTTACCGAGCAGGCTCGGAACTCTAGCGTCCTCGTGGCCCCAGACTTCCAAGTCAGGGAATCGCTTCACCATCCCAGGATAGCCGGAGGCATGGTCGCGGTGTGTGTGGGTGTACAGCAGGTGGGTCGGCTCCAATCCCTCATTCTCGAGAGCCTCGGCCCACAGTTTTGCGTTGAACGGGTCGATAATCGCGACCACTCCTTTATCTCTGTCGATGAAAGCTGTATTCATGTTCATCAGGTTCCCCATCTGGGTCACCCAAACCTCAATCCCGTCCTCCCAGGCGGAGACATGGAACTCGCCGTCACTCAACATAATCACTCGCAGTGGTAACCGCTGCATAGGTGTGGCGGCGCTGCTGTCTCGGGGCAGGCTTCAAAGCGTGGCCTCCAAGTCGCGGTGTGTGGCACGAATGCCCTCCACATACACCCTACTAGGCGGGCTCGCGCCCGGTCTACTGCTTCGGCTGGGAGTCTGAGGACTCCCTGCGAAGCCCGTTGGGAGAAAGGAAATGGTATACGACGCGCAGGAAGTCGAGACCCGTTGGCAGAAGGCTTGGGCCGATGCTAAAGTATTCGAGGTTGAGATTGACCACAGTAAACCCAAGTTCTACTGCCTCGAGATGTTCCCATATCCATCTGGAAACATGCACATGGGTCACGTGCGCAACTACTCGATTGGAGATGCGATGGCGCGTTTCCATCGACTGATGGGCAGAAATGTACTCTATCCGATGGGATACGACTCCTTCGGGATGCCCGCTGAGAACGCGGCCAAGAAGGAAGGGGGACACCCGCACACGGTAACTCACCGCAACATCGCCAGTATTCGAGCTGACCAAGAGCGGATGGGATATTCGTACGACTGGCGACGCTTTCTTGCTACCTCGGACGTTGACTACTACCACTGGAATCAGGACATGTTCCTGATGCTGAACGAGCGTGGACTGGTCGAGCGCAGGATGGCACCGGTCAACTGGTGTGTGGACTGTGATACTGTACTGGCAAATGAACAGGTCAAGAATAACCGCTGCTGGCGCTGCGGCCTCGAGGTTGTACAGCGTGACATGGCACAGTGGTTCCTGCGCATGACTGAGTACTCCGACGAGTTACTTGACGAGATCGACAACATCGCCTTTCCAGAGAATGTCAAGGCAATGCAGCGCAACTGGATTGGACGCTCCCATGGTGCACACATCGACTTCCCAGTAGCCGACTCAGACGCTGTGATAGGTGCCTTCACAACTCGCCCAGATACCATCTTCGGAGTCACCTTCGTTACCCTCTCGCCAGAGCACCCGCTGTGCGAGGAGCTGTGCGCTGGCACTGAGTGGGAGTCGGACTGGCGCGAGTTGCGCGACGAGTGCGGACGCATGTCCGAGTTTGAGCGCATCAACCTGTTGAAAGAGAAGAAAGGAGTCTTCCTAGGACGTCATGCAATTAATCCGCTGAATGGAGAGGAAGTACCAATTTACGCTGGCAATTTCGTGGTCGCATCCTACGGCACCGGTGCGGTGATGGCCGTTCCTGGGCACGACCAACGCGACTTCGACTTCGCTGAGAGGTACGGCATAGAGATTCGCAGAGTACTGGTCGAGAATGATGGAGACGACCCGGCCGCCGCGCTGAGCGCTGCGTTTGAGGGCTACGGGCCGATGGTAAACTCAGGCGCTGAGGGGTTCGATGGACTGACTGGCCAGAATGCCAAGGACGCAGTCATCGTCGCGCTAGAGTCTGCCGGATCTGGCCACGGAACCGTCGAATACAGGCTGAAGGACTGGTTACTTAGCCGTCAGAGATTCTGGGGGACACCGATTCCAATGATTCACTGTGAGGACTGTGGGATAGTCCCTGTACCATCCTCTCAACTTCCTGTGGAACTACCTCTGGATGTCACCTTCAGCGAGGACCAGAGTGGTAACCCTCTCGCATCTCATGATACCTTCGTAAACACCTCCTGCCCGTCCTGTGGAGGGGCAGGAAAGCGCGAAACCGACACTATGGACACGTTCTATGACTCATCTTGGTACTTCATGCGCTTCTGCGATGCGAACAACGACTCGTCCTCGTTTGATCGAGAGGCAGTCGACTACTGGATGGATGGAGGTGTCGACCTCTACATCGGCGGTATAGAGCACGCAGTCATGCACTTGCTCTATGCGCGCTTCTTCACCAAGGTCATGCGCGATGCTGGGATGAACGAGGTGGGTGAGCCGTTCGGCACTCTAGTTTGTCAAGGCATGCTAAACGCACCCGCACCATTCTGCTCCGGCTGTAACTCGGAATTCCATGTCGACTTATTCGGAACGGACTGCCCTACCTGCGGAGAGAGCTTGGACACTCGCTCGGTGAAGATGGGTAAGTCACTCGGCAATACAGTCAGCCCAGGAGAGATGGTAGATAGGTATGGAGCAGACACAGTCAGGCTGTTCATCCTGTTCGGAGCAAATCCTGAGGCTGGGATGGATTGGTCAGACAGCGCTCTCGAGGCCAACCACCGTCAGTTGCACTCGATTATCGACGCGATGGAGTCCGCCATGTCCTTGGATAACTCTCCTAGTTCGCTTGATGAGTGGTTACTTGCCAGATTGAGGGCCAATCAGGCTGCTTGGAGAGATTCTATGTCCAATGTCAGCATCCGTGAAGGGGTGATGACTAGCCACTACGAGATGCTCTCTGACTGGACTTGGTATGTTAGGAGAGGGGGTAAAGACCAAGGTACTGCGAAGCAGTTCCTTCTTGGATGGATTCCTATGTTGGCTCCAGCGACCCCGCACATCGCCGAACAGTTCTGGCACTCTATAGGAGGTGAGGGGATTCTAGCCATCCATTGTCTGGATGAGGCAACAAATCCATCCGATGATGATGCGGAAATCCTCGCCCGCGAGACCTATCTCAAGGAATTGATCTCAAGCGGAAGAGGATTGAGGGAACTCGCAGAGAGGCACACTGAGGGAGAGATTACTCGTGTAGTGATTCAGACCTCTCCTGCTTGGAAGGAGGATCTTGCGAGAGAATCAATGCGCCTCGATGCAGAAGGATTTGATTTCAAGGCTGAGGGAATGAACCATCTAAAGTCGATGGAGGTATTCACAAACGAGCAGATGCGCGGAGAGGCGATGCAGGCCTGGATGGCACTTACCACTGGCAGCAAGAAGAAGCGAGGCCGCATCCACACCTGGTCACAGGGTGAGAGGAAACTCATTATCAGCGCAATTGACGAAGCCTCAGTCATCAACATGAACTCCGAATTCATCGCACAGGCTCTGGGAGTAAACTCAGTCGAGGCTTACCCAGCAGGAGAGGGCGAAGATGTCGCTGGCAAGGCACGTTTTGCCTTCCCACTAGAGCCGGGAATAGCATTCCTCTAGGTGATAACATGCATTCAGTAGTCCTTTTCGACGACGCCTGCGGCACATGCAGTCGCTGGGCCGCATTCATCAATCGCTACGATAAATCCGGCAGCCTTCGTACGCTCGGTCAGGACTCCGACGAGGGTACTGAACTCCTCTCCAATAGACCTGACGAGATGCAAGGTGTGGACTCTGTGTTCATCATCACCGAAGACGGGCGATGGCACGCAAAGAGTGCTGCAGTTTGGAGAATCGCATCTCAGATGGGGTTGCCATGGTCATTCGGAGCGGCCATGTGGATTGTACCGTACCCCATACGGGATATGTTCTACGACATCTATGCCAAATTCAGGTGAGCTCACACTCGGTGGGTTCATGGAGTCCCTTTCTCTCGAAGTGCCGTTGAGTGACGAGAAGAGCGGTAAACGACGGCGGGGACGCCGTCGCCGTCGCCGAGGCTCGGGGAGTAGGAACAAAACTTCCCCAAAACAGAGTCCGGCGGCCGATTCAGATGCGGTGGAGCGCGCGATTAACCGCTTCTCCCAGAAACCCCGACCAATGGGCCTCCCTCCTGAGATAGATCCTCCACCCAGAAGGGTAGATGTTACTTGGAAGACGAAGGCTATACCCAAGGATGTACAATCTAAGGCAGGCAAGATTGCATGTATACCCGGCGAGTTTGGTTTCCTACCTGAGGAGAGAGTTCAGGAGATAGCCAAGAAGCTAGACCGCTTGCCAATCACTCTGGAACAGGCACTTTCGCTTCGTAGTGCCCTGAATCAGGAGAAGAGCGTATACTCTCACTCCCGATTGATGAGGAGAGCCAATGAGCTCAATCGAAGATACAACTCAGGAGAGAGCGTGATTTCCCTGTCAAAGCGCTTCGACGCACCTCCGGTCAATACCTTCAGAGCAATTCTCACTGGACGTGGATGGTCGAAGAGCCGAATCAAGGAGACGCTGAACAAGCAACCCCACAGACTCAACAAGCGTGACAGGGAGCAATTTGAGTTAGCAGAATCAGTTGACCGAGTAAGCTCCGTCGACCAGAGCGACACACAGAGTGCTGCAGAAGTTTTCGAGGACATACTCTGTGACCATTTCGAGTCTCTGGGAGTCAGGTTCCGTCGCCAAGAAGAACTTCTGGCTGAGCAGAAGAACACGGAGGGAAGGGCCATCATCACCCCTGACCTGCTCTTCTTGGACGATGTCAGAATCAATGGCGTTCCCTGTGCCTGGATAGACGCTAAACACTTCTTCGGTGCCGATCTCAAGTTCCCACGCAAGAAGACCCAGAAGCAAGTAGATCGCTATGTCGCCGAGTATGGACAAGGGGGAATTGTCTACCGCCACGGGTTCTGTGACGGACTACGGCTGAAGGGAGCAGTTCAACTGGACGCCAATCCACTGGATTTGGCACCTCTCGATGAGTTCCATGAGAAGGCTAGGAACGGGTCATGAGAGCCCGGCGACAATAGTTTCTATTCCCTTGAGCCCAGCCTTCTGCAATTCTGCAATCACCCTCTCAATCCATCCGCCTTGGTCTTCCGGATCTAAGGGAACAATCACTACGCTCTCTCCAAGCATGCACAGCATCACGACAAGCTCATCCTCACATCCGGCTCCTGCGACCGCGCTCGCAGCCACAGTGACCAATTCGTGTCTCGATGAGTCCTCAAACAGTCCGCTGTCGCGAGAGAAGGCTTCTGCTGACTCAATCAAGTCACTCCATCTCTCTGGCCCCCATTCGCCTTGTGAGAGTAACTCCATCTGCTTCAATCCAGCCTCGCTGATAGACTGCTTCCATCCGGGATCATCGATGTAGACGGATGTATGCTTGCCCGAACCCTCCCTCCAGGCCAACACTACGGATGTTCCCAGACTCCATCCCTCGGCCTGACCTGGACCACTACGCAGGTCAGAACCATGGTACGGAGAGCCTGCAACAAGCCTACGCTCAACGCCTCCTGCCGCCAGAGCGGTGACATCACCCAAACCGGTCGAACGCGACCGCTCGACCTTGTGGGCGAGTGAAAACGCCCTACGCAGACTCTCTTCGTAAGGCAGACCGACGGCCCTTTGGAATGCCATAGCGGATGCTACCGCTCCAGAGGCGGATACTCCGAAGCCCTGTGCCGGAGGAAGAGAGATTGTAACCGAGACTCCCCAAGCAATCTCTGAGACCTCGGGGACTTCCGAGACTAAGGCACCCAGTACGGCTTCGTATAGATCTGAATCACCCTCCATAGACTCGAATGTCACACTGAGTCCGAAATCACCATCCTCACCATAAGCTACGACATCGACTCCATCCTCAACGCACAGGCCCGCCCCTAGGCTGCCTTGCTGGATAGGGTCATCAGACTCGTCACTGACTGTGAACAGAAGGGTGATGTGACCCCCACATCGGCCTCTGCCTAGGTACCGGGGCATGCTCGCTCATGCACGTTCAAGCCAAGAATCCTCGGACTAATCAGAGGACAGTTGTGGTATCTTCCTTGATCTCACCGAATCGCCCGGAGAGCTCAGCTATTGCTCTCTCAAATGCGACTCGCGGAGCCATCGAACCATCGGTCTCGAAACTTAGGATGAACTCGCCATCGACATTCTCGAGGGTGATGGCATCCTTGAAATCCCTCGACTCCTCTGTGCCCGGACCAACGTGGTTCAGGTCTTCGACCAATTGTTCCACCTTTTCCAGATCCTCCAGCCTTCCGCCGCTGTCGAAGTCCTTCGCCTTGATGGAGAGATTCAGATTCCACAGGATCTTGGCCTTCGTCTTGTTGTTCAGCACTCCGACCTTCCTCTGATTGAATGTGGTGCCGCAGACTGGTGACCACTTGGCGTGCTCACTGCCACGCCCCATGATGGCGGTTGCGTAGAACTCAATCATTTGACCTCTCGACAACTTGGTTATCGGGATGCTTCGGTATTTCTCGGGGATGTTCAGGCGAGCCTCGCCGAGATAGCCCATGTCTCCGGCGGTAATCATCCTCCCTCCCTCGGTTCCGAACTCCTTGCAGGTGTAGATCATAGTGCATAGGGGGCAGCCCCTATCCTTGGCCACAAGATCAGCGCACTCTGGGCACTCGTCCTGGAAGTGAAACTCGTCGTGAACGGTTGGAATAGGAATCATAGCTAGCCTCTGAGCAATCATCTCATCGGGTAAAGGCCCGTTTGTCTCCCAGACCTCCCCGTCCTGTTCGATGGTTCCCATTTCGAAGCGCACCTTGTCTATGGCCATCTTGGGAGTCTCAGCGATTAGAGTCCGACGGATCGCGTTGACGAAGGCGCGGTCGGTGCCAGTGAGCAGGATTCGAATTTTCTCGTCTTTCTCTTCGATAATCTTCGTCTTCACCATGTATTCACCTCACACACGACGCCCGCGGCGTCCTCCTTTACTTTTCGTCCCGTCCGTTGGTATCGGAGTGACGTCCTCGATGCGGGTTATTTGTACTCCGGCGCGAGTCAGGGCTCTGATTGCCGAGGTTGCACCTGGAGCGTTGTGAGAGCGATTACCCCCAGCGCCGCGATACTTGACGATGACTTGGCTAAATTCCTTCTCAGCTAACATCTCAGCCATTCTCTCGGCTGCTCTGGTTGAGGCGAACTGACCTCCTGAGTCGCTACCGCCCTTGGTCACCATACCTCCAGAGACCTTGCAGATTGTCTCAGCGCCGGTCAAATCTGTGGCGGTCATGAGCACGTTGTTGTGGGTGGTGAAGATGTGCAAGATAGCCTTCCTAGTCATCCGACTCACCCCCTTCCTCCTCAGGTACGGTGTCCTCAACGGTAGGTGCGTTGGCTGAATCTGACTTGATTTGCTCTACGAACTCGGCATCCGCATCGCGTTCCGGAATCTCCTCCTCCTCCGATTCGGATACCATGGTAAGCCTCAGTTGCTCCATGTCCTTTCGGAACTGGTGCTCTGGGTCGGCGTATGGAGAGTTGGTAGAGTACTGTATCTCATCCTCCTCTTCCCTGAGTACGTGGTACCCGGGAACGGTCATACGCTGGTCTCCAATGCTGATGTGACCGTGAACGATGAGATTCCTAGCCGAGCGCATAGTCGGAGCCAGTCCCTTGTAGTAAACCACTGACTGAAACCTTCTGGAAAGCATGTGCTCGACATCAATCTGCAGAACATCATCTATGTCTGAACCATCAGTCAGAAGTCCCTTACGGTACAGTGACTCAATCAGGTCACCCTTCTCACGAGCGAAGTGACCTTCGCTGGAATCGACTCTTCCAATCAGCTTCATAGCCTGATTTCTATGCCTGCGTAGGGCTGACTTTTCTCGCCAGATCTCACGCATGCCTCCGACCTTCTTGAGTCCGTACTTGTCCTTGAGCTCATGCTCCTCTTCGATTCTAGCTTGCTTCCATGGGTGAGTAGGGGTGCTAGTCTTGGGTCTTGCGAACTTTGGGTCTCCCATCTAATCACCTCACTTCTTTCGCTCAACACCCAGAGTCGTACCGCTTCTTCCGTTGGAACGCAGTCTCTGACCGCGAACCTTGTGTCCACTCCTGTGCCTCATACCGCGGTATGCCTTGACTCCAGCCATCCTCGCTACGTCGTCGTCACGAGTCATCTTGACTTCCATGGCGACGATGTGAGCATCCTCATTGGTCGCAAGGTCGCGTTGGCGATTGACCAACCACCATGGAACAGTAGTCGCGTAATCGTCAACTGCAGCCCTCAAGCGGCCCTGCTCATCATCGCTCAGGTGACCTCCGAGGGTTTTACCATCGATATCGGCTAAACGACAAATCTGCTCCGAGGTACGCATACCGATACCCTTGATCGAAGTCAGTCCTATCGAGATTGGACGCAGACCGTCGATGTCGCTATCCGCCATCCGCAGGATGTAAGAGAAGTCATCTCCTAGTTCGGCTTCATCAGGCATTGTGTACGGTTCCCCCGTGTTCACCGGTTTCCCAGTGGCCCATTGGGCAACTGGGCGACCTACCTTCCCTATTTGAATCGATTGGCCGCCCCATAGGGGCGTCAGAAACTACTCCTTGCATACCACATAGAGACTCTGAGTCCCGGATGGCCGCTCTAAGTCAATGTCGACCATGAATCCCTTTGAACCATCAATCTCCTTGAGTTCACGGTCGAGCCTGCGTTGGATCGTCGGGTGTACATCTGGGTCGAGAGAGCATCGCAGGGTAATCTTGCCAATGCCGTTCTTGGCGACTGAGGAAGCTACCTGGTCTATGGTGTGAAGCTCAGGCGGTCTGAGCCTGTGCTGCACGATTTCCCCCGTGGCAACTACGAAGCCGCTAACCTCGTCGGAATCAACCAACGGGTCTGTGTGGATGAGCAGCGGCCTGCGCCCTTCGAGTCTGACCCAGTCGTATCCCGAATCTTCTCGCATCGCCTGCTCCAACCAAGCTCCCTCCAGACCACTCTGCACAAGTGCTGGGTCAACTATCGTCAGATGAGCTCCGTATGGCGGTGGCTCATTCATCACGATAGTTTCAGAGGCCCCCGGAGTCCCTTCGATCTCCGCGATGACGTTCTTCCTCCCCATCCGAACGCATCGATGACCGGAATCGGATGATAGCGAGCCAATCCACAGCGACAGGCGGTCTACGCGCCCGCCTCCTTGACTGAGCCATTCCCAGGTGAACTCTGCTCCGGGCAGAGCCATCCTGACATTGGCTTCAACTAGTCCTCGCTGGTCCTCTCCAAGCCTCGGTGAGAGGTCAAGCAGAACCGCAGGCCCGTTAGGGCCACTTTGGAGTTGATCCGACCATCCCTCAAGGATAGAAGCCACCGAAGGCTCCATCTCATCGATGTCGTGGTTTTGGGCATCAGTTGGTCTCGCTGGGTCGAGATGGAGCATGGCGATTGGAGGATGAGCCCTAGTCCCGGCCTGTCTGAGGCTATTCCAATACTCAGTAATCGCTCCTTCTGAGTCGGAACCATCACCGATGACAACCCGGTCCATCGACCTCTGCAACTTGTCTTCTTTTGAGTTGATGTACATGTTCGCAGCACAGAGGACAGCTATGTTTCCGTCCACCTCTATTCCCAGAACCGGTCTCTCAAGTACTCTACCGTAGGCGATGAGTTGGATTCCCGAACCAGCAGCGGCATCCAGAATGACACCTGCTGGGAGCGAGCCACCGTCTATTCTCTGTGCGCGTGCGAGAGCTACGAACCAAGGTGTAGAGAGCCGACGCATCTCCTCAGTCATGTGGAATTCCGGCTCACCTCGCCTTGCCGAGGTCGCCTTGAACCTCTTACTGGCCTCCTTGGCAATCCCTTCTGAAGGGTTGAGCGCCGTATGTCCACCGTCATCCGCCACGTCCCGCCCTCCTGTAACTCAGTCAAGTCTCTTTCGCGCCCCTACACTATCGGGCCGCGATTGATAGTCAGCTCAAAACGCAGCCAGGAATGTTCCAGCTCATGCCCATCGTTATTTCCGTATGCGATAGGAGGGGGAAGCAGTGTTGTATGCGTGGTACCTGAGTTGATTCCAGGAATCAGCCCCCTATCACCATCTATGTCGAGACCGATTGCCGACCATCCGAAACCATCTATGTACGATGGATCCTCTCCTGCTGTAACAATCAAATCTCCCTCATCGAGTTGTTCGCCGGTATCAGCGTCCCAGAGCACGTAGTGAACCTCAATCTGGTCGTTGTCGTTGATGTGAATCTCCCTCTCCTCGGAACCCTTGTACACAGCTACATCCAGCAGTACTTCCGCATTGACTACAGAGATATGACTTGCCACGACTGTGAACTCACCCTCGGACAAGTCCTCAGTTAACTCAATCTCTCGGAAACCACTCTCATTGGCTGTTAGACTAATCACATCACTGGTATCGTCCTCAGCGGAGAACAAAACTCCCGAGCCTACAATCTCCAGAACGAGGTCGACTGATTCGTTTCCTCTGTTGTGTACCACTACTGTAGCCCTGTCACCATCTCCCTGATGCTCCCAGTCGCAGCGCAACTCACCGGGGTAGAGGAACACATCATCCTGTGTGGATAGATTCTCTGGCCATTGCCAGTCTCCTTCTCTGGCTGAGCAGGTGTCGAACAGGAGATCGACCTCCCATGCTAATCTGCCGTCTATTAGTGGAGCCTCAGCAGGGGGCCCGAAGGATTCCTCGAGATCGGCACTGAAATTCCATGCCGCGAAGGCCACCCATATTGCGGAGAGCAGCAGCACGAGAGCAGTCCCGATAGAGAGCATTAGGGTGGCTCTTGGTACAACCATCTCATTGATTCCTAGAGGTATTGGAGGGTGCTCAACCTCATCGGGGGTATCAGATATCCAAGACCTCGTCATAGTAACCGTGTGTAGACCGTCTGCCATCAACGTTGGTGTGGCTCGTTATATCGAGCCCGAGAATAGGAATCAGTCCTGTAGAAGCGCTTCCTCGTTGCGCTGACCCAGCCATGAGACCAGGCCGAGCTCACCTGCTAGGACCATCAGGGCCAGGAGTAGCGTGACAGGCTCGGTGATGCCCTGAACGAAAATCAATGCCACTAGGGCGGCTAGAACGAGGTCAGCCAGACCCCAAATCCTGAAAGTCCTTCGGAGTTGCAGGATTCCAACCACCCAGACAGTAGTGGATAGCAGGATAAGCATCATCGGGAGCATTATCGAAGTGACGTAGCCAGCCAGCCCGACGAGAATCAACAGCAGGTGAGAGTTCACAGCCAGCATCATCGCCCACTTCTCGCCCTTCAGAGGCACGGTCATCGCGCACAGTGCAAGCAGCAGCAGCCCGGTTACCATGGTAATCTCAGGCAACTCTCTTGAGGCGGCCTCGAACCAAACCCCTGTCGAGACCAGCGTCAGCAGCCCTGCGGGAATCGCCATCCCGACTGCAGTCGGCTGGCGGTATCTCCAACCCTGCTCTATGCAGCTGGCTACAGCGAGTATGCCAGCCGGGCCGAATGAGAGCATGACTACGAACAGACTCCTAGCACCTCTGCCAGAGGCTCCCTTCCAGTCTCCTCGGTCGAGCTGCATTCTCTTCCTGTCGACAAGGATATCTGTAACTACGCAGAGTATCAACACAGCCTCCAGTAACATCCACGACATCTTCCACTCCAGCATGTTGCCTTCGAATGGGTCGATAGTGAGCGGGAACGGCAGCGCCTCGACCATCACTGCTCCAATCATCCTGCCCGCGAGCAATGGAAGGACAACCCAATCAAGGGCTATGGGGATTCTGTCCAACAACCTGTCCTTACCGATTAGGGAAATCGCTGACAGCTCAAGCAGCAGGGCGATTAGGACAGCCATATCGAGCAGGTCTCTGTTGCTGCTCCCCGGACCCAGGTGAGAGAAGACATGGATAGCAACCAGCCCGACTATCGCCACTGCGATGGGCATCTCCATGCCCATGATGTGTGGCAACTCGAGATCAAGCCGCTCGCTCCTGCTTCTGGCTATCGCAATCAACGCGGTTACGAATATACCCACAGCCACCAGCAACAGCGGATTGGGTCCAGTGAGCAGTCCGATGATAATTCCCGCACCGAGTACCAAGCCGAGGATTGCGAGAACCACAGTCGGCTTGTGACTTACATCAGTGGTGTACAGCTCAGCTAGGTCGCTTGCCTCGCTTTTCTCCCTACTCCGCCTCCTCTCCGCCTCCATCTCTCCCTGAATCGGGTCGTAGGTCGAAAGGCTCCCCTCTTCTTCCCCGCTCCTTATCTCAGCGGCCATCTGAACCCTTACATCCCTCTTGGCGATGCTCCTGAGCTCGGAGCGAATTTCTCCTCTCGCTACCAACCACAGCGAGCTGACAGCGAACATTGCCAGTGAAGCCGCCTGAGCTGGCACATCTCCCTGCGAGTACGCCAGCGCAGTGGTGATTACAAGTAGCCAAAGAGCGGCGAGGGCAGGATTGAGAATTTTCTCTATGCTACCTGATCGTGGTAGATAGACTGCGAGCACGCCAGCGGCGAGAGCTACCGAAAACAATGACGAGTCGAAGTTAGGAAGAACATCATTGGAAGCCAGTTCAAGCACCGGCTCCCTACCGGAGAGAGCAAGAAGTAGGGGCATGCTCATCAGAGCTAACCCGCCAGTGTAGAGGCTCTCCCGAATGCTCCCTCTTGTGGCCATCAGTACCATCAGACTAAGGCATAGCAGGACCGAGAGAGGCTCGAACAGCCCGTTCCTCCATTGCATTGCCACCAGAGAGACAGTCAGTATCGCTGCCATGGTCACCGGGTCGCCTATTCTGACACCCGCGATCTCGCAACCCAAGTGCAGAATCACCACCATCGAGACCAGAATCAGCAGAGTGATTGCGTTGAAGCCACCGAACTGAGACATCAGAAGAATCGTCAGCATCGGCAGCCACAGGCTGATTGACCAGAGCTGCAGAGCGCCCGAGTCACGGATTGAAGCAGAAACCTCGCTCATTCCGATGAACTTTGAGGCCAGATTGACACCGTTCTCTCCCATCCTGATATTTACCACCCCCATCAGGATGCACGACGCGGCCAGATACGCCCCCAAGGGTAACGGCTCAAGATCTATCATACTGCCCGGGTCGACCCTGTCGTTGGCAACCAGAAGAATCCTGACCGTCTCCTCGGTAAGCTCCTCGACCAGCACCCAACTCCAGGGCAGCAACACTGTGATTCCTGCCAGTGAAGGTGACTGCCTCTTCACCGCCAACACTGCCGTGCCGAGGTGCATAGCCGCGAGCAGTCCCAGCAGCAGCGCACCACCATCACCTCCAGTGTCCGAGGCCTCCGTGGGGACCAATATTGCGAGTAGAGCCAGAACTATCACGGAACCAATCCATAGGACTCTGTCAGTCACCCTGTCTTGGTCTCTTAACAGGACGAAACCAGTCACGAGGGTAGATAGGACGGTGAATAGCTCGTATGAGTCCATCCAGACCACTAGTTCATCAGTGCCAATGACGAGTATCGTCACCAGGGGGACTGCAGCTATCGCCAGAGGCGTCATGACCCGCTTGGAATCTACACCTCTGACAGCGAGATAGGAACCTCCGAAGCAAGCACCTAGGAACGAGACCATTCCGAGTGCGTATCCAACATCCTCGCGGCTCGATGCGACTGCGAGCAGAGCGCCCACCATGCCCATCGAGATGGAGACCCCCCAGAGGCCCGGTTGCCCCAGTCCAACTGCCTTGAACGCCTGAGAGAACCAATTCTCCTCGCGCGCAAAGCGGGCTGCCATAGTCGCGTTGATGGCTGAGACTGTCATCAGTAGGAGGAATAGGAGCAGCGAATCGTCGAGAGCTAGGATTCTCAGTGATCCAAACTCGAATCCGCCAGTTATTGCATGCATCCCGATCCACAGATTGGAGGCCGCCACTCCGAGTGCTGCAAGACTCCCGGACTGCCGATGCAGAGCGAGCCCGTGTACGAGCAGGGTAGCGAGCAGAATCATGCCTGCGACCGCCATCTGACCCATTACCGAACCGGCGGTGGAGCCGATTGCCAGTAGGACGAGAGTAGACTGCGCGGCGATCGCGTCGTGGTTGTGGCGGTAAGCAACGAACACGTTGACAGCAACTAGAGCCAGCAGGAGAGCACCAAGCGCCTCAAGACCGATGTAATCCCAGCGATTGAGCTCTATTGCGAGCCCATACAGGACCTTCATCGAGATAATCACCCAGGTCACTCCGAGTATTTTCATACTCGGATTCGGGACCCAGCGCTCTCCGAGTACGAATCCCACCGAGGACAGCAGAACAAGCACAGTGATTGCCGGGAGCGGTGAGAGTGCGAGGCCGGCTTGCACCCCAATAGCGCTGTAGACTAGAATCATCGCAATCATCAGACCCCAGTTAACGCCCCTTTCACCCTCTCTGGCGATTCCGGTCACGATGTCTTGCTCTGGAGCGATAGGCACGCTACCGTCCTCTTGGACGGCCCCGGGCTCGCTACCGTCTGCCTGTTTGAACGGGTCGAACAGGTCACCCAGTGCCTCATCGACAGCAGCCGCGAGAGCCTCCCTACTCTCCTCACTCCTCTCTTCTGGGACCTCGATTTCGCTTAGGTCGATGTCGATTGAGCGCCTAAACCTCATCTCGCGGATGATTCTGTCATCTCGCTCATCGCCATCCATCGGTCCTGTACCGAAGCCGCTCCCGCATAATCGCATCCCCGTCAAGAACCCCAAAGAAGCCGGCTTCGCCGAGTGAATTCAGGTCTCGGCACAGCCGCAACGCTTGAAGGGTAAATCTTGGCGTAGGGCGTCATGGAGTCATCCACCATGTCAGGCGACTCCCGCAACTTCGCCACCCCTCTGGCCAGCCATGGCTTGGATCCCAAGGGCGCAGTACACTGGAATCTCGGCTGGGAGCCTCTGCATGAGGCGGCAGTCGAACTAGGCGAGGCAAAACTCACTGCCGACGACGTTCTTCTGGCAACCACCGGCGAGAGGACTGGACGCTCACCCAACGACCGCTTCATCGTAGATGAGACCGGCTTAGCTGAGGAGGTGCTGTGGGGCGAGGTGAATAGACCAACTGCCCCAGCGGTGTTTGAGAGACTACTGGAAAAAACCCGCGCCCACCTCAACGAGGCAGAGAACCTATTCGTCAAGGATGCCTTCTGCGGGGCTGACCCCGAATACAGGATGCCGGTTAGACTGGTAACAGAGAAGGCATGGCATGCAGCTTTCATGCACAACATGTTCGTGCGGGCGACCAAGGAGGAACTAGTCTCGCACATCCCTGAATACACAATCCTGCATGCTCCAGACCTGAGGTCCAGCATGAGTGACGGTGTCAATTCCGATGTCTTCGTAATCATCGCTCTGGACAGAAAACTGGTAATCATCGGCGGCAGTCACTACGCGGGCGAAATCAAGAAAGCGATTTTCACCATCATGAACCACATATTGCCGGGTAAGGGCCTGCTGCCAATGCACTGCTCAGCTAACACCGACGGAGATAACACGGCGCTGTTCTTTGGACTCTCTGGAACCGGCAAGACGACACTATCTGCTGACCCCGGAAGGGCCCTGGTAGGAGATGACGAGCACGGCTGGTCCGACAATGGCGTATTCAACTTCGAAGGTGGGTGCTATGCCAAACTAATCCGACTTTCAGAGCAGGATGAGCCGGCAATTTACGCGACCACCAAGATGCCCGGATCGATTCTAGAAAACGTTGTCCTGAACGCCGATGGGACCCCTGACTTCGACAACGGTTCACTGACTCAAAACACTAGGGGCTCATACCCGATAGAATACATCGAGAATCGCACACCCGACTCTATGTCCGGAAACCCGAGAAATGTAGTGTTCCTGACATGCGATGCCTTCGGTGTACTACCTCCACTCTCCAAGCTCAGCCCCGAGCAGGCCGCCTACCACTTCATGTCTGGTTACACTGCCAAGGTCGCTGGCACAGAGATAGGGGTGACTGAGCCGCAGGCGACCTTCTCGACTTGCTTCGGAGCTCCCTTCATGCCTCGCCACCCAAGCGTCTATGCCGACCTTCTTTCGAAGAAGATCCGAGACAATGACGCCAAGTGTTGGCTCATCAATACTGGATGGGTTGCGGGAGGAGCTGATGCGAGTAGTCGAATCAAGATCCGTTGGACCCGTGCACTGCTGAACGCAGCACTAGATGGTGATCTCGATGATGTCTTGTTTGTCGAAGATCCTAGATTTGGATTCCAAGTACCTACCACCTGCCAAGGAGTGCCGGATAACATCCTCCAGCCTCGAGATACATGGCATGACAAGGAGAGATACGACAACGTGGCAAACTTACTCGCTCAGATGTTCATCGAGAACTTTGAGCAGTATGCAGAAGGATGTAGCGATGAAGTACTCGCATCATCACCCAAGGTTCTAACTTGAATCAGAGGGTAGCGAATGAGTCGCCCCTCAGTCAGTCGGTATGAATGAGTCATATCTGAGTCATAGGGCTCCTCAGCAGAACCCAATGATTCACCACCAGTTGCATAGGGTTACACCCGTTCACCCTATATGTCGCGGGCGAGTCAATGGGATTCCAATGGGTTCGAACGCCTCGGAT
>JBJLJN010000001.1:0-41065 GCA_045559735.1 Candidatus Thalassarchaeum sp. | reverse complement strand
GGGTACCCTACGATTCTTCCCCAGTATACTCTGTGACGCGAATACCGAGCATGCCCCTGCGCGCCTCTCTGGTCATTATCCGGTCCATCTTCTTGTGAAACTCGAACTCAAGATCCACCTTCATTGCAAGTGAGTGGCCCAAAATCAGTATCAGCAAATCTGCCAGTTCTTCGGCCGCCTCCTCGTCTGGCTTTCCCTTGGTTATCGCGGCTGCTAACTCGCCCAGTTCTTCGACAGTCAATGCCACTCGGTAGCCCATATCATGGCCACGGTTTTCCTCGGATGCAAAATCGTGCTTGTGATGGAAAGCAGCGACTCTCGACATCATCGTCAGCCATGAGCCATCGGGGCTGTTCTCGGCTTCAATCTGAATCCAATCGTCTATATTCACGGGTCTTGCCATGATGGTCGCTATGAGTCCAGACCCATCAACGTAGTTGTCCATCCATCGGTGGTTGTCTGGGTCCACTCTCGTCATGTGGGAGGACAAGAACTAGACCACAGACTCCCGAAATCATGAATAGTGCAATAGAGCCAATGAAGTAAACTACTCGGGATGATTTCTCAACTTCTAACTCTGCACAAAGTACTGGATCAGGTGATTCAATTGTATCGAGGACTAACAGCCGGTACTCTATATCGCACTCTCTCTCATGTTCCTTCACAACATCGTCATGCTGCTGCATCAAATCCATCGTTACAGGGAACATTACAAGTGCTAGTCCAATCAGAACGAGTCCTTTCTTGATATCATCATCCAAGTAATCACCTGCTGGATAACAGAGCCTTCACACACTCTCCCACGCTCTCCCTCATCGATGCAGCCATCTCATCTACTGCTTCGTGGTCAATCTCGGCTTCCGGCGAGCCTGGCGTCCTGCCAGCAGCCCAGTTCGAAGAGCATGAGAGTGCTGCATGGGCAATACCGGTTTCGGCTATGAGTCTTGACTCTGGACCTAGGGTCATTCCCACTACATCCGCCCCAAGTCGCTCTAGAGCATCAATCTCTGATGGAGTTTCAAATTGAGGCCCTATACACTGAGCCACCACTAGGTCATCAGCGACCTGTCCTTGGGTTGATTGCAGAGTCTTGCTGCAGATTTCGCTTGCATGTGGATTGAAGCAGGACGTTCTATCAGCGTGTGTAGCATGCTCATCATGGAATGTCCATGGCTTCTCTGCTAGGTCGAGCACGTCAGCAGCAACTCCGATGATGCCAGGAGGAAGATTTTGTCGCATGCTACCTACAGAGTTGATGCTGAGAATCAGATTGGGCTGAAAGCTCGCTGCTGCATGCACATTGGCGCGATGTTCGATGCGATGTGGAGGAGTTCTTGAATTGGAGTTGGAGTGGTGTCTGTCAATTACCATCACCTCGCCATCTCCTGTATCAATCAGTGTAGCGGGGACTTGTCCCCACTCGGAATCGATTCTCAAGGTACTTGATTTGGCGGCCGTAGCAGAAGATAGGTGTGAAGCAAATGCACTCATGCCAGTTCCACAAAGCACCGCAATGCGGGCCATGGAATCACTCCTTTAGGCGCTCGATTAGCTCGGCCTTCTTGCCCGAGACCGGCTTTCCGGCCTCCTTGAGAAGTACCTTCAACTCGGCGACAGTCATAGATTCGTAGTCCGTCTCTGCTGCGGATTCGCCGGACTCCTCTTCCTCAACCTCAAGGACCTCTCCCTCGAGATTCAACTCAACCTCGAATTCCTTGCCGTCCTTCTCTACGGTGACCTCGTAGATCGTTTCTCCGTCCTCTCTCTCTAGTTCGGCCTCGGTAATCTCTCCTCCTGGGATCGCTTCTGCGACCGCCTCGGCAATGGAATCCGGAAGCTCATCGACGGGGATATCGATCTCCTCACCCTCCTCGGAGACAATCTCGGCCTTCTCCTCGGCTGCCTCTGCCTTCTTGTCCTCATCCTCTTGGGAGATTATCTCCTCAAGTGTCGGGCCGTCACTGACCTCCACACCGGATTGAATCAACTGCACTCTCCTAATCATAACATCCCTGACAGGTTGAATCTTAGAAGCAGCCTCCCTGATTTGCGTTTCCAGAGTTCCGTCGAGAGTCGCTTTTTGAATGTCGACCCAAGTGGTGGTTGCACCGAACTTGATTATCAAATCCCTAGCCTGAGACCTCATCTCTTGTTTCTGGCTAGCCTTGATTTTGTTGCGTGTAATCATCATCGGCTTGACTCTAATGTAATAGCCGTCCTTGGTAACTAGGTCAATGGTGTCATCGATTTTACCTCGGTCTCTGCGGACCTGTCTACGGATGTGATCCTTCAGAAGCTCGTGCCCGATATACTCAGTTAGTGCGTCCGAGCCAATGACGTCGTAGATTCGGAACTGGACCTTGACGTTCATCTTGGAGAAATCTCCGTCTAACTCGTACTGCAGAATCTCGTAGTGTCTACCGAGGAGCATCTCTTCTTCTTCGGCAATGGTCTCGCCAATGATCTTGAATGACCATGGATTCCTAGGGGCTCTGATGCTGTACCAGCGCTTCGACTTCCACTTGTCGCGCTGCCTGCGTGCCGCTGCCCTGGCTGCTGCTCCCTTTGCCATGACATCGGACTCCTACCGAGGGCTACCTCGTACGCGAGCCGAGCGACCTACCCCGAGTATATGAACCAAAGCCTCGACAAAATGAGAATGCTCGGCAGGTGAGCATTAAGTCGAAGCCTTTCCTGCTCCAACCATGGGGCTGCATAGCGCACGCTGGAGAGTACATGCCAGCGCTGTCGATGATGTGCCTCTTATTGAGCAGGGTTTGCGCTGGCTGACTGGTGAAGGATGCGAGGTCAATGTGGAGAGGGGCAAATCTTGGCATGGTTCAGAGCAGACCATAATCGAGGCCAGTATCTCAGGTAGAAAGGCATCTATCTATGCCCTTTCCAGATTGGGTGAAGAAGGATTGCGGCACCTACTAGAAAATGGAATCACAAACAGACTGGATGAAGACAAGGTTCTGCACATCAGAATCTCTTTGGCAGAATTGGTCTGTGGGGAAGTCACGGTGGTGGATGATGATAGTTCAGAGGCTGCTGCTAAAGGGCGTTTCAAGGTAGAGTCGTATCCTGGCCAAGAAGTAGGGTCGATAGCCACGGAATTGATTCATGAACTAATAGAAAAAGCATGAATCATACAAGCGTTGATATGCAATCTGTATTCACCACAGTCTGAAAGACATGACTCATGTAGTGACCAGTGCTTGTGTTAAGTGCAAATACCAGGATTGCGTTGCGGTTTGCCCCGTAGAGTGCTTTAGAGAAGCTGATGATTACCTTGTGATTGACCCCGACGAATGCATTGACTGTGCCGCTTGCGTCCCTGAGTGCCCGGTCGAAGCAATCTATGCTGACACTGATCTCCCTGATGAGGAGCTCAGCTGGTTGGACAAAAATGAGGATGAGTCGCCAAACCTACCTATCGCAGAAGGCGACTCTCCGGTGCTGGCTGATTCCTGAATTCGACCTTCACAAGGGTTCTTGAGGTACTGGCCCGAGGCTACTACATGGCCAAGCTGGTAGACCTCAAAGAGATGAGGCATGGCACAGAGTTACTAAAGAGAGGTTTCGCCAAGATGCAAGAGGGTGGCGTCATTATGGACGTCGTCACTCCCGAACAAGCTCACATCGCTGAGGATGCAGGCGCAACAGCAGTAATGGCTCTCGAGAGAGTCCCTGCAGACATCAGGTCTGATGGTGGTGTGGCTAGGATGAGTCACCCCGACTTAATCAGAGGGATAATCGATACCAGCAGTATTCCTGTGATGGCAAAGGCTAGGATTGGTCATGACGAAGAGGCTCGTGTCCTCCAAGAACTCGGTGTGGATATGGTCGATGAGAGCGAAGTACTGACTCCTGCGGATCCCTTCTATCACATAACCAAGAATGACTTCACCATCCCATTCGTCTGCGGATGCACTAGCCTAGGCGAGGCATGCAGAAGAATCATGGAAGGTGCAGCGATGATTCGTACAAAAGGTGAAGCTGGCACTGGAAACGTCGTCAGCGCTGTCAAACACTCTAGGTTGGTATCTCAGGAGATTGCCCTTCTACAGAGTGCCAACGATGTCGAGTTTGAAGTCATGGCTCGCAAGGTGTCCGACGGTTTCCGTAGAATTGAGCAGGCCAGCGAGCACGAACTCGTTGTCGAGAACACACCATTCGGAAGCATGGATGCTTGTCACGATGCCATCGTAGAAGTTCTGGGGGAAGTAAAGGAGAAAGGGAGGTTGCCTGTTGTGACATTCTCTGCAGGAGGGATAGCCACACCAGCCGATGCGGCGCTGCTAATGCGTCATGGAATGGATGGAGTATTCGTAGGATCAGGGATCTTCAAGTCCGAGAATCCAGCCACTACCGCTTCAGCCATAGTAATGGCAACTCACCACTTCAACGACCCCAGCAAGGTTACCGAGGCCTCTGCTATGATGGCAGGGAAACCAATGGACGGTTTGGAGATAGACAAGCTCGAAGTCCGTATGGAAGAGCGTGGTTGGTAATCAGTCCCGTTTGCCTCTGGTAGTCCCCAGTCTGCGTGACTTCTTCCTCTTGCGCGGGGATTCTCTTTCGGAGACCTCAGCTCTGGTACCACCTAGAGTGATGGAACCGCTTTCAAGCAGTTGCTCAGTGAGTGAGTCTGCTAACTCTTCGTCTTCATCCGGAGTCTTGGTGGCCTGTCTGACAGATTCGTTATGCTCTCTGATAATTCGCTCTCTCTCCTCCCTCTGGGCCTTCAGTTCGTCACGAATTTCATTGACCTGATCTAACAACTCCTTAATGCCCGAGTGGACATTGTCTGCAGATTCTCTAGAAGCTACAAATGCAGCGTGGAGCCTATCGCCCTCCGCTCTTAGGAAATCTCGTTCCTCGAGCATTGGCTTGATCTCTTTCCATATCTCATCGGCCTCCTTATTGGATTCAAGCATCGCTTTGTGTTCAGCATCAGCCTCAGAGCGGAGAAGTTGGATTGAGCCCTCCATATCTCCCAGATCGATTTCGATGACTTGGAGTTCCTGAACCTCAGGCATAAGTTCGTCCCTCTTCAAAATCAGAGTTTTGAGTTTCTTCAATAGGCGGTTTTCCTTTTTGAGAGATAAGTTTCCATCGGTCATTATCTGATTCTCTATGCGATCGATCTCCCCTATGGTCTCTGATAATTGAATAACGACTGACTTGGTACCTCCGTCCCTCTTCCTGCCTCGTCTCTGGGAAATTAATTCGCCAATCTGCTTCTGAATCTCGTCACGCTTGGCCTGATGAATCTTGGCTCTAATCCTGACTTCCTTCTGGGCCTCCAATCTCTCTCCGATTCGTTCCCTTAGCTCCTTGCCCTGGTTCTGCACAGAGTCTCTCGAATCCGCAGCCCTCTTGGCATTGTCATTGTGATTGTTCCTCTGCTCACGCATTCGGCGCAATCTAGTCTCCATTGCGTGTAGTCTAGTTCTGAGATCTTCACTCTGGATAGAGTCGCCTTCAGACACAGTTGTACCACAAGGGCATCACCTTTGAATGGACCTGAATCAAAGTCCTAACAGATTGATTAGGAATGGCAGGAATGGTGAGATGACTACGATTGCTGCGCCGAACATGAACAAACCTCCAAGTGACATTCGAACGCGAGTCAGTAGGTCGGGGCGGACCTGGACGGTAAGTACTCTGCCTGAAATCAGGTTACCTGCATCATCCTCAAGTCGGAGAGATACTGTAGCCTCGCCCATCGCAGAAGGCAGTAGACTCTGCCAGATAATCCGAGTAGAGGATACCAGTGCAGGAAGAGTCGAGTAGAGTTCATCCCCAACATGTTCGGAGTCAAGAATCATTGGCTCTGCATTCAACCGGTAAACGCATTCCTGGGGTCTGAAATCTGGAGTTTGGATTCTAAGTACCAAGTCAAGAGGGGCATCCCCCTGATTCAAGACGAATGCGAACAGGTTGGCCTGGCCCACTACTAGGTTCTCCATATCAACATCCAGCCACACCTCACCAGTAGATCCAGAGGCCAACCTACTCATTCTCAAGCGATCATGGATGCGGAAGAAAGGTGCGCATTGAGAGCGCGCCCTCGAAAGTAATCGGTCCCATGTCTCCTCGCCCAGCTCAGGGTGGTTGAACAGGCGCTCTATGGTGGCGGGGTCGAGCATCGGCTCCAGCGCTGATCTGAACTGAGTCTCATCTATGAGCGAAGATCTCCGCAGGTAGAGCAAGTGAAGCAGAGTCTCCTGCAACTCCCTCATGCTACTTCCTTCTCTGATGAAGGGTTCTATGGAAGACAGGTACTCTGACATCCTGACTGCCAACAGAGGGTCGACGTGTGCTCTAATGACGTCTGTGAACGGGCGGTTCAGCAGAGCCGGATGGATTGGAGGGGAGAAGGCCTGCAGCATGCCCCATGGCTCACTGGTATTGAATCTCTGACGGTCCGAGACCATGTGAACACCGTGTCCGCTGAGCAATGCGCCGGTTGAGAGAGCGAACAAGAATGGGGAACCAGTACTGTCTTCAGGCAGCCATAAGACGACTCCGAGCAATATAGCAGCAAGAGAAATCAGGAATGTGGTGATGCTAATCTGCCTGATTGAGCCGTCGATTGTCGCTCTCATCTCAGCGTATCCATGTGAGCTCTTGAAAGTCAGACCAAGTCTCGTCAACTCGCCCGATTCAAGTGAGAAGATAGATCGAGTAATCGACATTAGCCACAGGAGTAGCAGGAGCATTGCTGTATCTGCAATCAGCATAAGCAGAGAAAGGCCATATATCGCAGTTGAGATATCTGAACCCCATGCTACAGACTCGAGATGGTTTGTCCACCATCCAGGGTCGCTTTCCGAAAACGCCTGCGCGAGCCCATAGAGAAGAATCACTACCAAAGGCAGGAAAAGCACCAATCTGGCTCCGTTGCTTATCAGCATCCTGTCGATTCTCAGCAGCATCTTCTCTCTTGGACGTAGCAGCTTGATTCTGTCCTTACCCCCATCATTAACGGAATCAATGGGTGCTTTCTTTTCGATTTCCGGTGCTGGTAAGACGACGTTGCTGATCGAATCGGCGAGCGAATCGAGGTCTTCCCTGCTCTCCATCACATCACCTTCTCGGTCCTAGCGAGGATTCTCAGAGCCATTGATTTTGACATCTCAATCTTTTGACCCGAGGAGTAAATTCCATCACTCCTCGACTCAACTTCGGCCCCCACACCCAACCCAGACAACTCGAGGGTTCTGGAGTCCGTTGGCCTCATGAAAATCATCTCGATTGATGCCTTGCTGCCTTCAGGTAACGCGCTGAGGGGTATCAGTAGTCCGGTTCGTATTGGCTCGATTTGCCTATCTATAATCGGTATCCTCTCTCCGCTGGGTGTCTTCTCGGGATAGCCGAGCATTCGATCGAGGGCGAGTTCCAGCTCCTCGTCGATTGCATGCTCTATCTTGCAGGCAGCCTCATTGACACTACCTTCGTAACCGATTACCTCGGTCAGGAGTATCTCAATCAAGCCTTCCCTCCGTTTAATCATGGCAGCCTGCTGGAAGCCCTCTGGAGTCAGCCTGCAGCCCTTGTACGGTATATGAGTGACGAGATCGCGCTTAGCCAGTCTCTGAATCATCTCGGTGGTCGAAGCCGGACTGACATCCACCATCTCTGCGAGCTTCGTAGTCTTCACAATCATCGCAGGGTTATCTGCATGGGCCTCAAAGAGCCTTTTCAGGTACATCTCCTCAAACTCGCTCAGTTCAATCATGTTATCACCCCACGTCCGCGAGGAATTCGGTCCTGCAAGCCGGGCATCTCGAGTGTACTGGACGCCTATCTAGTGGGATCCTGAGCATCTGCTGGCACTCTGGGCAGGGAAGCTCGTCCTCCGATGAAACCACGGTGGTAATTGATGGAACTTCCTCTGGAGAAGCAGTCGGTTGAAATTCGGGCTGATTAGAGGTTGGTTCGGATTCATCCTGAGTTTCGGGAGATGTATGGAACTGGTTGCTACAGGCAGGGCACTTGACCAGACCAGAGTGAGTAACAGGAATCTTGAGTCGCTGCCGGCAACTCGGACAGGGTATCTCTTTCTTCTCTGATGATGACTCCTGTCTCATGGTGATGCGTGATTCCCTGAGTACTCTTTCTCCGGACTCGGTGCTGGGGGTGCGCTCAGAGACTGTTCTCAGAACGATTAATCCCACCAAAACAATCGCAAAGCCCATTATGGCACCGTAGATTGCTGCCATTATATCGAATGGTAGCTCTATTCCTGAATCGGCTGGCAACTCTGAAGAAATCGAAATCGGACTCGTGGCCGATGAACCCTCCATCGACCACACTAACTCGGCCTCGACTACCTGCGAGTCGGGCCACGGTCCGATGCTGATAGTACCCGAAGAAGAGCCCCCTGCAGAGATTGTAGACACGGGAATCTCAGCGAGGATCATGCCTCCGTCCGAGTTGCTGACGAATCTCAGTGTTCCCGGAAGAGTGGAAGAATCGCCCGAGTTATCAAGTGTGTAATCAAGTATTACAGTGTCTCCTGGATTTGGAGAATCTGGCTGAAACGCCCCGATAGTGACTGAAGGAGAGACTACCGGGGGTGAGACTGGGGTTTCCCAAGACAGGTTGGTAGTAGGGTTTGCTGTGACCCAGTCAATGGTTGAAAGAGAAATCGTGATGCTGGTAGCTTGCGATTGGCCTAGAGATGCCTCCAGAGAGCGAATACCTGGATTCATCAACACCTCGAAACTCTGCAATTGAGTTGACTCTCCCGAGTTGGCTATCGATATTGAGACCTCGATCATTCTGGACTTACCTTCAGATAGGGTGATTGTGAAATCGCATTCGAGGCCATCTGAAAGAGTCCAATCAGTGGACTCGAATGCCAAAGATACCGACTGGCTCTCAAGGACTTGGAGTTCGAAAGTTCCCCTGAGTTCCGATGATACTCCTCCCTCATCGCTGGTCACTTCCCAGTTGACATCCATCAGTCCTGCTATTGTCGGAGTGAAATCAGCAATCACCTCTCTGCTGGAACCTGGATTGACCTCAGTCTCTGGGCCCGTTGATAGGTTCTCACCATCAATATCCGTGAGTTTCAATCTCACGGATCCGGCTTCTGAGCCTTGATTATGGACCAGAATAGAGACTGATAGCATATCGCCGACATGGATTGGCTCACCAGAGACTGCTGCCTCTGATGAGCCAGCGGGTGTGAACATCTTCTCGCCGTCGGCGGATACCGGAGATACTAGCAAAGACACGGAAAAAAGGATGGCGAGCAGCATCCCTCTGGCTGATGCCCGGTAAACCATTGTGTATCTGGTAGATATTAGAGGTATGAAGGGAACCCCTCTCCAAGGTCACATAGTGACCTTTAATGCAGATTCTCCTGTGCCCCGGATGCCATGGAGGTCGACGAGCTGTTGGGGATTAGCCCAGAGCAGTTAGCGCAGGCGCTCCTAGTCAGGCGCCAGGTCCTCAAGCAGGAGCTCCCAAATGTCATCAGGAACCTTGAGGCAGAGGAGGATTTAGTAGAGCCTCGGGTCAAGAGGGCGGTTGATTCTCACCGCAAGGCCAACGACACCGTAGCGAAGCATAAGGTGGAGAGGAATAGATCACAGAGCCAGGCTGCAAAACTGCTTATTGATGTCAAGGATTCGAAGGACAATCTGATAGAGACGGACGGAATGGTCAACCTAGATCCTAGCTGGAAGAAGGAGAAGTTGCTTGAGGAGCTTGAGGAGATTGAGAACGAGATTCAAACTTCAGCATTGGATCATCGGTCAGAGCGGAAATTACTGGACCGTAGGAAGAAGATGCTTGAGGAGAACGAGCGATGGCTCAAATCGAGGAGAGATTCGAATCCCGAAATGTCCAGATTCATCGACTCAAGAAAAGAGATGGTGACATCCTACCGTAAAGCGGATGCAGTCCACAGGAAGATGCTCGATGCGGTCTCAAAGGCCCAACCGCTACACGAGAAGAAGATCTTGTTGACTGCCGAGTTGCGGGAGATTCGCAGGCAGATGGACAGGGCTCGTGAGCTATTGGATCAGTCTGACCTAGCTATCGATCACTGGCAGAGGCGTTTGGACAGCGGATTTGGTGATTTGGGAGGCGGATTCCGAGATTTGATGGCTTCCAGTAACAAGGTCTCTTCAGGAGGCAGATCATCATTCGCCAGAAACAGGAAGGCAGGGGCGGACTCGAAAGCTAACAGAGGTGAAGAGGAATGAGTGAGGTTGTTGATTCTGATGAATTCGATGATCTGGAGCAACTGGATCACATCGAAATAAATCGAATCAGAGGTGACTTAGAGATGGGTCTGAGATCTGTGGAGCGTCAGCACAAGGATCTGAGGGGGGAGCGCTACGACCAGGTCAGCATGGTCCGCACATTGCGAACGGCAGTCGGGGAGATTGAGCAGGCAAGCGGAGTCAGGAGGTCTCTCTTGGGAGAGTTTCACTCGGTCAGAAAGGCGGCCGATAAGGCCCGTAAAGGAAGAGATGAGGTGAACAGTAGGATTCCGCCTCCAATCGAAGTCCTTTACGAATGGTTGAGTGAAACCCATAGCAGACTGACTACCTTGGACAACGACCTCACTACAGTTCCCACTCTCGCTAGGGAGTTGGATTCCTTCTCGCGATTCTTTGAACTGCAGGCTGCGATTTCTATGAAGGGAGAGTCAGAGAAATTTCACAAGGAATACGTCAAGCAGATTAAGCGAATGCGGGAGATTACGAATAAGCTTGACTCAACCAAGAAGCCCAAAACAAACTCAAATGAGGTCGAATCATCTGATTCTGAAAACACGCCTAATGAGATTTCAAGATCGGAAATCAGGAAGGTCAGCAAGAGGATTAGTCAGATTGACAAGCAACTCGACAGTCTCAAATCCGAGCGGAAGCAGATACGAGGCAGCCTTGGCAGGATTCGGGCCTACCAGAAGGCGACCACAAGAGGTGGTCGTCCAATCAAACTGTCAGACATCAAGGAGAGAGCTCAGACAGGAGGTACTCTCGATGCTAGTGAGCTGGAGACATTGCTAGGAACGTCTAATCTCAGTGACCTTACTGAGCCAAAGAACGAGGCGGGAATGAGCAAGGAAGAATCACAGCACAAGAGGCCGAAGCGCAAGGGGATGAGGCTGGGCGTCACTAGAGGCGGTGCTCGTAGAGGCACTCTCGCCGCTAAGAGGGAGATCGATGAGTAGCTTCGCGGCTCCATCAGGCCTAAATGGAGAATCATGGTCGATGCCGATGAGGTGGTATAGTGGAATTTGACGAAGTCAGGGAGATTTTGAAGCCGCTATCGCAGGCCATGGTCCAGAAGTCCGAATCTAACAAGGAAGACAGGGATCATTGGAATGCAGAGGTAAGGGGGCATCTGGATGAGAGGAATGAGGTGAATCGTCAGGTCAAAGAGCTCATCAACGAGGTCCAGTCTCAGAAATCCGTCAGGGATGAAATCAATAACAGAGTCAAAGAGCTCAAGGAACTCAGAGCCAAAAAATCCGAGCATCTCAAGGCAGTTCGAGAGGAGCTAAGGGGAAAGCTCGCCGAGCAAGAGGAGTCGCGGTCCAACATTAAACGTTCAAGAGGTCCCCCTCCGGGCAAGATTAGATTGGACATGGAGAGGCTAGAGAAGCAGTATATGACCGGTCAGTTCCTAGGTAAGAGAGAGCGCGATTATCACAAGAAAATGAAGGAGCTCTCTGAGGCCCTGAGGAACGCCGAGAAAGAGAGGGGTGGTGGAGAAATGAGGGGCCTGAAGGACGCAGTCAGATCTGCCGAGGCATCACAGGAGGAAGCGCATAAATCAGTTGAGAGTTCTGTCAGTAGAGCACAGGAAGCTCACGACCTAATGGTAGAATTATCAGAAGAGGTCGATAGACTGAGAGAGAAGGCAAACTCAGCGCATGGGGAATTGAACAAATCCAAAAGAGAGGCGGATGCATTGCACTCACAGTACATTGTCTCATTGAGGTGCATTCATTCTATCGTGGACTTGATGAAAGCCATGGACGCCAGAGAGAAGAAGTCAGAGGAGACAGGTGGTGAGGAGAAGCTCGAAGTCACGGATCTGATGTCCAGACTGATGTCGGGAGACACGCTCTCTACTGACGAGCTGATGGCTTTACGCAGGAATTAGACTAATCCAACTCGTACAATCTGCCGTTTCTACCATGTAGCAACTTCGGCTCATCGCCATCGGGATGAATAATCCATCCAGGAATTGTCAACAGACAAAATTCGGCCTTGACAGAAGATTGGTCAAGCCTCCACCACTCAAGCATGATGCTGCTAACCTCGTCATCATTAGTCTCGGGCTCTCCCTGTCTACGTTGGTCTGCCAGTTTGAGCATCTCCGGAGGCAGTCTATCGTGCTCAGCCAACCAGCCAGATGGGGGGATCATTACCCTAAGCGCTGGAGATGTCTCCAACTCATGTTCAGGATTGTGTAGTTGATACGCAGATGCCCAAGGGTCCTCGATAATCTGCCAATTACCAGACTCAGACTGTTCAACTGGTCCTACCAGAGTTCCTGAAACATCCCACAACCTTGCAGAGAGGAGTACTGGTGATGTTATAGCGCCATCCCAGCCTCTCTGCTCCAGCCAATTATTGAGTTCGACCAAGGGTTTGAGAGTTCGAGTTGTTTGCCCTTCCGGAACTGGGCTTCCAGAATTTATCGCCGGTGAATCAACGTCTTGCTCGGTTTGAAGGAAGGTTCCCAACTCGCCTGATAGTACTGACTCTCCAATCCAACTCGCCATTCTTTTTGGACCCCAAACTACTACTTCCAACGAATCAGACTGTACAATAAGGGATGAGTCGAATTCCCTCTCACTCAATATCCAGTGCTTACCGGGAGGGGCATCTACCAGCCATCTCTCAACCTCTGAGGCGGTCACAGGATAAAGATCGTCCGTGACGTGCCAAACATGCACCTGCGAAGACAAGGTTTGAGATAAATCGGGAATTCTCTCGGCGATTCCTAAGCAATTGAATCCGTGAATCCTCTGTAATTCGAACGGGGAGAGCACTACATCTCGGGCCGCTAACAGGCCTCTGACAGTCCCATCCACATTGTTAGCCGATGGCAAGGCGGACTTGAATAGAGCGCTTCGCGCAAGTGCAGGGTAGTCAATCATAGGGGTTTGATGGTCAAACGTTGGATGATAGTGACAACAGCTCACTCTGACCGGGATCAATGATACAAAGCGTACTGACAGGGAAGGGCTTCGCGCAAGCTGCACCTAACTGACTGTTGACCAGTGGTACCTGGTGTACTGGAACATCGGGATAGCTCTCAGAGAGAGATGAGATATAATCAGAGGGGCAGTTTGCTGCAACCACGACCAATCTGGCGTCGCCGTTGGCACAAGCGCTTCTAGTTTGGCGCTGTCCGAAGACGATTTCACCTGTACTCATTCCCTGCTTCAAATGTCTTGCAATATCCATGTAAATACCTCACACACTCTGCGGGATGTAGAACAAATCAACGCTACCAGTACCGAGAGATACGGGCTGCCCTACGATGATGTTCTCAGTAACTCCACTCAAATTGTCACGTTCACCGATTACGCCTGCTTGCAATAGGTGAGTGACTGTGACCTCGAAAGCGGAACGTGCCAAGATACTGTGCTTGGTTCCGCTGACTCCGTGCCTACCTATTGCGCGGAAGTTACCCTCACTGGTCATTACATCTGCTACAGTCAGCAAGTGGCGGATGTCGACCTCAAGTCCAGCCCCCTCAAGAGTGTCCAACATCTCATTGATGATTGCCTGCCTAGCGGCTTCGATGCCTAGGAACTTGTTGATTTCTTCGATATTGTTGGTATATGTCCTAGACCTGTCGACACCAGCGAACTCGCTGACTACGGCTAGATTAGAACCTATAGTGGAGATGTAGTACTCACCGGTGTCTCTGCTTGGACCTTGGACATTGGCCCTAGAGATGCCAGCAAGCCCCTTCAGTCTCAACTTCTTGATCTTCTCCTCCAACTGTAGAAGCGCAGTATAAGTGGGCGGATCTGAGGATAGGGATGCGAGGTCATCCTCCTTCGTTACACCGGGTATGATAGTGAGTAACTTGGGGCGGTCCTCATTGTCAGCTTGAATATATAGCCTGAGGGCTCGAGAGAGTTTGTCCCTGACCTCTGCGCCATTCATCGCCTTGATTCTGAGATTCTTGTTGATTAATTTCATCGTGATGTGCCGCTGGGTGACGTCAACATCAATCTGAGCTATGTCTAGAGTGGTCGTCATCTCAAGAGCTGCTGCAATCTTGCGCACAGCCTTCTCGTCAGTGTTCAACGCCTTGCCCTTGGAATTGGTTTCGTCGAGGTAAATCAGCATAGTCGGTGTCTTCGGTACCTTTCGGGCATCGACTATCTCGATGACTCTAGGCAACCCCTGAGTAACGTTCACAGTGGCCACACCAGCATAGTGGAAGGTTCGCATCGTCATCTGAGTTCCCGGCTCACCAATGGACTGGGCGGTAGTAATCCCTACGGCTTCATAGGGATCGGCTCTGGAAGCCGACAACAAGGTCATAGAGGATTCAACAACCTTCTTCGCTTCTGGATTACTCAGCTTGCTCATTCCTCTGGCACGAACACCCTCCGTCAAATCTCCTAGAACTCTAGGTGTAATCTGAGCGTCCATCTCTATCGAGATGTCGCGAAGCTGCTGGTAGATTGGGTCGTCAACGTCAACGTCCCTGAGAACCTCCTTCAACTTGGATTCTGAGTCGTACTGCTGCAGCGGTAGGACCTTCTTCTTCCTGCGCCTCGATGCAGGCCGTCTCCTGACTATCGTCTTCTCGGTCTTGGTGGCGGCCCGGGAACGCTTGCCCGAAGCGGCCATGACATTGAATATCTCTTGCGAGGTGCCTGAGTCTATACCGCAAATCTGAGCTATCTGCCCGGATGTCAGTATCTTCACGTCGTCCCACTTGCGATCATCGGCAAGTTTGTGAGCGTACTCTTCAGAGACACCGAGATCCATGAGCTTCTTCTTGGTGGCGCTCTTGACTACCATCAGTTCTCACCTCCAAGTGCATCTTCGAGCGCTTGGGTCACATCGATAGGTGAACCCTTGCGGCTGCGAGCGGGGTCGACCCCATCCTCTCCGTATTCGAACTGGATGATTCGCTTTGCCGTATTTCGCACCGAGTTCATCCCATCGTCGGCTACCTTCAAATCGTCCATAGCATTGATGAGTCTTCTCTGCATGTAGCCCGACTTGCTAGTCCTGACTGCAGTGTCGACGAGAGACTCTCTTCCAGAGACTGAGAGCATGAAGAACTCGGTGGGCTCAAGGCCGCGCTTGAAAGAAGATGATACGAATCCTTTCTCTTGGGCTCCCTTGACGCCTCTCGGGAAGTGAGGCAATACGCGGTCTTGGTAGCCCCTCTCAAGTCGCTTTCCACGAACCTTTGGCTGACCGATAGAGCCGGCCATCATAGCCAAGTTGTCCATCGATCCTCTAGCGCCCGAAACAGCCATCATAACAGCAGGGTTATCTGATCCAAGATGGTCTTTTGCAACCTCTCCAGACTCAGCCTTGCCTTTGTCTAGAATCTGCAGGATGTTCTCCTCTAGAGTCTCCAACGGAGTGCGGCCTGGCCTAGTATCGTATCTGCGGCCATCCTTGCCGAACTTCTCCAACTCAGTGTCCACCTCTTGGCTGGCTCTCTCGTTGATTTGAACGATTTCGGCCTTTGCCTCAGGCGGTAGGTCCTCGTCATCTATGCCAGTCGTGAAGCCCATGGCAGAGCAAATCGCGATTGTCATCTTAGTCATGCGGTTGAGGAACTCTGCTCCTGCATCCGAGCCGTGAGTCTGAACCACAGCATCGAGCAGGCGTCCATCCTCAGCACCGATTCCCCTCTTGTCGATGGTTCCTGAGACTTTACCATCCGAGACCGTAACCTGATCTCCTACTCTGCTGGTATAGTTGAGCTTGAATCCAGGAGGTACGATTAGGCCAAGAACGTCAGTTCCACGATATCCCATCGTGCCATTGCTCTCAACCTCTTCGGGAAGATGTCCGGCCCAACCGATTGCACCTAGAATCTCGAGTACAAGATTCTTGGGGAGAATACGGTCACCATTGGTCAGGAGATATGCACCTGAGATATGATCGTGGATTCCACCGATAACGCTCCCACCGTATCTTGGTGTGATGATGTGCTCCTGCACACGCATCAGAATCTTGGCCTCTGCTCTGGCCTCCTCGCTCTGGATTACGTGCAGGTTCATCTCGTCGCCATCGAAGTCGGCGTTGTATGGTGTACAATCGGCCAGATTGAATCTGAAAGTCTTGCCGGGCATGACTCTGATCTCGTGCACCATCATCGACATCCTGTGAAGTGATGGTTGGCGGTTGAAAATCGCAACATCTCCATCAATTAGGTGCCTCTCGACAATCACTCCTGGCTTAGGGTTACCTTCCCTGTCGATTGTGCTGAGTCTGTCTTCTATCTCAGTACGGTATGAGCTACCATACTCGTCTTCAATCTCCGGACTACCACAGTGAGGGCAGTGGACCTCGAGATGGTCGGGGAAGTATTCATCGGGATTAGAATGCTCCCACCTCCACCTGTTGTGGATGATTGCTTTGTAATCATCATCTGCTAGTGCTGCGCCCCTCGAATCTTCGCCTCTGAGATTGTTCAAGGTGGCCTCGAGGTCAACGCCCCATTCCTCTTCAAGATCGCCGATAGCATTCCGGCTCTTCTGCCTCATCAGCTCAAGACCGGGTAGGAAATTGGGCGCTGGTAAGACCTCATTCAAATCGGGTCTGAAACCAGTGTATGGCTCGTCCTCGCTCCCAGAGTCGCACTCGGGGTTAAGGCATCTGAATCCAGCCCATATGTACTTGGTCCGGTCGGTGATTCTGACTCTGAAACTGTCTCCACGCATGATGTAGTTAACACCTGGGTGAACATCTGGTCCTCGGAGAATCATCTGACGCAGCTGCTCTCTGTTACGGCCGGTAACACGAATAGGTACAGTAAGCTCCTTGGCGGTCTTTTCGGGCACTCCTACCTCATTGATACCGAGGTTCGGATCAGGGCTGATGACTGTTCTAGCGCAGAAGTTGACACGCTTACCGGACAGATTGCTGCGGAAGCGTCCTTCCTTGCCCTTCAGACGCTGTGCAAGCGTCTTCAGAGGGCGGCCAGAGCGGTGTCTTGCAGGCGGAATCCCGCTGGTCTGGTTGTCAAAGTAGGTGGTGCAGTGATACTGCAAGAGTTCCCAAAGGTCCTCGACAATCAGCTGAGGAGCACCTGCATCACGGTTCTCACGCAGTCGCTGATTGATTCTAAGGACGTCCACGAGCTTGTGAGTTAGGTCGTCCTCGGAGCGGTCGCCGCTGTCCAAGGTGATTGAAGGGCGGACGGTAATCGGAGGGACTGGTAGAACCTTCATGATGATCCATTCGGGGCGACTGGAGTCCTTGTCCATACCTAGGAAGATTAGGTGCTGGTCAGGGATTCTCTCGAGCCATTCTCTGATGTCTCTGGCATTGAGCTTGTGCTCGCCCTTATCCGCCTTCTTCTCCTTGAATGTCGAAGGCTTGTCGAGGACAATCTTGCCCTGTTCGGATCCGCAGTGCATGCAGATCGTCCTCTTCTTACTTGAGCACTCCTTCTCTATCTCCTTGATTATAGTCTTGAATTCCCTAGAGCCGACACCGTGTTTGATCATGATATCATGCACGCGGTCCCTGTAGTAGTCCTGCTCAGACTTCTCGGGATCGAGAGGGTGAGTCTCGGGTGAACTGTGTAGAAGTACGTGGCTGCAAGTGTTGCATGTAGACTTCAACGACGTCTTGATGAGGTTGGTGAAGCCGATGTGCAGGATTGGTAACTCAAGCGATATATGGCCGAAGTGGCTGGGGCATTCATCGTGCTTATTACCGCAGGTCTCACAACGGATTCCTGGATCGATGACTCCCATCTTGGGGTCCATCAGGCCCTGCTTGAATGCGTGCCCGTCATCCTTGTATGTATCAGCGGTCTTGATCTCAACTGACGACATCTTGCGAATCTCGTTGGGGTCCATCAAACCGAACTTAATTGACTCAATCCTCTTGGGAATCTTGGCTGCATCGCGGGCGCTCATCTTCGGTCCTCCAGTTCTAATCTCATAGCCACCCCAAGGCTCTTCATCTCGTCAAGCAAGAGCTTGAACGCATACGAGGTCTGGACCTTGTGCACATCTGACCTCTCTCCACAGTTAGGGCAGACGGTGGTCCTGCGCTTCCAGTCATAGTAGGCTATGTGGCCGCAGCCCGAGGTGTTGCAGACCATCAAGTCCCAACCGTCGGACTCGTCGAGTAGTCTGTCCTTAATCACCATCGAGGCGCCATGAGAAATCAGACAGTCCCTCTCCATCTCTCCGAACCTAAGACCACCTTGGCGTGCGCGGCCCTCGGTGGGCTGTCGTGTCAGGATCTGCACCCTGCCTCGGCTGCGAGCGTGTAGCTTGCTGCTGACTAGGTGGTGCAGTCTCTGATAATAGATTACTCCAACGAAGACTTCGGCAGCATATTCCTCTCCGGTCTCTCCGTTGATCATCGACTCGCGGCCTGTGTGATTGAAGCCGTTCCTAAGCAGACCTGCTCGCAGTGAATCTTCCTTCTCACCAGTGAATGCAGTGCCGTCGATCTTTCTTCCTTCCATTGAGCCGACCTTGCCTCCGATCATCTCAAGAACGTGAGCCACAGTCATTCGCGATGGAATTGCGTGTGGGTTGATGAGAAGGTCCGGTACAACGCCGTCGACCGTGAAAGGCATGTCCTCTTCGTCTACGAGTCTTCCAATGACTCCTTTCTGTCCGTGGCGGCTGGCAAACTTGTCGCCAAGTTCAGGAATCTTGTTGGTACGTAGGGTGATGCGAACGAGGCGTCCAGAGTCGAGGGATTCAGTGACAAACACGTTGTCAACCCATCCCTCCTCACCATGCCGCACCATCATCGAGGATTCTCTCCTCTCTTGGGCCTGCAAGAAAGCCCCGTGAGCTTCCTCAAGGAATCGAGGAGGACTGGTCTTCCCAACTAGAACCGCTCTGTCCGATTTGTCTAAGGTAGACAGGTATTCCTCGGGAATCGGCAGGCCGTCTCGTTCCAAGTGAGAGTAACTGTCGAACGACTTCAGGCCCTTGACCTCATCGAGACCGGTACCTGGGACCTCGATTCGCTCCTCTTGGCCACCTGGAAATCTCTTGTTCTCGGCGTTGTAAGTACGAATGAATGCAGAACGCCCGAGAGAACGCTCCACTGAAGCTCGATTCATGATGACTGCATCTTGCATGTTGTAACCATTCTGGCTCATTATCGCGACGACGAAGTTCTGACCTCCGGGTCGTGTATTGAAGTTGGTTGAATCCATCGCACGAGTTCCCACAATCGACTGTTGCGGATAGTGCATGACATGCGCCCTTGTATCGGGCCGCAGACGGTAGTTCGCGCTCGGGAGACCAAGACTCTGCTTGACCATCGCAGTACCGCCGGTGACTCTTGGAGTGGAGTTGTGTTCTGGATACGGAACCAAGGATGCACAAACACCGAGAATCAATTGTGGATCTATCTCTACGTGTGTGTATACCAGAATAGTGTTGTCCTTCTTGGCCTTCTTTTTCAATGCATCAACATCTTCCTGATGGTAATTTAGTGGAAGGCTGAACTCCTCAATAACTGTAGAGCCATTGGATAGTTGAACCTCAGCTTTCAGCTTGGCCTCGGAGATCTCCTCCTCTCCCAAGTTGATCCACTCGACCTTGGCCGGGTTCATTGGTCTGCCATGCTCGGGAGACATCAAAGGCAGGTCGAAGGGACGTGGGGCGACAAGTAGGTCTTCCTCCTCTTCTGCATCGACCCATTCAATGACGCCCGAGGACACCAAGTCGGAGAATGTAAGTTCGCCTGAACGTAGCCCTGCGAGGTGAAACTTGTTGAGGTTCAGACTACCGTGCTCGATGACAAGCAGGGGCCTGAGTACTCTGCCTCTGTCAGTGTTGATGAAAACGTCTCTGTTGGCAGTGTCGTGCCTGATGCTGACCTCAGGCCTGAGTCTGCCCGAACGCCTGCTCCTCTTGATTCTCTCAACCAGCTTGATTGGTCTCTTGTGCAGGCCGAAGATGTCACCGTTTACGTGGATTCTAGATCCGTCCGCCCACTGTTCTGGGGAAGAGTTTACATTCGCCTCCATGAGAAGCTCCTTTACTTCGTCCTCGGGCACTTCCTCGGAGACGTCGATCATCTGAGAGGCGTTCTTCACCAAACCGCAGTTCTGACCCTCTGGTGTCTCGTTTGGACACAATCTGCCCCACTGAGTGGGGTGGAGGTCTCGAGCCTCGAAATGAGGTTGGCTGCGCACTAGGGGACTAGTCACCCTACGCATGTGAGATAGGGCAGCGATGTACGTGGTCCTGTCGAGCAGTTGGCTAACTCCAGAGCGGCCTCCGACCCAATTCCCGGTTGCTAGTGCGTGCATAATCTTGGAAGTTAGTACGTCGGGCCTTAGGCACGAGTTAATCTTCAGTTCGCGCTTGCGGTTGTGGTGCCTCTCCAATTGGTACTTCAGGTCTCTGGCCAACTGCTGTAGGCTGACTCTGAACAGATCTTCCATCAGGTCGCCAGCCAGCCTAACACGCTTGTTAGCGTAGTGGTCCTTGTCATTCGGGTCACGGTCCGAGATTGCCATCTCAAGGACCTGTCTTACTATTCGGCCTAGGAATATCGACTTCTTCTGGCGATTGTCCTCAGAGTCTCCCAGATGAGGTAGCAGCTCTTTGTCCAGCAGATTCTGGATGCGAGTCTCTCTGTACTCTTTCTGCTGTCCGGCAGCGAACTTCTTTTCCAACCACAGTATGGCTTCATCCTCAGTCTCGACACCGTACTCCTCGTTGTCCTTGACGTCGTTGAGATTAGCCACGGTGTACTTCATCGCCTCAACAGGGCCTGCTATTGATGCGAAGATTTCGCGGTCATTGCTCATACCAAGAGCGCGCATCAAGAGTACTACAGGTATTGGGGTTGTTCCAGCACTGGGGATCTTCACCATCAGCATGCCATCTCGACGCTTCTCGATGTTGATTGGCTTACGGACACCGTCTCTCTGAGAGAAGATCTTTGCTACCTCGGTGTCATGGGCGTACTTCTTGTTCTTCTCAACAGTGACTCTGTTGGGTGCTAGGTCTTCCATCGATATTAGGACTCTCTCGGTACCATTGATGATGAAGTATCCTCCGGGGTCCAGGGGATCCTCGCCGGCCTTACGCAGAAGTTGAGTCAAATGCTCAGCATCTTCGGCAGAGGTCTGAGGAGAGAGTTTTCTGTTCTCGTCAATGTGATCAGCGTGCACATTGCACCTAGCCGAGCGGACCATAATGGGGAGGTTGCCTATGTGGACTCCCTCTTCCTCGATGAAACCGAGATCTCCATCCGGACTAGTAGGGGGGATGTCGTCGCGATATATTCTGAAGTCCATGTATACGGGCGAGAAGTAGGTTAGTTTCCTTATCCTGCACTCTAGAGGAGATGCGGGGTGCTCTGCCCCGTTTGCCTCTCTGATTGTTGGTCTTCCGAGGCGGATACTCTTCAGCCTGACAATGATTTCCTTATCGAGTACGTCAAGCTTGATGCAGCCTCCTGCGCTATCGCCACCAGGAAGATCCTCTACAGGTTCATCTGTACCGATGCGAATGGATCTGACTATCCTCTCCATTCTGCTGAGTCTTCCGTCTCCAGAGGGAATACAGTCGTTGTAAGACATCAACTGATGATTGACTAGGCTTCTCTGTCTGAAATAACTCTCAACTATCTCCTTCATCTTCTCACCTCATGCACTTTCAACAATCAGCCTGAAAGCCGTGCTGGAGCCGGCTGATCGGCTGTATCTGACAATCCTGACAATCCTGTTCGTCAGCCAACCGGCTGGTAGTTCGTCATCCTCCACCTCCACGGATTCCTTGATTGCTTGAATTGCGGGGTCTGTGATTAGAATCTTCGGCAGCAGTTCCTTGGCCAGTCTTGTGGTTCCATCGGAATTGGTTACCAGCATATCCCAGGGAGCCAAGGAAGATTCTTCTTCCTCGACAGGAACAAGCTCGTGATGGGGAACTAGAATGTGATTTAGCACATTGAACCGATCATCGCCGGTCGGGATATCAGAATCGAGGATTGCTTTCCTAGAGAGTGTTATCCTTCCAGTTCTAGTTCTCTTCCTCGAGTTGATCTGTTCTCTAATCACTGCCATCACATTCTCGAGGTCTTGGCTCTCCATCTCAAGCTCGAGTTTCTTAGAGACCTGATCGACTGTCATCCTCTTGATAGCATCCATATTGGCGTCATCTGCGAGACGGTGAGCATGTGGCTCTGAGATGCCGAGCTCCATCAGGCGCTTTTTGGTTGAACTCTTTACTGCCATTGTGCGCGCCCCTTGGACCCAGAAAACGTGGTCCTGAAGCCATATCAGGCGGGCCTGAGGGGATTCGAACCCCCGGCCACCGGGTTAAAAGCCCGGCGCTCTACCTGACTAAGCTACAGGCCCATAGCATGTGCTGGGCCTTCCTGCGACCATAGGTCGCTTCAAAAACATTGCCATCTGACAGAAGCAAAGCTACGCAGGGCAGCGATTCCCCCTAAAGGGGCTGGGGGACATGGAATCCTTGTAGGCTCGTCCGGATAAAGGTTTTCAGATTCAACACCTGTTCGGAATCATGAATCACGGTTCCAATGGCCATGAGAGGGGCTCATCGGCCACAGCAAGTCGGGTATCATTCGGACTTGACAGTATAGGCAACTGGGGACTCTTAGTTCCCCCTACGGTCTATCCCCCTCGGGAGGACACTCATCTGCTGGCAGAGGCATTAGCAAGCATTCGAGAACACTCAGGAATAGCGGTTGAGATTGGTTGTGGTAGTGGTGCTATTTCGATAGTTCTGGCTTCTCAGGGATGGAATGTAGTGGCTTGTGATGTAAATCCGCTGGCGGTTGCAGCGACCCGAGGGAACGCGCGTTCAGCGGGACTCTCTGATTCGATTACCGTCACCGAGGGGGGTGTGGGCGAGCATGGATGGCGTTTGCCTGAAAGAGCAGACCTGATCGTATGGAACCTACCGTATCTCGAACCTGAGATTGAAGGAGAGAGTCTCGAGCCGATTGAGGATGCCTCGATGCTGGATATCCCTGGAGGGTGGTCTGACAAACTGCTGCAAATCATCACAGATTCGAAGGTCTCAGATGACTGTATAGTAGTCATGCTGCATCGGACCGACCCTCCAAGTCAGAGCAAGCCAGAATCATGGCTCAAGGCTGGCTGGGCCAGCAGGACACTGGGGGCTCTCAGACTGGGTGAGGAGCGTCTTGAGGCTATCTGCTATTGGCGGCCTGCAAGTGGTAGTGATCCGATTGTGCTAGAAGAATGCGATTCCACCATGGACGAGGCGAGAAGTCTGGATTCTTCGGTTTGGGGCAGGCTCCTTTCCATGAATCAGACAAGTGGACGAGGAAGGCGGGGCACTATATGGGAGACCAAACTAGGTGGCCTAGCCTGTACTTGGGTGATGCCGATGTCTGGTTTGGATGATTTGGAGCCGGGTCTGCTACAAACCTCGATAGGCTCGTCAGTTAGTTTGGCCCTCGGATGCCACTGCAAGTGGCCAAACGACCTGATTGACAAAGATGGGGCTAAACTGGGCGGAATACTAGTCGAGAGTTCGACTTCGGAGCTTGCAGTCAGAGTGGGAATCGGAATCAATAGGGTACCATCAATAGTAGATGGAGTGGGTGTGACAGGTTGGAAAGGTACAGACGCTAGGCTGGAGTTTTCGGAGGTTTTCGCCCTTGTGGACTCGTCTTTGGCTTCACTTTTCGAGCACCACAGGAAAGTTCCCAGCACCCGTAAGGAGGATCTTGTAGGAATCTCTTGGAGGGGGTTGGCAAACAGCCTTTCTAGAGGCGTCTTAATCGAAGCTGGGAAGGGGGATGCGAGGGCGGTCGGAATAGACAGTAGAGGGAGGCTTGAGATCGAAAGTTCAGGTGAGGTCAGAGTTACTGATGAGGTCGGAAGCCTCGATTGGATTATTCCGACTGAGTGAGGCCCATCCTCTGACGAACCAGCCTGATTTTACCTGATCTGGTAACGGTGGATATTCTCTCTGACAGGTTCAATCTGCTCGTTGTTTCCTCGCAGTCGTCCAAAGGGATTCTGATTATAGCCAAGGTACTAGATTCGTTCGACCTACAGTCATACATCTTCCATTCTATTCCATCAATTGCGTCGGCTATGGCAATCTGGCAGAGTTCCCTAGAGTCGACAGGAGGAGAGACGCGGATACCTATCCAGCGCCTCTTTCCTCTAGCTGCCTTTCCGAGCCTTGCCACGATTCTCGGACGGGGTGGTCGTTAATCGTCTTGGTCAAAGACCACTCACTACCGCGACTAATCTGATTCGTCCCACCATCTCGTCACTCGCCCTTGCACCCATAATCACTTGGCAATCGGGGTCGAGTGAGGAAACAAAAGCCTCAGTCACCTCGTTAAGATGGGACAATGTCATGTCTGGCCCTCCTTCAACTTGAATCATACATCCTTTGGCTCCTTCGACGCCGAGGTCTGAGAGAGGAGAGTTCTGGGCTTCATGCACGACCCGATCGGGCCTGTCAGTTGTTCCCGTTCCGACAATTAGTGTAGCATTTCCGGGTCGGTTGATTATTGTCCTCAGGTCCATCAGATCCAAATTTATCTTGCCTACTCTGGCTAAGGTGGTGACCAATCCTTCCACAAGATCCTCTATCCAACCCGAGCCTGACCTCCAGTCTGTGCCCCTGTAACGCGCCTGCCATGCGAGTCGTTCCATACTGACTCTGATGCACAAGTTGGAGTTCGCTTGCACGGCGGGCAGAGAAGATTCGGCTATCGAGTAACGCAGAGGCTGTTCGGCGAAGGGCAGGCCCACTATCGAGATTACCAGGCTGTCAGACTCCTTCGCTAGAGAGGCCAACTCTGCGGAGGCTCCTGATCCCATTCCCCCCCCTAAGCCGGCCAGAATAATCACCAGCTCAGCCCTATCGAGAAGTTGGGATATAGGTGAATACCCATCCCTGATTCGATGAGCAGCCAGTGCTGTCAGGGAAGCTGTCCCTCTGCCATCGCCACCCGCGTCGAGGTGTAGGCAGTGCGCAGTTGCCGCTCCTGCGAACGACGCCTCGTCGGCATCAATCAACAGGAGATCCGAGAGATCGGGACATTTCGAATGGGCCCTCTCGGCCCAGATGCAGCCAATCCCCCCTACTCCTGCTATGAGGATCGCACCTTCGTCCACAGAGGGCGGTGACAGGATGAGTCGTTAAATCTGCTCAGTCATAAGTGAGATAGCGGGCGTATCTGCGCCTCTCATCACGAGCCCAAGCATTGTCAGGCTCTATCTCAAGCACCCTCTCATAATATTCGATCGCCTTCTCAAAATCCGAAAGGTAGCGTCCGTGCATGTGACCGAGATTGTTCAGAACGGGGATACACTTGGAGTCCTCTTCAAGCAACTCTAGTAGAATCTCCTCGGCCCTGTCGATGTCGAGCATTTCCATGAATTCCTCCGCTTCGTCCAAGCGGCTGAGTTGCTCCTGTGAGAGCTGGTACGAATTCCTCCACTGGCGTTCTGACACTGACCCATCCCTGAAGTGATGCCGTTTGAGTTTTCTTGAATGATGATGAATTGTAATTGCTGTCAGGTTTCCCTACGGGAAGGATGAATAGTGGAACGTTAATATCCCTATTCTAGGTGGCTTGTAGTACCCCTAGAGGTATCTCAATGAGAAGCATAGCAGGAGACTACCGAAGGGGACTCGTACTAGGGGTGATTTTACTGCTTCTAGCTGGCGGCACACAGGCTTCCCACCTAGGCATCGGAGGTGATGCAAACGGCGATGGTGATGTCTCGATAGCGGGCTGTACATGTCACAACGAGAACCCTGACAATTCGGTCACTGTGATTCTAGACGGCCTTCCCTATCGCTACGAGGCTGGTTCCCAGTATCTCCTTGTCATCCAGTTAATTGGGGGCCCTGACATCGACACCTCCTCCAACACAGGCGGATTCTCCATGATGGTAAGTGCCGGTGTTCTTGGCGCGGCTGAGGGATTCGAGGACGATGTGCAGAACTGGGAGGGCGACCAGAGTAGACTGACACACACAAACTCTGGCTCCCAGACAGAGGATCGTACATGGAGCATAGTCTGGACTGCGCCCCCAGGAGGCGAGGGCCTGGTCACAATGTGGCTAGTGGGCAACTCGGTGAATGGCGATCAGATTCCGAGCCCTCTGGACAAGTGGAACAGGGTCAGTACCTCGGTTGACGAGGGAGTCGATGATGGAAGTACTAGAACTGTCTTCTCAGGTAATGGAGACATTGAGCCACCGGCTCCAGCCGATCACGGCATGGAAATTCATGATATGGGGGCTGGATTGAGGGCGCATTGGCTTGGCCTTCTTGGCTTCGCAGCAGTAATCATCGTTATTCTGTTCTGCGGCCTCTTCTTACGCTACGGCTTCTCTAGACACTATGCCGGAAGAAGTAATCTATTGCGGCTGCGAATCAAACATCTAAGGAGGGGCGATCAGATATGAGAGAGGACATCGTGATGGATTTACTGAGGCAGGTCCAGGCTGGCGAAATCGGCGTTGAGGATGCTCGCGCTGCACTTGAGGGCGCTGCCTTGACTCGAGAGCAGTTGGAAGCAGCTGTAGATCACGGAGTCTTTAACGAACCTGCACCGGGGACTGTGGTCAGGGCCTCTATGTCGCCTCATGGTGATTCAGTTCTCATACTACTATTCGCTTTGTGGGGAGTTCTGTGGACTCTGTTTTGGGCTGGGGCTCTGGCTTACGGTCTGTTGAAAAATTGGGATCAGCAGCTACTCTCTTTCAACTTCGGCATGGTCATGCTGACTCTTATTATCATGGGTATAGTATATCTGAAATACGTGCTGCCCGATGTCATTATTGTTAAGCACAGAGGGAGCAAATACATCACACCCAATGACCCAGAGAAGTGGAAGCAGTACGAGGTGTGATATGGCTAGAAGATTCAAACTGAGGCAAATGCCTGGAGATCCGGCTTCTGATTCGGAGTCGCCTAAGTTGATTGATCGACGGGAATTCATGCGTCATTCGTTCAACACTGCAGCCGGTGTAATCACTATGGCCAGTCTTGGCACTGTGGGCTTCGCTTCTCTTCTGATGGGGCAATCAGATGCAGATGGAGGGGATTCAACGGTTCGATTCTGGGTACCTACAGGTGCAGAGGACTCGGCTTGGTATGGAGACAGACACCTAGAGCCAATGAGTTACCAGACCTTCGTCGATGCTGCTACTCAGTCCTCTACCGGAATGGCAGGAGCATCAGGTATCTGGTCTGGTCTGCCGATTATTGTAATCTATGTACCTCACACTGAGAATGTTCAGTCGTCTCCTGTCGAGGACAGTCCAAGATTCCAATTCATGGACGGCTACAACGAGAGCGGTGCTTATGTTGGATCGGGGTACGAGATTGACGAGGACCCAACATACGAATCACTTTCGATTCACGACAATATGGTGATTATATTCGCCAAATGCACACACCTATGTTGTATCCCCGGGTGGCAACTGGTCAGCAACGACTTCACAGCCGACCAATGGGTCCCTGGAGGAGTTGACTCCGGTGGTAACAAGTTGTTCTGCATCTGCCATTCAAGCAGGTTTGACCCCACTGTGATAGAGAAGAACATGAATCGAAACAGGAACAACGGCCAAGACTTCGAGTTTATTGGTGTCAAGAGAGTAGGTGGACCGGCACCTGTAGGAATTCCTCTGATTCCATTCAAAGTCAATGGGGATATTATCGAAGCCCTTGACGATTTCAAGGACTGGTACACATATTGCGATTAGTGAGATTATGATTCAATTCTGGTTCCTGTGGTTGTTCATCGCGATTGTGGTGGTTCTAGTGGCCTTCACCCTTCGCAAGGAGAGGGACGACATGCCTCGCACAGACATCCTGCGAGCTGTCGAGACAAGCGCTGGCAGCATGGGCCTAGCCGAGAAGACATTTCTTTGGGCGTTCTCATGGCTGGATACTCGATTCAGGATACAGGACTACTGGGGGATGAGCAAGGATGCCTACCACCACATGCACAGGCAGATGCCATTGACTCATGCGGAGAAGTACAAACTCAGAATCATCTGGTACTGGTATCCTTTGTACTGCTTAGGGGGAATCTCCTTCCTAGCCTTCGTGATTCTGATAATTACTGGGACAGTTCTTGGCCTCTACTACGTTCCAGGAGGGGAAGGGACACCCTCTCCGGCTTACCTCAGTATGGAGTTCATCATGACTGAGCTGCCGTTCGGCTATATCATCAGGTCAATCCACCACTGGGGGACGCACTTCATGGTCGCCGCAGTGTTTCTGCATATGTGCAGAGTCTACTTCACAGGCGCCTACAGAAATCCTCGGGAGCTTAACTGGCTCATCGGTGTCGCCCTGATGTTCTTCACTATATTCTTCGGCTTCTCGGGTTACATTCTTCCTTGGGACAGCCTAGCATTCGGAGCGGCCACTATAGGAATTAGCATGGCCAGCTCCACGCCCTTGATTGGAGGGTGGATGGCTAAGGCCTTGTTCGCTGGCACCACACTGAGTGGACAGACAGTCACCAGAATGTATTTCCTGCATGTGTTCATTCTGCCAGTTCTAGTTACAGGGCTGATACTAGCCCATCTCTTCATCGTCTGGGTACAGGGAATTGCGGAGCCACATTGAGGAGGTCAGTGAATGGGAATGTTGGATAGATTTGGCAGAATTGCTGATACATACATGGGCGAGAAGGATCGCTTGCTCGAGGCTGACCCAGAGAGAAAGAGGGTCTTCGTTGGCCATTCCGTATGGCCCACTGAAATTATTCGAGACAGTATCATTCTGGCCGCTATGCTGGCTGTAATCGCATTCTACTCTTGGATTATACCGCCGCCGCTACACAGCGCTGCTGACCCTTTCGCCCAGGCGGGATTCGTATTCCCTGATTGGTACGTTCTGTTCTCTTATGGATATCTCAGATGGGGCGAGTACCTGCCTCAGTACATCATTCCTGCCGGGCCTATTGGGGAGTTCTTCGGATCTCCTGTGATAGCTTGGAATGCGGGCTGGTGGGGGGCAGCGCTGACTGGAATCCCGGTTGGAATACTGGCCCTCCCTCCATTCATAATCGGTAGAAGAGAGAAGAGGGGGGTTGAGGACCCTTGGTTCGCTACCGCTGGTGCGATTTATCTCGCTCACGTATGGTTCATCTCTGTGTTCTCAATCAATATCTTCCTCGATTTATACTCAAAAGACCTGACCAATTACTGCTGGTCTGATTCTCATAACTACCTGTTCTGTGGAAGGCAGGCCCCTTGGACGGCTGAGTTATTCAATGCCTTACCGTGGGTATTGACTGGAATCTTCTTATTCGCTGTAATTTTCTTCGGAGTCAGATGGTTCGCACTGAAATCAATGGGCGCTAGAGTCAACCCGGAAATGGGACGGCGGGTCGCAATTGGATCTCTCGTAGCAACGTTGCTAATCTCTGTAGTGACATGGCCCGTTTACGATGACGGATTCTGGGACTATGGAGGATTAGGTGCGATGGACGAGGTGGAAGACCTAGACGCCTTGAGAATGCAGCCTTCGGATACCCTCGTGCATGAAGGCAGGGGGAATGTATGGGCAGATTGGGAAGATGATTGCCTGCCCTATTCTGAAACACAGACCCTAGCGGTCTGGGATGGTTTCGACTTCGAGAACGAAGATCTCGCCGATTGGTGTGTCATAGCTGCTGTGCATTGGTCTGACTGGGGAATTTACCAGCCCACGAGGAAAGTCATTCTCGACTTCGCTGGAGACAACGGTCACGCTAACAACGATACCGGCCGCAATGCCGGCGGTATGGATATAATCTACGAAGGAAACTCTGATGGTTCTGCCTTCGAAATTACCGAGAGTCGCTCCTTTGAGGTCGAAGATTTTGGTGTTTCAAGGATTCCTGCCGACATTAGCTGTAGCTTTAGGACAAGTGTTCGAAACGCAGGTACTCATTCCGTTGAAGTAACGCTGCATGATGCTGCTGGGAGTCTCCTGTGGCAGAACGCCGATGGAACTTGTGAGAGCACTACGATGTACCTAGATTCGGGTAGCACATACACAATCGCATTCACCGCTAACTCTGAAGGAGTCAATGAGTCAGTGACAATGATTGCCGGATTCTCCGCTGTCTCATACCAGCCCCTACTGCTCACTGGGGATGGTACTGCATTAGTCAGATCAGATTCCCCACTAAGTTTGGAGGAGTTAACGGCACTTTCACTGGATAATCCGACATACCACAAGAATCCAAAGAGCTTGGATGCCAAGCTAATCTACAGCCTATTCATCCCCTGCCTGGGAGTAGGGGCGATTGTGTTCATGGTGATGCGTAGCATGGCTAGGGGATATGAGTGGGAGATGAACAAGTGCTACGGCTGCGACCTGTGTGACGATGCCTGCCCTGTCAGGCTGTTCAACGCCGGTGACAAACTCAACATCATCTACAACACTTGGAACAATGAGGATGATGGAGTGCCCCTGTACTCTTGCCTGACCTGCACGGCTTGTACCAATGCCTGCCCGCAGCTTGTCGACTACGACTCCTACGTCGACATCAGGAGAAACCTGATTGTCGGAGGGCCACCCGCAACTGAGATTCCTCACACCTTACTGCAGGCAGTTCTCGCTGCTGAGGCTGAGGAAGGGGCTGACGAGGCCTTCGTCTCTGTCGAGGACTACCCAATCGACTCCAACGTCGGTTACTATCCTGGATGCGTCGACTACATCGACCAGGAGATGATTTTCAGTCACGTCAACGAAGGTGAGATGAACCTAGGTGAGACCACTACTGCTGCTTTCACCATCTTCGATGAGATGAGCGATGATGTCACTTACCTTGGTCGAGACTTCCTAAAGTGCTGTGGTCACGATCAAAAGTGGCAGGGACTATCAGAGGTCTTTGAGAAACTCAAGGCATACAACCAGAAGAAGTTAGGAGAAAGTGGGATAGATACCCTAGTGACATCTTGCGCTGAGTGCTTCAGGACATTCGCTCTCGACTATGAACTTGAGGGTATGAAGGTCATGCATACCACCGAGTATCTGGTTGAGAACGGTTTCGATATGGATTTGGCTGTGGATGACGATGTTACTGTGACTTATCACGACCCGTGCAGACTCGGAAGGCAGATGGACCTGTATGACAAACCCAGAGACCTAGTTCAGTCAGTAGATGGAGTTAACCTAGTCGAGATGGAGCACCACGGAGAGGATGCTCTGTGCTGTGGAGTATCAAGCATGATGTCTTGCAATGAGAATAGTAGGGCACTCAGGCTGCAACGCTTCGATGAGGTGAACGCTACTGGTGCAGATGTAATGCTCACTACCTGCCCCAAGTGTGTCGCCCACTTTGAGTGTCTGAAGTTCGAAGGCGATCCGAGGCATGACTTCGAAATACTGGACGTCGTCAGTTTCCTCGCCCGCCAGATTGAGAACAAGGGTCAGTGACTCTTGATTGGCTTTTACTGGAAAGCATACATTGAGAATGTGCAGCCTGAGTTGACAATCATGACCGAGATACCTGATCTTCTCACGCGGCGTGCCGCTGAGCAGAAGAGAATTCGGATGCTCCTTGATTCAATGCGAGCCGAGGAGGAGGCCAAATTGAAGGGTGGAGATGACGCCGTGGCTTGGGTCAAAGAAGAGCTCTGCATCGGATGTGACCAATGTACCATAGTCTGCGATGATGATGCTATCGAGCTGTTTGACACTCCTCTAGCCAGCCCGATTATGGATGTCGAAGTGAATCGGAAAGCGAGAATTCTGCGCGACGAATGCACGGGCTGTAGATTGTGTGCCCTTGGTTGTCCGACCGATGCGATTATCATGATTGATAGGTAGTGATTGAATGAAGGAAGAAGAACCACTGAGATTCGGTGCCGAGTTCGGACCAAAGAGGACTAAGAGTTCCACCGGGGTGTCGCTATCTACCTTCAAAACTCTAGTCTGGGTCTCCAACCTTGGGGGATTAATGCTCTTCGTGATTGGATTAGAGTTGATGACTGTCCAACAACGTTTCTACCTCGGTCTGGGTTGTATCGTGGCTGGAATAGTGATTGCTCTCTTTCCTTCTAACTACGAGATTGTCGGTATGGAGGAATTCGTTCCCGGAGAGGATGAGCAAGATGATTGATCCGGACCAAATGGATGGTACCGACTTCCAGAAAATAGTATGGAAGGAATTACTCTTAATCCCTCGTGGAGAGACTATGACCTACAAGCAGATTGCTGAGGCCATCGGTCGGCCGCGATCATCGAGGGCGGTTGCAAACGCCTGTGGAGCCAATCCCCTCCCAATCACAGTCCCATGTCACCGTGTTGTGAGGTCTGATGGTTCACTAGGGGGTTACAGTGGTGATGGAGGAATCGAAACCAAGGCCAAGCTGCTGCGAGAAGAAGGTTTTCCCTAAGTCCCTGGCCACGGACTTACGTCATCAAGCAGATCCATAATCGGCTTCAAGCGCCTGGCGCTCGGATTATCAGTCAGGTGAATGGAATGGAACAGCCTGATTCCTATCGCCATATCTGGTTGGTCCATCAACATAGGAGCGAGTTTTCCATAATCTGAGGACCACTCCATGGCATGAGGTGTCAGCTCTTCGATTAGTGAAGTGACCAGATCAGGGGTTGTCGCAGTTCCTGCTGGAAGTTTTGGGCGCTGGACGATAGATTCTGGAAGCCCGGCTGGATTGGAGGCTTGACGCAGAGCTAACTTCTCTTTAGTGTCTGAAATCAACATGTGAGTCGGGAGCCTGTTGCTAGACTGGACATGCTGCATACCCAAGAATGGAACCCTGACCTCCAGACCTTGGGCCATGCCATGCCTGTCAGCTAGTCGGAGTTGAAAATTGGACAGTTGTCCGCGTTGGAGTTCAAAATCCATAGTCCCGTGTAGATTCTTGAAATGGTGGCTTGGGTGGATGTTTTTGTCTGCCCAAGGCATTCCCTCGCCCGTACTGAGAATCGAAGTATCCAGATTATACCTTGAGAGTCTACTGGCTATCAGGCGGGAGTGTTCTGCTACGTCCTTGTATCGAGAATAGCCACCGTGCAGCTCATCAGCACCCTGTCCACACAGCCCGACCTTGACCTTACTGGACATCAGTTCAAACAGGGGTTGCCAGAACAGCACACTGATGTCGAGATCCTCACCATCGTAAACGAATTTAGGCAGGCAATTCCAGAACGCTCGCTCCTCTATAATCTCGGTGTGATGAGTAAGATCCAGATGCTCACTAACGAGCTTGGAAGCAACGAAATCGGGATTATCCTCGCTGCTGGCAACCGTCCAGCATTCAGGGACAGGATTGCCATAATTGAGTGCTGAATCTCTGGCCAGTGCAGCAATCAGACTGGAGTCAAGACCACCAGAAAGCACAACACCGATTGGAATGTCGGAGGTCATCCTAGATTCAACTGAGTAACGGAGACTGGACAGTAATGAATCGGGTCCTGAAATCGGGTCCCAATCGGCAGTTGTTCGCGACTGCTTGTAGTGCCGCTGTACTGACTTCAGAGTTGCACGCCCTTCGGCATCCAAGGCCCATGTCTCAATAGTCCCCGGAGCAACTTGAGTGACGCCTGAGAATAGTGTTGTCATGTCAAACGGGTACTCATAGGCGAGTCTGACAGCCAAGGCATCAATGTCAGGGGATGCAGAGAAGTCCGGGTGTACTTGCAGGGCCTTGACCTCGGAGGCGAAAATCAGAGTACCATCGGGAAGTTGTGTCCTTACCAGCGGTTTGACACCCAAAGGGTCCCTACACAGCAGTAGTTCCCGTCTTGCAGAGTCCCACAGGGCGAAACCCCAGATGCCATCCAATCTGGAAACCCAATCAGTGTGATTCGGCTCGTTTGAATGCGAGTTAGTGCCGTGCTTGTGCAGGGCGAGTATGGCCTCACTGTCACCAGAGGTTCTCCAAGGATAAGACCTCAGCTCATCCTTAATTTTGGCGTAGTTGTAAATCTCACCGTTCTGGATAAGAACAGCCCCGTGGTCCGAATGAATCGGCTGGGAAGATCCACCAATATCCACTATTGACAGGCGAGAGTGACCGAAGGCCACAGATCCCTCTGCTGACTCCTCTAGGAAGCTTCCGCTGCCATCGGGCCCCCTGTGACTAAGGCAGGCGGCCATCGAAGATGCGGTGGCAGCATCGGCATTGCCTAGTATTCCGGTAATGCCGCACACAAACGATGGAACTTGATGAGGTTCATCATTTTGGTGTTCAGAAGTAGACGAAGAAAATGACGAATGAAACCAGTGAGGCAACCGTCCAGACCACCACATAGCCTGACTGCGAGACCGATGATTCTACGATTCCACCCGTGGAGTCGTCTTCATCCATCGAATTGTCCAGTCGAAGTCGGATTGTAAAGATGACGGGGTCACAGGCTCATAGGAACGGGAGGAGCAGCATAAGGCCAGTCAAGGGGAATAGAACCATAGTGGCATTATCATCTATCGCCTTGGTTCTGGGTATCTCTCCCAATACAGTCAATGGAGCTAGTATTATTGCTGCCAAGATATCAGTTCCAAGCCAGAAGTGGCAGGTTAGCCAGACTGCGTAAGACATAACTAGGCCAAAGTAGATGGCCAGTTTGAGGTCCTTTCGGGTACGCTTTATCTCGCCCATTAGTGGGTCTACTAGGGTCATTCCCACAATTAGAGGAATGCCGTACAGTCCTGCATCCAATCCATCTCCCTCGCCGGGTGCTAGTAGTAGAGCTAGTGAGACAGCTAGTCCGCCCCAAGCGAGGGCTGAAATTTGGTCTGACTCATACTCTCTCTGACCGAAGATAACTATCCCTAGACGGAGTCTTGCAGCCTCAACCAGTAGTATCAGCATGCAAATGGCACTGACAAGTTGCTCTGCCTCAAGAGAGACTATGTCTGCAATATCTTGTCCGTATAGGTAGTACAGGAATGGAATAACAGTCATTGAAACATGTGTGAAGCGTCTGAATGCATGCCCTCCGAAACCACCAATAGATTGCTCTACATGGTCTGCAAGTACCTCCGATTCTTTCATTGGCTCATCCCTCTCCTTGTCTGAGTGACTCGATGGCGTGTTCTAGCGTTATACTTCCGGTCTCCAAGAGGTCGATTACCCCATTTAGCCCGGGATGATTAAGAAGTCGAAAATCCCATGCAGAAATCAGACGTTCCCTGGCCCTGAGTTTGCCCCTATTCCCAAGCATACAGTTCTCGATATCTTCCATCATCGCATCAATGCCCGAGCCATCATGAGAGCAAACCAAGTGTACCGGGGGGGGATTTTCATCCAGAGACAGAGAGGACCGTATCGATTCAGCCGCTTGGTCAGCGCCTTCGATGTCAGACTTGTTGACAGCGATTACGTCGGCCAGCTCGATAATACCTGCCTTCTCGGCTTGGATGATATCCCCTCTGTCCGGGCCGTCAACCAGCAGAATCCTGTCTGCGAATGCGGCTATGCGGTAGTCAGACTGACCCGATCCGACCGTCTCGATGACAATCCTATTCCAGCCGCATGCGGATAAGCAATGAATCATAGTCGAGATGCACGCTGAGAGTCCTCCGGGATGATTCCTAGTCGCCAGCGATCTTACGAAAATCGAGTCCCCAGAGTCGGCTGATTGCATCCGCATCCTGTCACCTAGCAACGCTCCACCACTATTGGGCGAAGAGGGGTCCACGGCCAGAACAGCAACCCTGTCCCCTCTACTGGACCAATGGGTGGCCAAATTGCCTATCAGCGAAGATTTACCTGCTCCTGGAGGTCCGGTCACCCCTAGAGTCCACGAGTCTTGAGGAGGGATGGAGATCATTTCACCAGATTCGATTATTGTGAGCAAACGCGAAAGGTCTCTGCGACTACCTCCCAAAGCCGAGTTAAGTATCTCCCCTTCCTTCACTCCCATCGCCATTGTGAACTCTCCCCCACCCCTACCGGCTGCCCTGAGTCGTTCCTCAAAGAAACCTCCTTCAAGAAATCGAGAATCTCCGATGTGTTCGTTCCCGGACCAAATATGGCCCTGACTCCCAAATCATGCAACTCGCTTCGATCGGATGCGGGTATGATCCCTCCAGCGAAAACTACAATCCCGCCTAAGTCCTCTCTGGCAAGTTCCTCGCAAATGGCTGGAATCAGGACATCATGGGCACCTGAAAGAGTCGAGATGCCCAAAGCGGCTGCGTCCTCATCCAAGGTGGCACGGACGATTTCCGCGGGAGTTTTCCTCAGTCCAGTGTATACCACTTCATGACCCCCGTCCCTTAATGCACGAGCGATTACTTTGGCACCCCTGTCATGGCCGTCAAGCCCCGGTTTAGCGATAATGACTTTCATATCTATGATACCGGCACACGGGCGCAACCCTTCAAGCAACCGATTACTCGCATGAAGCAACATCCCGACGGGAATGCTCATTGGCGGGGTTCTGCTGACTTGGACGCTTATGAGCGTCAATTATGATCGAGTCGAGGATTTGCGGCGCAGGAAGTCTCAGGCTGCAGGTGGCGGCGGACAGGCGAGAGTCTCGGCCCAGCATGCCAAGGGGAAGATGACTGCTCGTGAGAGGATAGATGCCCTTCTGGACGATGGTTCCTTCATGGAGGTTGATACCTTGGTCGAGCATCGTTGCAGGGATTTTGAGATGGACAGGAATGTGATTCCGGGAGATGGCGTGGTATGCGGACATGGCACTATTGATGGGAAGGTCGTATACTGCTTCGCTCAGGATTTCACAGTCTACGGTGGCTCTCTGGGAGAGATGCACGGGCTAAAGATATGCAAGATCCTCGATATGGCCCTCAAGACCGGTGCTCCTGTGATTGGTTTGAATGATAGCGGTGGTGCGAGGATTCAGGAGGGCGTCGCCAGTCTTGGATCATACGCTGAGATTTTCTTCCGCAATGTAAGGGCGAGCGGGGTAATCCCTCAGATATCAGTAATCATGGGGCCCTGTGCAGGGGGGGCTGTCTATTCCCCGGCCATTACCGACTTCGTGGTAATGGTAGACAAAACCTCTCACATGTTCATAACTGGGCCTGAAGTCATCAAGACGGTGACCAATGAGGAGGTTACTTTCGAGGACTTAGGAGGGGCTTCGACTCACGCTACTAAGTCGGGAGTTACGCATTTCACCGCCCAAGATGACGATGAGGCTCTTTCGATTGTGCGCGAACTTGTTGGATTCATGCCCTCGAACAATCTTGAGAAGCCTCCCGTATCTGCAACTTCCGATCCATTAGACAGGATCTGTGAAAGTCTGGATGAACTCGTTCCCGTAGACCCCGGTCAACCATATGACATCACCGCCGCTATTCAGGAAGTGCTAGATGATGGGGGCTTTCTTGAGGTTCAATCTGGCTACGCCGGAAACATAGTGGTGGGTTTCGGCAGGCTTGGCGGGAACACCGTAGGAGTGGTCGGAAACCAGCCAAGTGTACTTGCAGGATGCCTCGACATAGACGCCTCAATCAAGGGTGCCCGGTTTGTCAGATTCTGCGACGCATTCAACATCCCGTTGCTAACCTTCGTCGATGTGCCCGGATTCCTCCCAGGTGCAAGCCAGGAGTGGGGCGGGATAATCAGGCACGGTGCCAAGTTGCTGTATGCGTATGCCGAGGCTACTGTCCCTAAGATGACCGTGATTACGAGGAAGGCGTACGGAGGAGCTTATGATGTCATGTCATCAAAGCACATAAGGGGCGATTACAACATCGCATGGCCGACCGCACAACTAGCAGTAATGGGGGCCGAGGGGGCTGTTCAAATCATCCACAGGAAGAGGATAGTCACCTCAGGCAATCCTGAGCAGGAGCGAGAAAGGCTGGTGGATGATTATGAAGAGACCTTTGCCAATCCATACCGAGCAGCAGCTCTGGGTTATCTAGACGACGTAATTCAGCCGAGCCAGACTAGAGTGGTCTTGACACGGGCTCTAGGTGCACTCTTGGACAAGGAGGAGATTCGTCCTGCACGCAAACATGGGAACATCCCACTATGAGGAATGACCATGACCCAAGATACAAACAGGGATTCGAAGTTGATGACCGCAGCAGTGGTCGCTGTTCTTCTTGAGATTTCTGAGGGGCGGGCCTTGGCGCCATCAGGACAGCGAAACTCCGGAGAATCTTGGTCCAAGGACCACAGAAGAGTACTGATTGGAAGACGTAATTTGTTCCGGGCGCGCACTCGTAGGAGCACGACGAGGTGAGTCCGTGAGAATCAAGAGGAAGGTCACAGTCGACGGTGAGGCATTTGAAGTCGAATTGGAGAAGGATGGCGAGGACTGGCGAGTAAGCATCGATGGCTCCGAATTCGAGATTAATGTGGAAGAGAATAGGAATATCTCGCCTATGAGGGAGACGAGATCTCGGTCAGGCTCGGTCAGGTCAGGCACGATATCTTCGCCAATTCCTGGCAAGGTTGTGTCTATTCACGTATCCGTTGGAGATCATGTCGAAGAGGGATCTGTCCTGATGATTCTCGAGGCCATGAAGATGCAGAACGAGGTGCAAGCTCCAATCTCAGGAACAGTGGCTGAATTGAACTGCCAGACAGGAGATAGCATAGAGGCTAACTCTCCCCTTGTTGTCATCACACCCGAGGAGACAACTAGTGAATGATTCACAGGGTTCAATAGAAGAAGGGGCAAGGGGCGTTCGTGGCGAGTTGTGATTACCCCCGATGCAAGGCTGATGGTGACTTGGTGAGTCGCCTATCCCCTGAGGGATTCCTAGTAGCCACCGGTAGTAAGGCGTACTCTTTCAGAGAGGCATATCGCAGGTTCCACTACTGTGAAGAGCATCATGACGAGCTAATGACCTCGGTGTGGAACCGCGTCAGGGAATCTGAGGACAAGGGAGATGACCACATCGCACCGACCTCAGTGTGATGCGGTAATTTCATCGAACCTCCCTCTCATGTGGATTCATGCCCTGCTATGTCAGCCATCTGGAATGCTCTGAAACTGGAGAAAAATACGAAACTGGGGGAGTCCACACACTCTCTACTTCTGGCAAGCCCTTACTCGTCAGTTACGATCTCGGCCGTCTCGGTGCTGAAGTCAGTAGAGAGGATATCGAGAACTCCTCAGAGCCGGGATTCTGGAGGTACTCTCCCTTGCTTCCAGTAGCTGATGCAAGCAACAGAGTCTCCTTGGGAGAAGTAGTCACTCCGTTGATTCAGCTGGATTCTTCGGCAGAATATCTGGGAGTTGGTTCGGGTTCGATAATCATCAAAGATGAGTCTAGGCTTCCCACTGGTTCGTTCAAGGCGCGGGGTCTCTGCCTAGCAGTTTCGATGGCGAAAGAACTGGGGCTTGAGCATCTGGCCATTCCGACCAATGGCAATGCTGGATCTGCTCTAGCAGCTTACGCGAGTCGTGCTGGCCTTTCTACAACCGTTCTGTGCCCCGACAACACTCCTGAAATTAACACTCAGGAGACTCTGGCACAGGGCGGAGATACATATCTCGTGAACGGTTTGATTGGCGAGTGCGGTCATATAATAGCAGACGGCATCGAAGAAGTCGGATGGTTCCCGGTATCTACACTGAAGGAGCCTTATCGTATCGAAGGAAAGAAGACAATGGGGCTAGAGTTAGCAGAGCAGATGGAATGGAATCTCCCCGACCTCATCTTCTACCCCACTGGTGGGGGAACTGGATTGATTGGAATGTGGAAGGCTTTCGCAGAATTGACAGAATTGGGTTGGATAGATTGTCCGATGCCAAAGATGATTGCTGTACAATCTGATGGGTGTGCTCCGATAGTTAAGGCATGGGAGGAAGGTGAAGAATTCGCTGAGTTCTGGGAAAACGCTGAGACTGCGGCTTCCGGAATCAGAGTTCCTTCTGCCTTGGGCGACTTCCTCATTCTCAGAGCGGTTCGAGAATCGGGTGGTTTCGCTATTTCGGTTAGTGATGAGGACATCCTCAGGACAGCTTCTGAGATAGGACATAGAGATGGGTTTCTGATGTGTCCGGAAGGAGCCGCCACGGCTGCGGCCTACAGATCAGCCATCGATTCGGGGCTGATTAGCGGAGATGAGACTGCGGTGCTGTTCAATACTGCAACTGGGCTCAAGTATCCGATGCCTGAAGTCACCTCCAGAGTAGACAAGAACGAGGAAATCGAGTTCAAACGATTCCTCTAAATCAGCCCGAGGGCGTCCTCGATTCTATTCAACTCGGGCCCGGTTGACCCCGAGCCGACAAGAGCGTGCGAATCGCTGGATACACATCCTGCTCCGACAAATGGGGAACCAAATGTCACCGTTCCGACCATCACTGGGACTTTCATCACCGACTCAATCGCCTCGGCCTCCTCTCTCGTGATATCAGGATGAGCTAGGACTCCGTTGCCATTTGCAACTAGCATGCTGCCCACGGTATCGTGTCCAGCGACCTTGGAATGCATGGCATCAACACCTAGCACATCGGAGATCATCTCTACTCCTCTTTGTGGGACTACCGGGCTGACAACAGCTCCGTGCGCATTGCACTCAATCAAATTTCCTGCAGCATTGACTCCGCTCTCTAGAACAACAACATCACAGAAACTGGTTAGTTCATCGAGATCCTCCTCAGTGGCGATATCGGCAACCGCTATGCCCTTGCCATTTCCACTCAATAGACTACCCAAAAGTGATGAACCACCTACTAAGAAAGGTTGCATCTCCATCTCAAAAGACTGGCTGAGCATCTCAATCGAAATATCGTCGAGCGAGCGGGGATAGAACAGAACATCATCCACAACAGACAAGTAAACTCCAACTTGGGTGTGCCCCAAAATGTCTCCAGTGTTTATCGCCATATCTCACCCGGTGGTCATGGCTATTGATTTTCAAATTTCGCGGGGTGAAGGAGAGTGGCACAGCGACGAACTTTCCCGTGGGCTTTCGCGCC